>CAZXBP010000001.1:0-82828 GCA_964639015.1 uncultured Nitrosomonas sp.
TTCGGGGTTTTCGTGCAATATTTCCTGAAAATCACAAATGAACGTGTTTTTGGCGGAATCGTTCCGCTGAATTTTGTTCGAGGTGATTAAGAATTAGGCAGGTTGGTGGTGAAAATGGGGTTTTCGGGCAGACACTAGTTATTATCTAACTAAGTGCTTGATTATTTGGTGGGTCTGGTTGGACTCGAACCAACGACCAAGGGATTATGAGAAGCAAAGAGAAAATTCACATTCAATATAATCAATAACTTACAGCGCTTGCCAAGCATAAAAACAGTGTCAAACAACCTCAAATGACTATATTTCAATCTCAGTTTGGCACATATTTGGCACAATTATTTTCATGATACAAAGAAATCATTGCTTCAACATTCACTTGTGTAATTTCAGCTTGCAAATCATATTTATCTATGTGATATGATTAACTATGATTACATCTGCTTAAGGAATTAAAAATGGCAAGTGAAACAGGACGCATGAGTGTATCAGTGACACCAGAAAAACAACAAAAATTAGATGCTATCGCAAACAGTTTAGATCGTTCTCGAAATTGGCTGGTTAATCAGGCTATAGATCACTATCTTGAAATTTATGATTGGCAAACAAAGAAAATTCAAGAACGTTTGGATATTGCTTCGGGAAAAAATGCACAGTTCCATTCGAGCGATGATATCGATGCCATCATAAATAAATTTAAAGCATGAGTGCTGTTGTATGGCTTAATGAAGCGCTAGAAGATTTGAAATCAATTGGAGATTATATTGTACAAGAAAACTCCAACGCTGCTTATAACGTTTTAATTAGAATAAAAGCTGCTGCTGATAATTTATCGCGTCACCCCGAAATTGGTCGATTAGGTCGTGTTTTTGGTACGCGTGAGATGGTAATGAATGATCTTCCATACATTCTCGTTTACCAGATAACCGACAAAGATATTCGTATTTTGGCTGTCATGCATACAGCCAGAAAATGGCCACAAAACTTTAAACGTTCTCGCTAATAGCCATTGCTCTTTTTCCATTCCAAACCTTTAACTTACGGGGATAACTTTGTGTTTTTCTCGCGAAACCAACCATTCAAACACAAGTCTCGCAACTTCAGTAGGGTCGGCACCTTTGCCTTTTAGTGAACACTCCCAAACCACCGCTACTCTCCAGTCTGCATTCTGAAGAGCTTCAATGTACCGTCGGTCTCTGGCAATATTTTCGTTGAACTTCTTTCGCCAGAAATCTGCGTTGGCTTCAGGCATTGTAGTCGCCTTACAACCATGTCGGTGCCAGAAACAACCATGGACAAACAAGGCTGCCTTGAAACGAGGGAAAACAATATCTGGAGAACCGGGTAGTTTCTTGTCGTGGAGACGATATCTCAAGCCAAGTTGGTGTAACGACTTTCGAAGTTTCATCTCCGGACAGGTGTCTTTTTGTCCGACCCTGGACATGATCTTCGAACGAGTCGCCTTGTCCACAGTATCCACGATCTCACCTACACTCGCTGTCGTTCATATTCTATCGACGATTGCCTCAAGTTTGTCGAGTTGTTTGCTCTTTTTCAAGAATTCGGAATAGGCTTCCTGAGCTCCTCTAATGAGAGAGTCGTAATGAACGATTCTGCTTCCTGGTGAGATTGCGGCCATCGAAGATTTCATACGGTCGGGGTTATTGCCTTCTTCATCAATTGGTTCACCGAGAACAAAAACAACTTCAATATTCGGTGTCGCATCACCCTGAGCCAGGAGAATCTTTTTGAGCTTATCTACATAGGTTTGCCCTTGTTCTTGCAATTCTAACAGCTTCATTTTTCGTTTGACTCGTTTCAACTCCACTATGATATGCTTACCAGCCATTGTTCGATAGGCTATATCGACTCGTCCGAGCTTCTCCTTTTCGGTCATGTCCTGAGTAAGGATACCGTCGGTCGTAAGTCTGGTTTCCATGACTTCACTGGCAGTCGCCCGTTCCCATGCTGGATCAAGCAACCAGAGATGGTCGAAAAGATATTTTTGCAGAATGCTTTCCTTGGCGTTGTCGTCTGCTATACCCTGAAAATCCTTGATGGCATCGAGACGAGATTTGACGATATCACGATACAGTGAAGCTTCAAGTGCATCCCGATCGGCGAGAATGGCGAGGAGCTTGTCGATATCATGAATATACTCGGCTAATTCATCCGCCGAGCCACGAAGCTTCATCCGTTCAAAAGCTAGTATGCCGTGTCTGTACATGAGTTTTCTGTCTTCATCCTGGTCCACAGGCAATGCGCTGAGTTTTGCTATCAATGTCTCGGCATTATTTCTGAATCCTTCAGGCAGGGAATCCAGCCATTCGGCCAGCGCCGGTGATGTTTCCTTGGCCTTTTCCACCTCGTGGAGTCGCCGCCATTCCGTCCAGCGTCTCTCGACCTGCGTGAGTTGCTTTCTGAGGAAAGCGATCAATTGAACATATCGTGGATCGTCTTCCTGAACTCGCTGCCTGTCGCTCGTGGCTATATCCGGTTCATTGTCCGCATCGAGGAAGTCGGCCTCGATTTGCCCGGTGAGGTATTTCGTGTAGAGGCGACCGTCGTTCAACTTGTCGAGAATATTTTCGTGAAAGAGCCGACCTCTCGCAAAGACTACGATGCTGTTCAGGTTGCCCGCATCGTCGCTGTCGAGCTGTTTCGGCAAACGGGCAGTACCGATCCATCCGGTAACCGACCACCAGTCCTCATCCCATGCGTCGAGCCTATCCGAGAGGGCTTCTCGCTCCAACAATTGCCCTGCGGACGAAAGGTCCGGTTCTTCGTCTCCGAAACTCCACAGGAACTGAACCATGGGCAAGTCCCCCCGGTCTGCGGTGCTGAGCGGATGCCCGTCGATCAAAATCTTGAATCCGTGCGCTTCTCCGATGACAGAAAAACGGCGAGCGAGTCGTTTTCTCAAGGCTGTGGCCCCGCGCCCGAGACGCTGGCGCTTGATATCCTTCAACAGAATCGCCGTCCCGTTGGTAACTTGGATTTCCTCCCGAGGTAGCGGCTCCGGGCTGTAAAAAGGTTCCTTGTCCTGGACAGACTTGTGAATCCCGTCAACCGTCATTCTCAGTCCATGGGATTCTCCGTTCTTTGCCGAGTGAACTTCGATCGTGTTGGCAATGGAGAAAAGGGACAATTTTCCGAGCCCCTTCCGTCCCATCACCGGACGGCCTTTCGCCGTGGTGCGCCCGGTATCTTGATCTTCTTCTCGCCGCCGATACCCCACCCGGAGATACTTGGTGTTCATATCCTCGATGGACATTCCGATACCGTCGTCTTTGATTTCGATAAACTTACCGTCGGGGTCTATGCCAATTTCCACGTTCTCGGCATCCGCATCCCATGCGTTGGCGACCGCCTCGGTCAAGACTGCGGCGATATTGCTGTAGAGATTGATCCCGAGATGATCGAGGACATTCAGATCCACCGTCATCTTGTAATGATCGTTGTCCGCCATGCCGGTCGCTCCGATTTCCGTATTCATTTTTCGTTGCCCTCACATACTCTTTCGATGACCTTCGTCGAGATCAACGCTTCCAGATGACGGTGAAGCTCGAAGGGCAGCTCTCCGCCCTTGACCAGGACACCGAGTTCCATGTTGCGCTCCATCGCGGCGGAGGTGAGATTCGCACTTGTGATAAAGGCCAGTTCACCATCCGCCACGGCGCATTTGGCGTGAACGGCTCCCGAAAATTGTCCCGATTTCGACTTCGTTTCCGAGGACCAGACGTAAACGTCGATCGAAGGGAGAATGCTTTTCATGGCCTTGACGGAATCGTATGTCACCCGCCCGCCATGCTTGTCCGACGACTCCAGCAACACGTCGATCTGGACCTGGCGACCGATGGCACCACGGAGAGCCCGGATGATCGAATCGACCTCGTAGGCGACGAAGCTGACGAGAAACAACCGTCTCTTCGCGGCTTCGATGACTTCACAGAGCACCTGTTCCGTATGCCTTACCGGCACCTGTCCAGTAAATGGACCTGTCCATACCAACTCCACAGCTCCGCGATTCTCGTGCAAGACTGCCGCCGCCGAAGCTCCCCGGAGAGCGGACGCCACATCGCTTGGAGCGGTGTCTTTGCTGTTCTTCCAGGCACGATCCAATCGCCCAACCAACTCTTTGTCCGCGTTGGGACCGAAGCTCGATTTGGTCAAGGCGAATTGCTCGACCGATCCGAGCGTTTCGATCTTTGCCGCCACGGTGGAAACTCGGTCGGGATGCAACTCCAGACCGAGTTCGGCGATCACTGCCAACAGATCATCCATTCTCGCCTCCGTTCCCGGCAAAGAAGGCGGCGTCTACGGCCTCGAATGTCCTAACGAGCAGAGCTCTGTCGAGATAGCGGTTCCCTCGTTCGCAGGATGTTTCGGCGACGAAAGTACAGGCATGACATGCCGCTGCATGAAGAGATCTGTCGACACCCGGATTGTGTTCGGAGCAAAGCGGGTCAGATGAACAAGTGGTGGCCCGATCGAGAGCCTGTTCGATCAGCCTGCCGAGATTTTCGGGTTTCCCGAGTTCCACGAGGCCCCCCAGGGTCCCATCGGAGTCGGCGGCGGCCGTGTAGAGCAATACGCCTGCCATGGGTGATTCTTCATCGCTCTTCGCGTAGATACGTTCCCGGATACTCGCCGCGTTGTAGCCACATTCGAGAGCCAGCTCCCGAATGAGAAGATGGGCGAACGTGTGCAGCATGGCGTATCTGACTCCAGGATATCCCTCGTCGGGGTCCAGCCCACGTGCGTTCCGCCAGCCCCGATGACCCGCCTCCAGCTTTTGGCTTCTGGCCTGAACGGCTTTTTGCTTTTCCCATTCAGCCACGGCATTCTCGTCGAACCTGATGAATACCCCTTCACCATGCACCTCGCTGGCGGGTATCCAGTCGGGCTTGTTCCGGCTGAGATCGGCCATCAGAGGTCGCTCGTCCGGATCGGTCGATTCCTCGGGAGCCTCCACCCGGGTGTAGCCGATCAGGGCGTTCACTTCGCGGAGCCGTTCCAGGAGCAACACGCTGGCCAGACGGTCTCGATAGCCCTCCGGTGTTTCGGTCTTGCTGCTCAGGAAATGCGGCCAGTCCGCCGGAGGATCGTCCGAGGTCAGGACGTCCCATTCGGGGTCCTTGATGTCGCCCTCGGATATGACCGTGGCACCCGAACTACCTTCCTCTCGGTCTTCGACGGCCTTCCAGATGTCCCTATGATCCCATTTGTCGATTCCGGGCAGGCTGCCGCTCTTGACCAGGGTCTTCACGATCACCTTGATCTCGTCGGCCGATTCCGCATCCGAGAAGTATTCCCATCCATCCAGAATCAATTGACCGAGCTGGTCGCGTTCGAGAGGAATCGCGAGAACGGACAGCGTGATCGGGAACCATCCGTTGGTCGCCCCCAGGAGGATGGTTCTGGGGTCCTCGCTGCATTCCTCGTATTGGTTGAGGTGGGGGTGCCGTCCCCGACAGGCGGGAAGGTTTTCCTGCGCCTCCCGCCCGAAGGCATGAACCAGCGAGCGTGCCGCATCGCAGGTGTCGCATTTGACCCAGAGGTTTTCGGTCTGCAGGGAAGCGCCTCGCTCGAAGAAACGCAGCGTCCCTTTGCACTCGGAGGGGCCGCCATGCACAAACCAATGCCACGGAAAATCGTCGAGGTGGCCGTTTCTGCACGCGAGCAGAAAACGGGCGGGAACCGCATCGGCGTTCTTGCCTTTCTCGCAGTTCGAATGCACGAAATGGGTTTGCTCAGGACGGTACGGGTTGGCCTTGATGTCGAACAGGCCCGAATCGTATTCGGCCAGCAGACCGCATTTGACGCATCTCAACCAACGCGGAAAGGGCCGGACCGGTACGCCGATCTTGCCTTCGGCGGACATGGGATCGACACCATCCTCTCTCAGAAAGGGGGGCATCCGTAGCCGTTCCACTTGAGGACCAAGAACCCGGCGAACGGCGGCCAGCAGCCGAGCCTCCTCTATCGGTGGGCATCGGTCCGGATTCCAGCGGTCCAACCCCATGGTCAACACCGAAAGATTCGGCAGGTCGATCAGAGCACCAGGACCGTAGGTCCAGAGCAATTGACTGGGGCGAACTTGCCCGACGAGATAGGAACTCATGCGTCACCTCCGTTCGCTTTCTTGATCTTCGGTTTCCAGGACGGAGGTTCGGAAGAATGCTTCGAGGCATCCATGATCAATTGAACTCCAGGTTCCACTTCACGCATCGACATGGGAACCGTGAATTCGTCCCATGCCAATGCTCCCGGTTTTTTCAGGAGGGCGGCAAGGTCTCCTTGGCCACGCTCCGTTTCGTACCCAAGTCTGCGCCCGGCCTTGACCGATTCCTTCACCCACCGGTCGATCCGATCGGCGGTCATGTTGTCGGCGGTGGTTCTCGCCGCCTTGTCCTTCACTTTCCAGGCACGCTCGGACAGCACCTTTCGTGCTCTCAGGGCTTCCACCTTACCGGAACTGTCGAGGGATTGCGCCCCGGGATTCGGGTTCATGGAATCGTTTTCGAGCCGGAGCAAACTCACCATCGCACCGGTCAGGCCACGATCGAGCGCTCTCGCCGCGAACGGCGTGACGGACTGGGCCTCAACATGCTTGTAGAACGTCGCGTGATAGTGCTCGAAGGTTTCGTAATGAGACAGATCTCGAGGCCGCGACCAGGTGAGCACGGTACAAACGAGTCCCGGGAAGGAACGACCGACGCGGCTCGTTGCCTGAATGTATTCCGCCGTGTTCTTCGGTTGGCCGTTGACGACCATCAGTCCGATACGATTGACGTCGACGCCCACCGACAGCATGTTGGTGGCCAGGACGATGTCGATGGCCCGCGTCTCGCCCTTTTCCCAGGTGGGCTTGAACTTGACCTCCAGTTGGTCGAGCTTCTTGGGAATCTCCTTGTTAGAAACCCGCGAGGTCAACTCGTCCACAATGCGTACCGAACGCTGGCTCAGCCCCGGTCGCTTCACGTCGCTCATTTGGACGCGATAGGCACGGGTCTGCACGTCGTCCTCGGCCAGCCGCCGCATGCCCCCCAACTCGCGCAGGGAGTTGAAATACCCGACCACGGTCATGTACGGGTCGGCCGCCGCGCCGAAGCGCTGGAACAGCGATTGGGCGGCGGTCAGCAGGGCGACGTACACACGGATCAGAACGGCGGGACGGGAGCTGCCTGGCGAACAGATCCCCATGTAGAGACGCCCGGGCTTGTCTTCCACCGAACGCTGCACCGAGAAGAAGTTGTCCTCGACATCGAGGCCATGGGGAGGGAACACCGAAACCCTGCGGAGGAAGACGTTGTTCACCTGTTCTTCGGCCTTGCGTACCGTCGCCGTGGAAGCGACGATCTTGGGCCGGATAGCCTTGCCGTCGACCGTCCAAGTCGAAAGTTCGTCCACGGCGGTTTCGTACAGGCCGACCATGGTTCCCAGCGATCCGCTGATCAGATGGAATTCGTCCTGGATGATCAGATCCGGGGGTCGGATGGGAGTGATCTCTTTGACCTTGACCGCTTCCAGTGACCCTTTCTTGGTGTGATTGCCGTTGCAGTCGGCCTCGGGCCAGAGCAGCCCGTGGCGTGGACATTCGCGGTTCGCCTTGCCGAAGAGCGCTCGCACCTGCCCGCGCCAGGCCATCATGGCGAACTTGTCCACAGTAGCGATCAGCATCGAGGGCGGGTGGCGATAGATTTCGTCGTCCACTACCAGGACCGGAAGCCCCAGATTCTTCGACTTCGCCTGACTGAACTCGCACCGACCGTACTTGTCGCCACAATAGACGAAGGTTCGGCCGAGATCCCTGTCGACCCTTATCTCCCGCCCGGGAGCGATCTCGGAACCGCACCACGGGCAACTGGTCAACTGGGCTGGGGTTGACCCCGTGCCGTACTTGCCGTCCCGTTCCTTTTCGATCGCCGCGTGGCTTTCGTCGGTGGTGTTCGGCGTGACCCGCTGGCCGACCCAGAGACCGATGGTGAACGGCGCATCGCCCCAGACCTCCGGTTCGGCCCGACGCAGCACTTCCATGGCGCAGATCAGGGCCGTGGCCCGTTGAAACTGTTGCAGGGTCAACAACCGCAAGGTGTAGCGCATGATCACGGCCAGGCCACGCCCGCCATCGAGGCCGCCCATGTTGCCCTGGAGGCGACGGACGCCCATGGTGAAGGCCGCGACACCGAGATAGGCCTCTGTTTTGCCGCCGCCGGTAGGGAACCAGAGCAGGTCGGCGAAAGCCTCCAAGGGTTGGGTGCGGTCCCGGTGAGTCGGGTCGGCGAGCGCCGGAATCGAAAGCAGCATGAACGCCAACTGGAACGGACGCCACGAGCGGTTCTTGCGGACGTTCTGAGCGTCGAGTGTCACCTCGTCTCCACGGCGCTTGGCGAGCGCGTAGATGCTGTGAATGCGCTGCGAGGCCATGGCCCGGTTGGCGAACCGGAAAGCGGCCAGCGCCCGGTCGTCCGACGCGAGGACGTCGATGCCTTCCCTCAACCTTTCCAGTATCAGATTGCAGCGATCCATCGCCTCGGTAGCCGGGATGTCGTATCCCACGACCTCGCTGCCGATGGCATTCCGGTTTTCGGCGATCCACTCCGCGTAGTCGTCCGTCAGCACTTTCAGCCCGGCGACCAATTCGTCGCGCTTTTCGGGTGTAGCGAGTTCGGCGAGCCGCTCCATGTCGAGCAGACCGTCCTCGATCATCCGACGCATGGCCGGGCGGTCTTCCGGTTCGAGGCCGGGCGTTTCGGTCACCTGGATCTCGTACTCGGGCAGCACGGCTGTCCTTACCTCCGTGGCCCGCTCGCGATCCTCCTCCGAGGCGATCGCGTGGATCGAAATGCCATGTCCGACGGCGAACTCGACCCGGTCCCAATAGATCATTTCGAGCGCTTTACGCTCCTCGTCGAATTCGTCGGCCAGCAGGATCGGGCGACGCCGGAACACCGCACGCCCTTCCTTGTCCCGCACGACCAGTTCGGGCTGAAAGATCCAGGCCTGATCCTGGTTCTGTTCGGGTATGGTCTGGGTGTTGACCAGAAAGAGCGTCACCAGCCTGTCGCCGTTTTCCAGTGGGGCGCTGACCGAGCCCTGCACCACGACCGAAGGACAGTCCGCGTCGATCCGGATCGGTTCGATGGTCCTCTTCTTCAGGGAGACCACGGCGGAGCCGCCCGAGGGTATGCGCTTCCAGCAACGCGGAGATTTGCCCGTCTCCTCGTTCTCCTGTTCGCTCTGCGTCCTTTCGTAGCGCCCCCAGTTGGCGAACAATTGGACGTTTTCCAGTTCCCCGTCGACGCAGAAGGTGAAACCCATGGACGAAGGCACCAGGGATTGATTGGTGGACGTGTCGACTTCCTCGTCTCTCTCCTCGGAATCCGGGCATCCCGATTCGCCGAAGGTGTCCGTCTCCGCCGCATCCGGAGTCGTGTCCATCGGAGCCAGCTTGCCGACCAGGTAGCGATCGCGAACGCTCATGCCCACGATCTCCTCGACCGGGCCGTCCGCCGGACCGAGCAGGTCGTCGATGACAGCCAACTGGAGCAATTCCCGCACGTAGTCCTGTTCCTCGGCGGAACCGCCTTCCAGTATGGGCAGGGCATCGAAGGCGATGCCGCAAGCCGTCTTCAGCGCCGCCTCGAATACCGACCACTCCAGTCGAACCATGGCCGCCTTGGATACGGGGGCAGTCACACCGAGATCAGTCAGTGTCTTTCCGTCATTCACGGGAAGGACACCATCGAAGAAGAATGTTGCTTCGTCAAGCTTGGCACGGATGCGATAGATGCGGGCGAACGAGACCACAACCATCGTATCGCCACCGGCTATCAAAACACCGTCGCCTTCCTCAACACCTTGGAAGAGCGAAGAGCCGTGATCGACTGTCACGGAAAAGCGCCGGTTGTGTGCTTCGTCTCCGAGATGGATGAGCCAAGCGTTACTTCTTTTTACAGTACCATTCATGTTTTAACCGATCCCTCATCATCGTGTTGCAGTTCGGATAATTCCAATTGCTGTGCCACCACCGTCATAAAAACCTCAACCTTTTCAATCCATTTCAATACATGATCCGCTTGAATCGGATTGACCCTCCCCAAATCAGATTCACCACCCCGGTCGCTACGGTGGACGATTTTGTGGCGTCGGGTCATGGCGCTCTCCAAATCATTAATTTTCAAATTTTTGATATCTAGCCCAATCGATTTTAATGCCTTACTGACATCACACTTGTTGTTGTAGGTTGAACGACTCAAAATCATTTCAGTACTGTGGACTAGGAAGTCACCCACTGTTGATTCTCTGCATTCAGCCAATTGATGAAATGAAACCCGCAGCTCCGATTTTTTGATCTGCTCAGGTGTGGCAAAAGGCAATTTCCAACCAATAAGGACACGAATAAAATCTTCAAGAGTTGCGTGCAATAAAACCACTGCTGCTCGCAGCAAATCGGCATCATGCTTTCCGTGCTTTTTCTCAGTATTTGCTAAAGATTCATAGATCGAAACTAGGTTTCTAACCCGCTCAAGGTTTTCCTTGGAACGCTCCTGGAATTGTTGGAATTGCATCACTGGTCTACCTTGCAAATCGAACGGTATAGTGCTTCGCGCCATTCGCCTTGCCGCTCAACCAGGCCGTCTGCGAGTAAGTCGGCGGTTGCTGCACTCCATTGACCGTCCGTAATGCCGGTAGCAGCGAGGATGTCGGCCTTAAAGTGCCAGCCGTCGTGCGTATTTAAAAAATTAAGAATCGCTGTAGCTGGTGCCCCGCCATTGGCAGTAGTTTTGGCCTCTGTGCCGGAATTAAGCGAGGACTGGGTCTGGGTGGCGCGGGCAACACGGTCTGAGGTTCGAGTTCCGGCATTGCCATGCAGTCCTTGGGCGACCTCTTCCTCGTAACGTTCATGATTGAGTTTGAGCAGGCGTTGCAGAACTTCACGCCTAGCCTCATCGGAAATGGTGAAGCGTATACCTTGCTTTATTTTATGAAATCCATGGCTAAGATCTAAATCATTCCAGCCGTATGATGCTGATGTGATAATGTCCATTTGAGTATGTAAGCAACGCAATTCTTGAATTTCATCTGACACATCACATTGGTCATGAAACCGGTTATAAAAAAGAGTGAGACCAATGCTATTTTTCAAAAGATATTCTTTTCGAAAATCATAATATTTTGAACCGATTGATCGCAATTCATTATTAAATTCAGGAAATGGATAAGTTTGAAAGCAGGAAGTTGGTGTATAGCGTACATTTGCAACACCCCCCAATGTCGATGAGGTTTCGAACACCCAAATCCAATGAAAATTGCTCTGCATCACAGAAAAAAATGCATCGTCATCTACTGTAAAGCAGATTAACTGAACGTCGAAAATCATTTCTGGATTGGCCCATGAAACTGCATTCGTTCCACTCACACGGGCTGTTACCAATACTCGTTGTATTTCCGATAATTTCTCATATAGCGCAATCCTTGGTCCACCGTATTGCCACCACAGCCTTGCTGCTGTTTTATTAAAGCTGTTTATTGGTTTTAGCGCCAATCGTTCTGGCTTTACTCTCTCTTCAACTATTTTCAAATACTCAGGGTAATCTGCGGCAACTACAAAAGGATAATCTAAAGGTACTATGCCTTCAGTTAACATTTTATTTCGCTGTGTTTTATTTGCTGTTGCCCAGCTTATTTCCATGTCTACTTTCTTTAAAGGGTAATTAGAGAAATTTACAATCCATTTGCTTGGTTGCTGAATTGGACTAGAGTTAAAATCTTTACCATTTAAGTACGGAAGTATGATGTGTTCCTTAGTTGCAGCGGCATGTGAAAATAATTGCTTTACCTCACTTTCTGTTAGTACAAAACCACTACCACAAACATTCGATCCCTGAAAGGATTTGTTATCATTGGAAAACAATTTATTTGGTGTAGCCATTTGTTTGGACGCTTCTGTTAAGCCAGTAGAAATGTATTCAACCGACTTTCCATCTAGAAAATAGCTGCCTTTCCAGATGCCTGAGAATAGATGAACTACTGATATTTCCATACTTGCAGAGCCCGGCCAAGGTATACTGGCTCTTGCTGAAACAATACTTAATTTTTCGGTAAGTTGTTCAAGGCATACTGTTTTCGTATCCCCCTGTGATATTGAATTTGTGGCAATAAATCCCGAGCAGCGGTGCTCCTTAATTAAATATCTTATTCTTAGGAAAAAGAATGCGCATAGGTCTGCGGCCCCCCTTGCTCCAGTTCTTCCATTAGCTAAAAACTTAAAAAGAAAATCCCTGTAAGCTCTCCCAAAACAAGTGAAAAGCTTTAGTCCACCTAAAAACGGCGGATTCCCTACAATTCCGTCAAATCCACCACGTTCGAACACCTCCGGGAACTCCAGTGCCCAATGGAAAGGCTTCCGTGGTGGAGTACCTGCCGGAAGATCAATGGAAAGTGACTTTCTCGCCTCTGTAATAATCTTTCGTCCGGTCTCATTGTCGCCTTCAATATAGGTGGCCGCCCATGTGGAAAGCTTGTCCATGGCGGTATCCAGCGCTCGCTGACTGCTACCGGAAACCAGTGCTTCACCTATCATGGCGTCGGCGATATGTTCGATATATTCCAGCTTCTGCCGGGCCTGGTGGTCCAGTCGCTCCATGTATTGAATGTTCCGGATATCCTGGATCGGTGTTTCCCTTAGTTGTTTGCGGAGCGATAGTGCATCCTTGACCGCCGCTTCGATATTGGAAGCGAAGATTGAAATGGTTTTTTTCTTTTCAGGGTGCAGCGAAAACTTGGTCAACTGCTCTAGCTTATGCAGACCGAGCAGGCTGTCGCCGGAGCGGAGGTTGTGATCGAGAAAGCCGAACGGCCTGCCCTTGGCGAGGGTCACCAGCCAGATGGAGAGTTTGGCCAGCTCCACGGCCAGCGGGTTGATGTCCACCCCGTACAGGCAGCGCTCGGCGACCAAGCGGCGGGCGATGGTCAGCCGTTCGTCGAGCTGGGACGGCAGGGGTTCCTCCGTATCTAGTTGGTCGAGAACTTCGCCGTCGACGGCGATGACTTTTCCGGCCGCCTCTTCGTGCAACCAAGCCTCCACCAGCTTCTCGCCGAGATAGCGACAGGCCTGAACGAGGAAGGCCCCCGAACCCATAGCGGGGTCGCAGACCTTGAGCTCGAGAATCTCCCGAGACGGCTTGAGCGTCCATTCTTCGCGGGGCTTGCCACCGGCCGGACCGACGTAAACCACCGGTTCCAGCGTGGTGGTAACGATACTTTCTGTAAGAGATTTCGGAGTGTAGTGGGTACCTGTCTCTCGCCGGTAGGTCCCAAGGGTGACCATGAACGAATTGTCGCGATAGACGATCGGGTCGTCCCAGGCGTCGGTGCGGATCAGGTTCGTGAAGGGGTGGATACGCTCGGCCAATGTGGTGTCTCCACCACAGACACCCAACACCCGCCCGAAGACCGTGTCGTCAGCGGGTTTGGATAGGCCGTTCCTGATGGCCGATTCGTTCCGCCCGGTGACGTCCAGGACCAATTTGACGAGCGCTGTTTCACCGTCCAGCCACGCCGATTCCAGTTCCGCGAGCGCCACGTTCGGGTTCTTAGCCTTCTGCGATCCCTGCAGGCCCAGGGTCACGCGGGGAGCGCGAGCCACGGTGTGTTCGAGGAGGCCTTCGTAGACATGCCCGATCTGCTCTACATCGAGCGCCCGGTAGGACAGCAGCAGCGCCCCGCCGGACTGTTCCAGGATCTGCAGCGAGTTCAAAAGCAGCAGCACGGTGCGGTTGTCGATGGGTAACGGCGCGGCCGAGGTATCCCGCCAAAGAGTGCCTTTGGCCCGGCCTTCCAGGAACGGAAAACGATCGGGATCGAACAGCGAGCCGCCCAAGGCTGGCATCCGCAGGCTTTCATGTTCGATACCGCCATAGACGGACCGGAAGACAGCGAGCAACCTGGCCCAGGCATCGTGACGGCGGTCGAGCACCTCCGGTCCGTGACGATCGGCTTCTTCCGCCAGTTGCCCGCGCAGGGTGGAGACGGCGTAGCACCGGTCGTAGACCGAATCGCCGAGGAGGAGCAGTCCTCGTTCTTCCGCGCACAGGACGAACACCAGCCGCATCATCACGGTCAGCCCGGCCTCGTAGAGCTCGGTGGGTTTAACGTCGTGGAGGAGTTCCCGGTTGCGGTCCTCGTCGGCCTTGTCGAGACACTGCACGAGCACCTCGACCGCACGACGAACCTGCTCGCCGAGGGTGTCGGTGACCTCCTCGTGATGCTCGAGGGACTTCGTAAGCAGAGTTTCCAGGGTGTCTTCCGCCGGGCCGAAACAGCGCCGGACACCGAGCAACGACTGGAAGGCTTTCAGCGTGATCGGCTCCTGGAACCATAGACGTGCGTACCACGATGCCTGGCTGGAGGTGGAGCCGACTGGCGCGTTGACCAACATCCATCGTTCGCCATCGGTCAGAAGCCCCACGCGCACGCCATGAGCGCGGCAAAGCAGAGTCATGCGCTCCTGGAGGGAAACGGGCCAGCCGTCATCTCGCTGAACCGATTCGAGATCGGTGTCCGGCGGCAGAACGGCGATGAACAGGCGCGACTTTCCGTCTGCGGGAGAACGGATGATCCAGTCGGGCTTGAAGGTCCCGGCGTGCTCCTGCGACGAAACGCTTGGGATTTCGTCCGGCCAGTCGCCCGCGTGGACGAGGGATTCCTGATCGTATTCGAGCATTTCCATCAGCACCAGCCGGACCCATTCCCGGTGCAATTCCGGCAACAGCCTGTCTTCCTGGTCCACCGCTTCGCGCCATTCCTCATAGGCAGCCCTGAGTTTCTGGCGTCGCGGAGTTGCCACCGCTTCCAGCCCTTGCGGGAACGCTTTGTCCAGCATGGACACGGTCAGGAACGGACCGGATATCTCGATCAGGGAGAGCCATTCGGCGTGTTGGGATAGATTGCCGGTTTTCATTCCTCCCACCTCACCGAACAAGCCAAATACTCGCTAAAGACCATTCGTGTCTCAATTGCATCACTTTGCGTGACGGAGTACCGGTAGCGTCCACGTTGTACATGAATCCAGCCGTTTTCGTAATTCTTATCGGCGACGAGAAGCCTCTGCATCGCCCGACTTCCGACTTCAGGCCAAAACGCCAATTCGCCGAAACCCAGGTTTTCGAAACAAGAAATGCTCTCTGGGTCAAGAGAGGTGAATGGAGCAATGCTCACTTCCGCCTCATCTAAAGGAACAAGCAACCCAAGTTCGTAAAGAACATGACCAGCCGCCACCTTCTTGATGACATTCATAACCCGATCGTGTTCGACATCGAAAATAACTCCGTCATCCGTTTCTCTTCGAGCTCTTGCAATACGTTCAGCCAATCCAAGTGCGTGAAGTAGGGATTTCTTGGTAGTCTCACGTTGAAGTGAGTTTGAGTCAGCTGTTCCCGAGATAACGCAATCAATCAGACAAGCCATGTATTCTTCATCTAAGGAATATGCATGGTTGCATCTGGCGCAAGCATCCACGATAGGGAGATCAGATGGATAGGGTTCATCGAGAAACACTCTCGGAGGCACGTGTTCTCGTGTTTCAGGAAGCCCACCACAGTAGATGCACATGCCTCGAGTGCGGTCATCCGAGTAATCATCGAAATGCTTCATTAGGCCGCACCTTCTCCTATGTGTGTCTGAGGAACGAGGAACACGACGGCCACCGGGAACGTTCGATCCGCCGGGATGGCGTAGTGTTTCTCGATCGCGGTCTTTTCTTCTTCCCGCTCTTCCGGAATCCGGGCCAAACGGGCTTCCAAAGCTTGGGTATCCTTCTTGATTTGTCCGAGTTCTTCATCACTGAAGAGTGACAACTGAACAGGCTTGCCGTCTTGGCCCAATTCCTTCCTGATGCTCCCCTCCAACTCGTCGAGGATCGTCAGTACGTCGGCAACTTCGTTTTTCATCCGCCTGTCTAGGGTGTTCTCGAGAAACTTCAAGCGGTCCTTGGATCTCGCTTCGACGGCTGCCATGAGAGCGTTTTCGTGGCGCTTGAACCTGTCCTTCAGAACGTCGAACAGCGCCTGGTCGGGTTGGATAGGCGAACCTTGGGCAACCAGAGCTTCCAGTTTGCCGACCTGGGCGATGCGGGCGAACCGTTTGTGTTCGATTTCGCCACCGGCGAGGGTCAGTTCTTCGTGAAGGCGATGGTGATCTCCGCCGGTGATCACCAAGCGCGACCAAACCGCCACCGCCGGGACTCGCAATTCACTGTCGGGTAAGGTTCGGAACGTCACGCGGTGAAGTCGTTTGACGTCGTCGAGCTTCCAGATCTCCTCGCGAAGCAGTCGCAGACACATCTGCACCAGCCGGTGGTTGAGATGGGCCAGGACGACATCGTCTCTGCCTTTGGCGACATCGTGATCGAAGGTGATCGGGCGGCGAACGCCGGTATGGGGATGTTCCAGCCCGACGGTGGCTCTGCCCCAGGAGCCGGGCAGGATGGGTACTTCGAAAACACTTCTCTTTTCACCGTGACTTGATCTAATGGGCTTGAGCGATGGCTTTTCCGCCAGTTCCAAAGCGACCTCAACCGCACGCGCAATGTGTTCTGGCGACAGATGAAAATCGTTCTTCGCTTCCATAAGTTTGTCGTGAAGTCGGGCGATGCGCTCCTGTAGACGCTTTTCCGCCGTGACGAACTTTCTTGCCGAGGCGGCTTTTGCTTCTGCATAGGCGGTATCCAGACCACTGCGTCGACCGAGCATAGCCTCTTCGATCTGTCGGGCGATAACCGGTCCGACACTACCGAGATCCTCCCGAATGGTGTCGATTTTGAGGACCGCACGCATCAGATACTCGTGATCGCCTGAGACATCTCCGGGTTTCCCGTGGCTTGATCGGGTATTGGCGGCCGCACTCGCGGAGAAGCCTTTCCCCACCGGATGCCAGATGAAAACGGCCTCTTCCTTCTGTCCGTGGCGGTCGATACGACCATTACGCTGTTCCATGACATTCGGATTCCACGGAATCTCGACATGGATGAGGTAGTTGCAGTGGTTCTGCAGGTCGATACCTTCCGAGGCCGCGTCGGTCGCGAGCAGGATGCGAACCGGTGAAACGTCTGGATGCGCCTGGAATGCGGCTTTGCCCGATTCGCGCTCGTCCGGCAGCATGCTTCCATGAAGGTACATCAGGCGATCGCCGCCGTAGCCGTTGGCAGTGAGAATCTGATGGAGCCACGAATGGGTGGCCCGGTATTCGGTGAACAGAATCACTCGCTTTCCGTTCCACCGACCATCGGTCTTCAGATGGCTCTCGAGCCATTCGAGAATGGCGTTGGCTTTCGAGTCGACGCGGTTGCGTGCTTTCTCAGACCATGCGGTGAGCCGGTCGAGCATGTCTCTCTGCTCGCGTGACAGAGGTGGAGCGAGTTCGCCCACCACCTCGACCGCTTCATGCTGGGCTTCTTCGACCAGAGAGTCGTCCGAATACTCCTCTTCGGTTTTCAGGATCGCCTTACGCAGAATGCGATCGTCCATGGCGTCGCGATCGCCTTTGGGCTTGCCGCGTTCGAGAGTGTCCCGATGTTTTGCAAGTGTGAGCGCGAAAGCCATGGGCGAGGAAAAGAGGCGTTTCTTGAGAAGCATATGAACAAAATCGGTTCCATATTCGAAGCGCGTGCCCTTGACGCTCTTCGAACGATCGACCGTGTACTCTCCGAGCAAGGCGTGGATCTGCCGCTCCTCCTCGGGGTAGTCGATTTCGAGACCTTCGAGCTTGCGTACCGGAAACACCGGCTTGCCGTTCGCGTCGACGATGTCGCTCTTCAGTCGGCGAACCATGACGCGGTGGAGCTGTTTCTCGTCCGGCATCACCGTCCTGGCGAACCGCTGATCGTCCAGCAACTCCAGCAACGAGGTGAACGACTCCTGATATCCGTTGTGGGGTGTTGCGCTCAAAAACAGCCGATGGGTGAAGTGAGGAGCGAGCGACCGGATCAGCCGCGTTCTCTGGCTTTCCAGGGCATACATGGATGCCGACGCCGGTGCGACGTTGTGCGCCTCGTCGACGACCAGAATGTCGAATTTTCTCGGATAGATAATGTGAGGAGGGAGTACGTCCTTCAACAACCGGAAACCCTCGCCGCTCTTCATCCAGTCCATCGAGGTGACGAGACGTGGATAGGACGTCCAAGGATTCACGTGGATGCCGCGTTCGCGACGAAGGCGCTTGATGTACTCGGTGTCGACGATCCGAAACTCGAGGCCGAATTTTTCCTGCATCTCGGTCTGCCATTTGACCTGCAGGCTGGCAGGGCAAACGACGAACACGGTCCTGGCGCGATGACGGACGAGCAGCTCCTGGATGACCAGTCCCGCCTCAATCGTTTTACCCAAGCCAACATCGTCCGCGATGAGGAGATTGACGCGAGCCATCTCGACGGCTCGAACCAACGGATCGAGCTGGTAGTCCTCAATGGTTATCCCGCTCCGGAAAGGCGATTGCAGAAAAGAGCGATCCGCGTTGGTGACGGCTCCCCAGCGAACGGCGTCGAGAAAGGCCTCCAGGCGGTCGTCGCTGTCCCAGCCGGTGATCGATGGCAGACCCGCCTTTTCCAGGACCTGGGCTCCGGCCTCCATCTGCCAGACGACCTGGATTTCTTCGCCCATGGAATCTTCGTCCAGGGAGGACAGGCCGACGAGGTGTTGATCACCGTTGCTCGCCGGTGACAAGGCTCCACTGGAAACATCGGTGACCACCCATTGACGACGTCGGACTTCGACGAATTGACCGGGCTCGGGAATGGCACCGAAACGAACGACACCGCTCGCCGAATTTGCACTGCTTGCTGTCATTTAGATCGACAGTTCCTCCGTTTCGACCGATACACTCTCTTGGTCGCATCCGACACATGCGATAACAGGCTCGCACCGATAACCTCTCCGAGGGTGACGGGAACGGCATTACCGATCAATCTTCCAATGGATTTTTGACATATTTGTTCCCCAGGTCGAACGAATTCGTAATGCCGTGGAAAGCTTTGGAGAATCGCTCCTTCTCTCAAGGAAATAGCCCTATTTTGTTCGGGGTGTCCGAAGCGGCCGTTGCCGAAACCGTAGAATTGGGTTGTCATGGTTGGAGCGGGATTATCCCAAGTCATGCGGCCATAGACACTCGGATAAGTTTTTCCAGAAGACCTTTTGTGGCAGTCGACCACCAGATCTTTGGGCCAATCACGCCAAGTTCCACCAGGCCTGGAGACTTCTATCCGGCGCATGTTGATTTCTGAGAGAGCCGAACATTGATGCAGCGGATCTTCATGGTAACTCGTTCCGGCATGAATTGCGGGAAGATCGCCGATTGCTTCCTTGACAGTTTGTGGTTTCTTACCGATTTCAGATGGTGAGAGCAAGGATATGCTACCAAGTTTCGATGCCAACAGCACCAGACGATTACGTTGCTGTGGAACTCCGTATTCGGCGCAATTGACGACTTGATACACTACCGAATACCCGTTACCCTTGAGATTGGTCACGAATTCGTCGAAGACATTTTGTTTGACGAGCCGAGGCACGTTCTCCATTGTCACCAGATCTGGTGACAGCTCATTGACAAATCTCGAGAACTCCCGCAGGAGCCACCATCGCTTGTCGGCTTCTGTCGCTTTCTGGTTGTATCTGGAAAAGGTCTGACAAGGAGCGCAACCGGCCAGGAGCTTGATTCCATTCTTTCTGAAATGGGTCGCCAGCTCACCTGCTGACAGATCTTCCACCGACTTGAGCAGAAATTTAGCATTGTTGTTGATGATATAGGGGTATTCACAAGCCGGATCTATGTCCACGCCAAGACAAACATTGACTCCGGCCTTGACAAGACCGTGTGTCAGTCCACCCGCACCGCAGAATAAGTCGACGGCATAGATATTTCGCCCTTCCGTCGCTCTGACCTTTGTCCGTGATCCGTTTTTCATTGCTTGGAATCTTTGTCTTCCTTGAGCGAATCGGCCGATGCGCCCCCAGCTTCGATCCATGAATCTACCTGGTCCTTCTTGAATTTCCAGAGACGACCCATGCGATGCGCTGGCATGTCGAATCGTTCGATCCAACGATACACGGTATCACTGCTGACCCCAAGGTATTTACATATCTCATCCACCGATAACCAGCGATCTTCCATCTCGGTCATTTATTTGCTCTTGTCGTTCGCTTTTCCTTTTTCGTAACATCCACCTTGGTGGATGTCCAGTCAACGAGCTTGACGGTACCAACAGCTGACAGTTAAACCTAACGATCATTGTCAGTTAGAGCTCTGCCCACCCCATATAATGAAACACCCTTTTAGAGTACTTCCTCGGCATCCAACGCTAGGGACACCAAGGGTGGCCCTTGTTAGAGACAGCCGAATAAGCGTTCAATAGGGAAACATCTCGCATCGCTGCATCCGTGCGCGATAGTTCTTTGCACCCAAAAGTCGTGTTGCTTCACGTTAGAACCCTCAATTGCCATAAACAAACTGATAACAAAGAATGACAACACCATCAGCTGATCTTTATTGTTTCGTTCAAATTTCACCCAATCGGTGATAATAATTCAAGTGACATCAAAGCCGAAGATAGTCGGCAAGTTACATTTCATACAGTCAATTGTCAACCGCTTTTAGCCGCAAAAGACCGCAAATAGTCACTTAAAAGCGCTCCCAGTTGCCAGGAGCCAACTATTCCATCAAAAACTGCGCTTTCATTCGATAAATTCACGCCAAGATGTTGTAGCTGCACAAAATAGTGGCCATAGAGACTTTTTGGCATTGTTCCAAGAAGTGCACTCAATCCTACCATTGTCCGAAAAACATACACTTTCGCATTAAATTCTTATCGTTCTAGTCTTTTTTTGAAAATCAATCTGAGTCAAACTCGCTTTCTCCCCATCATACGCAACAACAACAACCTTCCCAGCAACAGGCTTACCGTTCACGATATTTAATTGATGCACAATAAAATCTTTCCCAGTCTGCTGATAAAAAACTTCGTTTTCCTTGTCGACGTATAAAATTTTACCTTCATACTGTTTTTTATCTTCGGGTTTCTGCGCCAGGTAAATATTGTAAATACCAGGTTTGATGCCTTCTTCCACTTTCTTGATGGTGCCGGTCGTCTCCCATTCGTTATTAACCAGGGCCTGAATGATCTTTTGTCCGTTCATTACAACAATGCGCAGTTTCTGGGTTACCATTTTTGTTTTTCTTTTGTCTAGTCGTTAGTTGATTGTTAGTGGGCTGGGCTGCATACATGAATTGATTTAACTAACCTGCTTCCTGATTGGCAAGCTCATCAAGGATTTTGAACAGATCAAAATTTGCCGTTCTTTCCGTTCCGTATAAAAAGGCAATCAATTGCAACGCGCCACTGCCTTTGGCAGAGAAGCGCCCGTCCTGCAATGCATTGATGGTGTATTGAATCATATTCGAACAGCTCCTGCCTTCCTCAAAATAATCTTTAACCTTGGTTGTCAGCAGTTTCTGATCATCTTTGGGCAACTCACGCACTAAATCTTTTGGGCTGCGCTTGTCTTTCTTGATCAGATGATAGATCGAATCGAGCAGGGTAATCTGTGCACTTTTTTGGTTTGGCTTTTGCTGATCGGCCATGGCATCGGTTTTTTCTTCGGCTTGTTGTGTTTGTTCATCCGAATCGATGGCGCCTTTTTGTTTTTTCTGCTCCAGGAATTTGCCGAAGTGTTTCACGTCCAGTCGGGATATTTCCTCCGGTGCACTTATGTTTATCCAGTTGATGACTTCCGCTTTGCTGACCTTGTAGTATCGGGTCAAATCATAGATGGCTGTCACATCGGTGCAACGGCCTGACCGGTAGACTTCATCGATAGGATCAGGCAAATCGAGCAATGCGGCATGTGTGGTGATATACGGATTGGTTTTGCCAAGTTGCCTGGCAATATCGGACTTGGTTTTACCGGCTGCTAATTGCCGTCCGATAAAATCAGCAATTTCTCTTGATGTCAGATTATCCCGCTGTAGATTCTCAATGACCTGATCTGCTTCGCTGTAATCGGTATCGATAAATGCCGGTATGGTTTTCAATCCGGCATTTATACTGGCCCGATAGCGTCGGGCGCCATGATTGATAATATAGGTACCCGGTTTATCCGGATTGGGACGCACCGATATCGGTGATTTCACGCCGCGTAATTTTACGGTTTCCGTCAATTCGCGCAGTGTATCCTGATTAAACTCCTTTCTCGGTTGATGAATGTCTTCAATAATCAGGTCAATTTCGATTTCAGTTGCGCCTGTTGGTGTCGCTGGTTGTGCTGGTTGTGCTGGTTGTGCTGGTTGTGCTGGTTGTGCTGGTTGTGCTGGGTCTGCTGTTAGTATAGTTTTTTTAGGAGCCCCTCTTTTCTTGTCTGACATAAGATATCTGCTTATATTTTTAGTTGTATTTTTATTATGCTGCGAATGCTTTTGATGCACATTTAATCCCTTTGGCAAGACAGTAAATACCATTGGAATCATGTACGATTGAAAATGCATCAGTCAATCATTACTGACTTCATTTCTTGTATAACGAAATTATATCGTAGAACATTGCCATTCCCTCCCTGATAGCATTGTTTGAAAATTCTATATTCCTGCTTAACTTGTTCTCTTTATTTTCCGGCTGCTTTTTTATTGCTCTTCTTTTGGTGTTTGCTGGTTTAAAATAGCAGCATTAAAGCCTTAAAACAATGACAAATGCACTTTAAGCGGCTTAAACCACAAAAATAGCGCGGTTATTATATGTATAACTTGACTCTGATCACAAATATTTTACGTATCCTCGATGAAAAAGGCATGACCAAGTCGGAATTGGCCAAGAAAGCAGGCGTATCGATTGCCTTCTTCACCGACCTGACCAACGACAAAGCTAATCCCTCGCTCAGAATCATCGAAGCGATTGCCGAGGCACTTGAAACGCCATTACCCATGCTGCTCGACAGTTCCGATATGGAGCTTGCCGATCTTGAAATGCTCGCCAAACGCAAACCCGGCAAATTACCAAAAGGCTTTGTCTGGAAAGGCGGCGTGTTGAGTGAATATGAGGCATATCAGGTTGATCAGTGGGATAAAAAGAATCGTGCGCTTCTGACCAAAGAAGCCAAAAGAAACAGAGCAAAATCAAAGCAGCAGTCAGAATAATAAAGCGCAAAACTAGAAATTAAGGAATAAAAAAATATTAAAAAATTGTTGCGCTAACTTTAATTTCGTTATATTGTTATATTCAATCTGTACCGTATGGTGTGAATATGACAATGCAAAGCACATCAGCATCACCATTACCCGATTCTCAAACTGCACCAACCTCGGCCATATCAGCGATGTCGGTCAAGGAGCGCGCAAAGCGCAAGCTTGAACGCGATGCCCGTGAAATCGTATCTGCGCTGCAAGACCCGGATACGGTGGAAATCATGGTCAATGCCGACGGTCGTATATGGCTTGAAAAGCTTGGTCAAAAGATCACCTGCATCGGCAGCCTTCAAGCCGCACAGACTGAAGCGGTTATCAAGACCGTTGCCGGATATCACGGCAAGGAAGTCACCCGATACAATCCGATTATTGAAGGCGAATTCCCACTCGACGATTCCCGCTTTGCCGGACAACTGCCACCGGTAGTTACCTCCCCTACTTTTGCCATCCGTAAAAAAGCGGTTGCCATTTTCACACTCGATCAATATGTCGAAAATGGTGTGCTGTCACCGAGACATTGCAATGTCATCAAACAAGCCGTGCGCGAACACCGTAATATCCTGGTCATCGGCGGTACCGGTTCCGGCAAGACAACACTGATCAATGCCATTATTTTCGAGATGGTGCTCAACGATCCGGATGAGCGCATTTTTATCCTGGAAGACACTGGCGAGATTCAATGCGCCGCACAGAATTTTGTGCAGTATCACACCACGCTCGATGTCGACATAACGCAACTACTCAAAACCACGTTGCGCATGCGTCCCGACCGCATACTCGTTGGTGAAGTTCGAGGCGCCGAGGCCCTTGATCTGCTGGATGCCTGGAACACCGGCCATGAAGGTGGCGCAGCGACTTTGCATGCGAATGATGCGTTGTCCGGACTGACAAGGCTCGAATCACTCATATCACGTAATAACCATGCACCAACTGAAATCAAGCCGCTGATTGCTGAAGCGGTGGATGTAGTTATCCATATTGCACGCACAAAGCATGGCAGACAAGTACACGAAATACTTGAAGTCTGCGGTTTTAAAAGAGGGAATTACCAGACCCGGCGATTGTAATACTGTTTGAGGAGTTCATCATGAAGCTGAATCAGAACAACCATAATATCTTTTTGTTTTACACACTGTTGATTCTCATGTTTCTGGGATTGCTTCTGTTCACCAACAACACCCTGGCAGCAGTTGGCGCCGGTGGTGCGCTGCCGTATGAAACATGGCTGGTAAATCTGCGTAATTCCGTAACTGGTCCGGTTGCATTTACCTTATCCATCGTCGGCATTGTTGTGGCCGGTGGCATATTAATTTTTGGCGGTGAATTGAATGCGTTTTTCCGCACGCTGATTTTTATCGTGCTGGTGATGGCGTTACTGGTCGGCGCCAACAACATCATGACCAATCTGTTTCAAGGAGCGGTGATTCCGGTTGATGTGGATACAGCAAACCAACCAGAAACAGAAATTTTAGCAGCACCCGAAATGTAACAGCAGTAATTGTAACTTTCTCGTTTTACAGGAGGTCTGTTATGGCATTACGCACCATACCGATCAGACAATCGGGAAACCGTCCGAATCTCTTCATGGGCGGTGACCGCGAACTGGTGATGTTCTCAATCCTGATTGCCGCCACGTCCATTTTTGCGGCAATGGAAATCAAGACCACGCTGTTCGGTATTGCGTTGTGGATATTCGCGTTGTTTGCATTGCGCCTGATGGCCAAACACGATCCGCAATTACGCCATTTGTACCTGCGCCAACTGCGCTACAAAAAATATTATCCGGCCAGAAGTACGCCGTTTACCATCAACCCGCCACATATGGAAAAGCAATTCCAATGATTACCGCCATAACCATACTGATTGCCGTGCTGGGCGCATTATTGTTGTTGATACTTTTTACGCGTATCCATGAAACGGAAAAAGCGTTCAAACTCGACCGGTACCGATCCAAAGATACCGGCTTTGCCGATTTGCTGGTATATGCCGCCGTTGTGGAAGACGGTGTCATAGTCGGCAAAAACGGCGCATTGATGGCTGCATGGCAGTTCTGTGGCGCCGATACCGCCAGCAGTACGGACATCGAGCGTGAACAGGTGTCATTACACATCAATCAGGCGTTATCACGGTTGGGTAACGGTTGGATGATTCATGTGGATGCCATTCGCAAACCAGCACTTGGGTATTCGGACAAGGGATTGTCAAATTACCCCGATCCGGTAACGGCAGCGATTGACCAGGAACGCCGCGAACTGTTCGAGCGGATCGGTGAATTGTACGAAAGTTGTTTTGTTGTCACGTTGACATTCCTGCCGCCGATGCTCGCACAGCGCAAGTTTGTCGAACTCATGTTTGATGATGACACAGTGCAATTAAACCAGCAAGCGCGCACCAACAGCCTGCTGCAATACTTCGAGCGCGAATGCGCCAACTTTGAATCGCGGCTGTCCTCCACGTTTGACTTGACGCGCTTAAAAAGCAAAAGACAAGTCAATGAAGACGGCACTGCCACGACACTTGATGATTTCCTGTCGTGGCTGCAACTGTGTATTACCGGTAACGATCAACCGATGGTGTTGCCCAACAATCCGATGTATCTCGACACCATTCTCGGCGGTCAGGAAATGTGGGGCGGTGTTGTACCCAAAGTTGGTCGTAACTTTATACAAACCGTATCGATTGAAGGCTTCCCGCTGGAATCAACCCCCGGCATGCTTAATATCCTGTCGGAACTGCCCGGTATCTATCGTTGGTCGTCACGCTACATTTTTATGGATACGCATGAAGCCGTCGCACATCTGGACAAATACCGCAAAAAGTGGAAACAAAAGATACGCGGCTTCTTCGATCAGGTGTTCAACCTGCAAAGCAGTCATGTGGATGAAGATGCCCTCAATATGACTGAAGATGCGCAATCCGCAATCGCGGAAACCAACAGCGGGTTTGTTGCACAGGGCTACTATACCAGCGTCGTTGTTTTAATGATGGAAGACCGTGCAGCCCTGGAAGAAGCCGCACGCAAAGTGGAAAAAGCCATCAACCATCTGGGTTTTGCCGCACGAATTGAAACCATCAATACCATGGAAGCGTATCTCGGCAGTTTGCCCGGTCATGGCGTCGAGAATGTGCGCCGTCCGTTGATCAATACCATGAATCTCGCCGATCTGCTGCCGGTCAATACCATCTGGACGGGCAAAGCGCAGGCGCCCTGCCCGATGTATCCGCCAAATTCGCCACCACTCATGCATTGCGTCACACAAGGCGCAACCCCATTCCGGTTGAATCTGCATGTACGCGATCTCGGCCACACCTTCATGTTCGGCCCGACCGGCGCGGGTAAGTCTACACACCTGGCACTCATTGCTGCACAGCTTCGCCGCTACAAAAATATGTCGGTTTATTGCTTTGACAAGGGACTGTCGATGTATCCGTTGACCAAAGCCGTTGGCGGGCAGCATTTTACCGTTGCCGGTGATGATGAAACACTGGCGTTCTGTCCATTACAGTTTCTTGAATCCAAGGGAGACCGTGCCTGGGCGCTGGAATGGATTTGCGCCATGGTGGAATTAAACGGCTTGACGGTAAGTCCGCAACAGCGTAACGAAATCAGCCTCGCAATTACCAACATGCACCAGAGCGGCTCACACACATTATCCGAGTTTCTGGTGACGATCCAGGATGAAGCCATACGCGAAGCACTCAAGCAATACACGATAGACGGCATGATGGGGCATTTGCTCGATGCCGAGGAAGACGGATTGCATTTATCGAACTTCACGACATTTGAGATCGAGGAACTCATGAACCTCGGTGAGAAGTATGCACTACCGACATTGCTGTATCTGTTTCGTCGTATTGAGCGCAGCTTGCAGGGTCAGCCTGCCGCCATACTGCTCGATGAAGCGTGGCTTATGCTCGGACATCCGGTATTTCGCGCCAAGATTCGTGAATGGCTCAAAGTCATGCGCAAGAACAATTGCCTGGTATTGATGGCAACACAAAGTTTATCGGATGCCGCCAACAGCGGCATACTCGATGTCATTGTCGAATCGACCGCCACCAAAATCTTCTTGCCCAATGTATTCGCACGTGATGAAGAAGCTGCCGCACTGTACCGGCGCATGGGATTGAATACCCGCCAGATTGAAATCCTGGCCACTGCAATACCCAAACAGCATTATTACACCGTATCGGAAAACGGCAGACGGTTGTATGAACTCGCGCTTGGGCCACTGACGCTTGCCTTTGTCGGTTCAACCGACAAGGAATCAATTGCAACGATTAAAAACCTCTGTGCCAAATACGGCGATGGTTGGGTGAATCAGTGGCTTTCCATGAAAGGACTCAAACTATCGGATTATGGAGTAGCCGCATGAGTACCATCAGTGACTTAACCGAAAAAATCAAAAAGCGCCGGTTCAGCCTCACTGGCAAAGCCGATATCCGCATGGATGATGAGATCGATTCTCAAACCTTTATAGAAGGCGGACGCCGAACCGGCGAATCGGAGAATCCCTATCTCTCCGCCCGCCGCACCTGGAACGATCATATGCGATCCGTCCAATCATCACGCAACATGTGGCAAGTACTGGCGATTCTGTGCCTGATGATTGCATTGGCCGGAGTTGGTGGCATGATTTATATCGGCAGCCAATCGAAATTTATCCCGTATGTGGTACAAGTCAACAATCTTGGTGAAGCAATTGCGGTGTCGCGTGCTGATGTCGCAGCGGTTGCCGATCAACGTGTCGTGCATGCCTCACTTGCATCATTTATTAACGATGTCAGAATGGTCACACCGGATATCGCATTGCAGCGTAAAGCCATCTTCAGGGCATATGCGATGCTCAAAACCAACGATCCGGCAACGGCCAAAGCGAATGAATGGTTTAACGCTCACGCAGACAACAGCCCGTTCAAGCGGGCGGAAACGCTAACGGTGAGTGTTGAAATCATTTCCGTCATTCCACAGTCGCCCGAAACCTGGCAGGTAGACTGGCTGGAAAAGGTCTATGACCGGCAGGGTCACCAACTGGAAGCGCCGTTCAAAATGCGCGCATTACTGCGCGTATATCACCGGTCACCGACACAAAGCACAACCGAAGAACAGATACGGAACAATCCGCTGGGTATTTATATCCAGGATTTCTCCTGGTCACGACAATCGTAACGAGGTTCCACCATGAAACGCATGATTATTTTAACAGTGTTGACTCTACTCGCTGGATGGATAGCACCTGTTTCCGCCAGCAACCTGACCGAAGCCTATTTCAGCGGCAAGAATCCGCAACTAACCCAACAGGAACGCGAAGCCATCGCAATGGCGAAGAAGTGGCAGGCGAACAGTGCTCAGGGCATCAAACCGGTTGCAGGTTCTGATGGTTCGATTCGCTTCCTGTTCGGCGCGCAACAACCGAGCATTGTCTGTGCGGTGTTGCAGGTGTGCGATATTGAATTACAACCCGGTGAACAGGTCAATTCCATTCACCTGGGCGATCAGGCACGCTGGCTGATAGAACCGGCCATTACCGGACAAGGTTCCAATGAAGTGCAGCACTTGATCGTCAAGCCAATGGATGTGGGATTGGAAACATCGCTTGTGGTCACAACCAACCGCAGAACCTACCACATAAGGCTGCGCTCACACCGGCGTGAATTCATGCCGCGCGTTGGTTTCATTTATCCGGAAGATGCGCTCGCTAAATGGGATGCGATCAAAGCGCAGGAGAATCGTGCGCTGGAAATCAGGCAATCACGTGTAATACCGGAAACCGGTGAATATCTCGGCAATCTCGATTTTGCGTATTCGGTATCCGGCAATGCAGTATGGAAACCGGTACGTGTGTATAACGATGGTCAGAAAACGATTATCCAGATGCCCAAAGTCATGGCGCAGACTGAAGCGCCGACGTTATTACTGTTGAACAAAGAAGGCGGCCTGTTCAAAAAAGACGATACGATCATGGTCAATTACCGCCTGCAGGGAGACCGCTACATTGTTGATGCGGTATTTGAGAAGGCAATCCTGGTTGCCGGTGTTGGCAACAATCAAAACCGCATCACAATTACTCGGGGGGATTGATCATGTTGCCACAATTTCATGTAACCAAACCCAATGGATGCTCCATCAACAAATCTGTTCTGATTTGTACAGTTATTTTGCTATTACTGGGTGGCTGTGCAACAACACAACCCTATGGCAATTTCATACAGAATCCGTCACCGGCATTCAGTCAATACAGCAAAGTCATGGCTGACGATGTGGCCGATCAGATTGGACGGCTTTATCCGGTAGCAACCACACAGTTTAATTTACGCCATAACCCCAATGATCTGTTCGGGCAGGTGTTAATCGATAAGCTACGCAGTGATGGGTTTGCTGTCCTGGAAAGCACCAGCCCGGCAAATTCCTTTTTGGCCGCAATTCATTCACCAGAAGACATCGGGAACACTAACAGCACACCAATCAGTGAAGAAAATATCCAGTATCCCGGTTTGGCACTGGGCTACATCATCGACCAATCGGGTGATTTGTATCATGTCAGCATCCTGATTGAAGATCAGCAATTGACACGCGCATTTATTGCCCAGTCCGGACAGATTCAACCGGCTGGATTGTGGGTATGGAAGGAATAAACAGCAACAGAAAAAGGCAAAAGGAAACGAGGGAATCACTATCATGACAAGTCAATCCAAACTGTTGTCACCCGAATCATCCCCCGATGTGGTTTCCAAGAGTGTCGGCGTGCGCCGTGTCAACAATCTGCCGCTGTATATCTTTGGCGCCATCATGCTGATATTTATACTGCTCATGGGTATTGTGGCGATGAACCGTGCAACCGATCGAAATAGTGCCTATGATTTCGACAGTAATCATGATGCCCAGTCGAGCAGTAATTTTGCGAGCCTGATCGCCAAGGATTATATCGGCGGTATTATCGAACCCAAAGTACAGCCGGAAACGGCTGACATACCGGATGACCGGTTTATCAAAGATTGGCGCGAGGCAATTATTATTGAGCGTCCAGCCGATCTGGATTTGCCGCCAGCGCCGCCACCGCTGGATCATTCCAATGCTTCACGCGATGTCGAGCTCGAACATATCCGTCTGCTCAAACGCCAACAGCTTGAAGAAGCGATCAAAGCCAAAACCAATGTCAATGTGATTGCACCCAGAAGCGCCGCATCTGCACCGTACTATACCGGCACCGGCAACACGCCTTCGCGCGAGGAAGCACTGGCCGAGATGGCCAGAGTACGCCAGCAGATCGATGCGAATCTGCGTGAAGACCCAACCGCCGCGTATCATGCACGTCTTGCGCATTTGCGGCAAGGACAAAGCGGCCTGGGTACGGGTGTTGGTGCTGGCGCCGGTATCGGTGATCCATATGACGATGAAGCGCCCATGTTGTTGAACGACTCGGCAACTGGCTATGCCAATGATTATGCCCGCTTCGACTCCAAAGATGGAGATGATCGCTGGAAACTCGATAGCGACGTTAAAAAACCGCAATCGCCTTACGTCCTGCAAACCGGTTTTGTTATTCCGGCAACGTTGATTTCCGGAATCAATTCCGAATTACCCGGACAAATCATGGCACAGGTGAGTCAGCATATTTATGACTCACCGGTTGGCAAACACCGCTTGATCCCGCAAGGATCACGACTGGTCGGCACATACTCCAGTGAAGTCGAATTTGGTCAAGCCAGAGTGCTCGTTGCCTGGCAGCGCATTATCTTTCCGGATGGCAAAACGATGGATATTGGTGCTATGCCGGGCGCTGACGGTGTCGGTTATGCCGGATTCAAAGATCGGGTGAACAATCATTACCTGCGCATCTTCGGCTCAGCGTTGATCATGTCAGCAATTGTAGCCGGTACTGCCTATAGCCAGCGCGATTCGGGCGGTGCATTCGGGCGGCAGAATGCGGGCAGCATCATGAGCCAGTCGCTCGGTCAGCAACTTGGACTGGTTACCGCCAATCTGATTCGCAAAAACATGAATATTTCACCAACGCTTGAAATCAGACCCGGATACCGGTTCAACATCATCGTGACCAAGGACATGGTGTTCAACAAGCCTTACCAATCCTTTGACTACGCAAGGAGTAATCACCCATGACAAACAGTACAAATCAATCCAACTACTTCATTCGTTGTAAAAAATTTGCGGGAATTGTTGTAATACTTTTTGCAATGATTAGCACAAAATCCACTGCTGGCGGCATTCCCGTTATCGATGCGGCCAATATCCAACAGACCACGATTGCCGCAATAGAAAATGTGTCACAGACGTTAAAGCAAATCCAGCAGTATCAGACACAGTTGCAGCAATACGAAAACATGATCCGCAATACGCTGGCGCCACCGGCGTATGTCTGGGCGCAGGCGCAATATACGATGAACAAGCTCATGCATATGACCGATACCATTCGCTATTACGGCCAGCAATACGGCGGATTAGATGGCTACTTGCAACGTTTTCGCAATGTTAATTACTACCGTAGTTCGCCGTGTTTCAATCTCGAGGGCAATTGCACCGAATCGGCGTGGAGTATTTTAAAACAGGGACAGGAAGCCAGCACCGATGCGCAAAAGAGTGCCAACGATGCCGTGTTGCGCGGCCTCGATCATCACTCGCAACAGATTCCGTTGGATGCCGCGCAACTGCAAATCCTGCAACAACGCACCCAAACCGCACAAGGGCAAATGGAGGCGTTGCAATATGCCAACCAGCTCGCCGCTCACCAGGCAAACCAACTATTGCAAATCCGCCATTTACTCATAGCGCAACACAATGCCATTAATGCCCAGAACCAGGCCGATGTCGACCAGAAAGCGATGTGGCAGGCCGCGCGGGAAGCAGCCACAAAACGATTGAGCCCGCAAACATTGCCACCCGGAAAAAAATGGTCAGTTAGGGATGCATATTAAATTCTGTTTAAAGGAGATCATCATGAGAACGAAACACCTGATTATTTTCATCGTATGTTTATTACCTTTGTTTCTATTACCGGCTTGTTCCAAGGATGGTGATGGGGTTATCGAAACAAAGGAGCCAAAAAAAGAATTAAGCGAATTACCAGAAAGAAAAAGTTGGTCTGTAATGGATATCGAAGAATTTGGTGAATAAACAGGTTAGCAATTGATTTGTAGTTTAATTAGCTAAGAGGATAAGCAAATGCGAAAGATAAGTCTTATTAATTTTACAATCCTGATAATCCTGGCAGCATTTTCTGTCAATGCATTTGCTGAATTAGCATATGTTGATCCCGTAAGCAATCAAAGCGTACCGGATCAAGTAATTCAAAAATTTGGTAGCAAAGTTAAATCCTGGCAAAGCGTTATACAAGGTGCAGCAGAAAGACTGTTTTGGACATTGGTATTGATTTCAATGGTGTGGACATTCGGCATGATGCTGTTACGCAGGGCTGATATTGGTGAATTCTTTGCCGAATTCACACGGTTCATTATTTTTACCGGATTCTTTTTTTGGTTGTTGACCAACGCTGTTTCTGGCCACAACATCGCTGGAACCATCATCTATTCCATGGAAGATTTGGGAAAAAGTGCTGCCGGATTACCGGGAGGCGCCAGTCACACAAGTATTGTGGATATTGGTTTCTTAATTCTCGAAAGATCCATAAACAACATTACCATTTTACAACCCCTCGATAGCTTTCTTGGTTTTATCATGTCCCTGGCAATCATTGTTATTTTGGCAGTAATAGCAGTCAATATGTTACTGCTATTGGTTGCGTCGTGGGTATTACTTTATGCCGGTATATTTTTGTTAGGCTTTGGGGGCGCCAAATGGACAACAGATATTGCCATCAACTACTTTAAAACGGTTCTCGGTGTTGGCGTTCAACTATTTGTAATGCTGTTAATTGTTGGAATTGGTGGTGAGTTGCTGTCAAGCTTCTACACCAAGATGTCCACGAATATTCTGAATTATGAAGAACTCGCCGTCATGCTGGTTTTTACCATAGCGCTATGGGTACTGATTTCCAAACTTCCTCCGCTGATTTCAGGGATCGTCACCGGCAGCAGTATCGGTTCGACTGCCGGAATCGGCAGTTATAGCGCCGGTGGTCTGGTTGCGGCAGCGGGAACGACTGCGGCAATAACCGCTTATGGTGTATCCGCATTACGCAGAAACAGCCCCATCAAAGGTATAGAACCGCTGATGAATGCGGTTAAAGCCGGGCAGAATGCTGAGAACAGCGGCAATTACATTTCCAGAGGAGGCCGATAGATGAAAAAACTACTTGGATTTTTAATATTGATGTTTTTGTTTGTCACACCTGCCAAGGCAAAAGATTCCTGCAGCACCGTACTGTGCATGGCCGGAATGCTGCAGGGCTCCGGCGTGGTTTCAGGTTGTAAAGGTTTTGTTCAGGATTATTTCGATATCATCAAGTTTAACAGTCATGGCGGCATCAGCCTGAACAAGACTTTTAGCGCACGCGGCAAGTTTCTGGGCAAATGTACAACGGCTGGAAACTGGCCGCATATGGTTAACAACCAATATGGCAGACAACTGGGGTTTTAACATGTTCTTGAAGAAACCGGTTTTAATTGTTCTAATAGCAGTGCTGTTAGCTGGCTGCGCCAGCATGACAGATTCACAAAGAAGAACTGCACAGGGTACAGCGGCGGGCACCGGTATCGGTGCTGCCGCTGGCGCCATCATCGGCGTAATTGCCGGTGATCCTGCACTGGGTGCGGGTATTGGTGCAGGCGTTGGCACATTGGGCGGTTATGTCTGGTCGTCGCATATGGAAAAGCAGCGCCAGCAGATGGAACAGGTAACTGAAGGAACCGGTATTGAAGTCACCCAAACACCCGGTAATGAGCTTAAGATGAATGTGCCGGGAGATTTTTCGTTTGACACGGGACGAGCCGACATCAAACCGGAAATGCGCCCCGTCTTGAACAGTCTGGTCGCTGGAATGATGAGCAATTCTGCAGCTCAGGCCAGAATCATCGGCCATACCGACAGTACCGGCACCGATGCAATCAATAATCCGCTGTCGGTCAATCGTGCAGCCAGCACCCGTAATTACCTGGTAAACCAGGATATTGCAGCGAACCGCATTCACATTGATGGCCGTGGCTCGTATGAGCCGATTGCATCCAATGACACTATGGCTGGCCGTGCACAAAACCGGCGTGTGGAAATTTACATGTTTGAAGTATCCCAAGCACAAACACCGCAATCACAGTATCCACAGCAACACCCGGTGAATTATCCACCACAACCCAGATATTACTGAAATGGTTGATTTGCCGCCAGATATGCAAGAACGAGTCGTCTGTTCCATTATTGCTGCGGTGAAATATGAAATTCCGGCCAACATTTTATTGGCCATCGCGGAAAAAGAAGGTGGAAAACCCGGTCAATGGGTAGAAAACAACAATGGCTCGCACGATGTTGGCACGATGCAATTTAATACGACGTACCTTCGGGATTTATCCAAATACGGCATTACTGCTGATCATGTTGCACAGACCGGATGTTATGCCTACGACCTGGCCGCTTGGCGTATTCGTCAGCACATCAAGTATGATAGAGGTGATATCTGGACGAAGGCAGCAAATTATCATTCAAGAATGCCGAAATATAATGCACGATATCGCTCCGACCTAATTGCTAAGGCGGCTAAATGGGCGCATTGACTTGAAGAACATTCTTTATGAAGATATCAAAAACACCTTGATTAGCAACATTCAGAAGAATATTGTATGGGAAGCTTATTTCATAGACAGTTAAATGCTGCAGCTGAACCACGAGACGTAGATTTTCACCGCTAATTACTGCATAATGTTGCACTAACGAATTTGATGTCGATTGATCAACCTCGAAAAAGTGCCTACAAAAATTTCCAGTAAAGTGAAATATGTTTGAATATGATAGTCTCATCTAGTTTCATCCTTGCGGCCCTTCCAGGGAGATATTTCGATTGATATTGCCGTTCTATTTGCACCTCCTCTGTTTTGATTCAATGAGATAAAATGTGCCGTTAACCATAATGATATGATGGAATATTAATTTGATCAATTCACAGCTATTTCTAGTTCAGCATACTTGGGCACAGAAATCAGAAAATCAGGATGAGCAAGATGGTTTTTCTTTTGAGAATTTCCACAACTTGCCCGCTTATGAGTTCATTGGCTGTCCTGATTCTGGTAAAACGCCAGCATTTAAACAATAGACGCAAGAAACTAGGACCTAGCATGTAGCATCACGTAATTTCATTACTTTCAATCAAGAAGAACATAAAAAATAAAATTTTGTTTATTGATGCGTAGGATTAAATACGCGCTAATAGTGCGAATGATAACGGACCGCTTGAGACTGGCTTGGCGAGAGCAAGTGACCAAGCATCAGAAGGGGATGTTCAACCTCAGCCAAGCCATGTAACCCTGGAAACGATTCGTTGCGTACATTTCATTTTGCCACTGTGCAATTAATATCGTTCCGGTCGGACTGTTGTAGATCACACTGGGGCCGATCGCAAGCACTTCACCTTTGCGCCCCGAGGACCAAGAACCGAGTGCTGGCGAAATTATCTGTCCACCGAGTTTGTCGTTGGTTGTCTGTTTTAGGTAGTAGCCCGAAAGCCCAATGCCCCACAAACCAAAACGCTTTCCGGCAAGAAAATCAATATGGAGTTCGTCACCGGATGCGTAGTCCATTTCCGGTTCGCCGATGGCCGTACGAAATTCCTTATTCGTACTCTTGATGTTATACATAAACTTACTAGATATCTCCCACCCATTTTCGGAGAGCCAGGTTACTGCAAAGAGTGGTTCGATACTCCAGTAGTTGGTGCCGATGCTCTTCTGCGGACTACCGGCTTTATACTTGCCGGTAGGTATGCGAATATCCAATGCTGCCACCCAGTGCCAGTTACTCAAATGCCAGGAGAAACCGACCGGACTGATAGTTATATCACCTAGTCCAGCAACTGAGGTACAGTCTCCGCAATTCATACTTTGATGCACTATTGGTATGACAATATGCGCACCGTAATTACCCCCCAGAATACGCGTATCGGTGATGCGAATAAAGCGAAATGCATTGAACCAAGCACTGAGTGTTGCTTCTGATACCTTATTGCCGTCGCCATTACGCAAGGAACCGCTGTAGTGACCGGAATAGTTAAGGAAGTAGTTACCCACAGGTGGCGCCGCACCCGCTAGCCAGTTCTCGGCACCGTTCGGATACTGGTCAGCACCTTCCTTGGCTACTGTATCTCTAACAGCTAAACTCAATAGAATCAAGGCAAGACCTAATAGCTTGATCCCCATGTTTCCTTTTTGATGCTTCCCTTGTTTTTCTTCATGATGATTTTCACATAAATTTCAGAGTGGAATTATCTACTGCTTCCTATGTAGAATAAATACTCCCTTTCGGATAACATTGCTCCATCAATGGAGCATTAACTATGGAATTTCTGAATGACATGGCCCTGTTTGTGGAAGTTGTTAAGGCCAAGAGCTTTCGCGGTGCTGCAGATATTATCGGAATGCCGAATTCAACCCTGTCGCGGCGAATCAGTATGCTGGAAAAGGCAATTGGGTTGCGCCTTTTGCACCGTACAACACGCAAGATTGAGTTAACCGAGGCTGGCCAGATTTACTATGAGCGTTGTAAGCGTATAGTCAATGAAGCCAAACTCGCGCATGAACAACTTGGTGAAATGCTCGCACAGCCCAGCGGCGTGCTACGCGCTTCGCTGCCTGTAGACTTTGCGGTGACCTACATGGCACCTTTGATCACCGAATTTGCAAAACTCTATCCGAGTATCGTCTTTGACTTCGATCTTACGTCACGGTGGGTCGATCTAGTAAGTGAGCCTTTCGATGTTGCAATCCGCATGGGAGAGCCAGAAAATTCGCAATTGATCGCGCGCCCACTAGCGGCGCTTCCTGCGTATCTTTACGCTTCACCTCGTTATCTTGACCGCTCTGGAGATCCTGTCAAGCCAGCCGATCTGGCGCATCATGAGTGTCTGAGCATCATGAAAGCCAATACGTGGACACTTCACGATGGAGTGAACACTACCAAAATTTCTATTAATAGTCGTTTCAAGCTCAACAGTATCGGTATGATTTGCCGCTTGGCAACTCTTGATATGGGCATCATCATGATGCTGGAAAAAATTGTCGCTGACGATCTCGCCAATGGACGATTGCAACGCGTACTCCCCCAATGGCATGGAACTCCGGTATCCGTTTATGCCGTTACGGAAACCCGGTTACTGCCTGCAAAAACACAGCACTTCATTAAGTTCTTACGGGAGCGCCTGGGCAAGGTGTAACAGAATGCCGAAATTTCCTCTTAGAGCCTGTTCTAGATTCAATCAATGGGTACAGTGCAAGGCAAAATTGGACGAAAAGGCGGAGCATTCTTGAAATATGTGAGTATTCTGAATTCTGTCAATCAACATGCAAAAATCCCACATGGGGATTGCTCCATTAATGGATCAATGTTATCTAGAAAACGGTATTTATTCTATATAGGAAGCAGTAGATAATTCCACTCTGAAAATTTTGTGGAAATTATCGTGAAGAAAAACAAAGGAAGTGTGAATATCAAGTTGTTCGACTTTATGTTCGCCTTGTCGGAGCCTGCTATTTATCCAACTGGCACACAATTGAACTGAACATACACATGTATCGCTGATCAGGCGCCCTTTTTGCAGGAGATTCAATACTTGCGTGAGACCTCGTTCGTTGTATCCCCCCGTCCGCCCCTTGAACAATCAGATAATTGATTTTCGGGCAGACACCATATGCAAATATTTCTATGAAGGCATATCTCTTCATGAGAATTCAATTATACCCACGGTAAGGTAATTATGAAACTTATAGGGAGTTATTTTATGATTCGTGTTAATGCGATTACTATTGCTCTGTCGGTTATGCTGATAACCGCGTGTGGTCGCCCTTCGGTGACGATTAATGAAAGAGAAAGGGAAAATTATGAAAAAAAAATTGCTGGTGAAAAAATAGAGTGTCCCTACGGATTGGATGCTAATGGATCGTGCCTGAAAGAAGGTGATGATGGCATCTGGAATTATTAGAAATTTTGTGTCATTCTCTTATCATTAATTTTATAAAAGTGACAAATGGAGCAAAACTTCACTGCAATCTGATTTTGGAGAAACCCTGGAAGCTTTGAAATGCGGAGTATGATTTGATTGAAAAAGATGGCTTATGCTTGAACAGCATATAAAATCCGGGATTGAACAGAATCGGAAGAACGACTCGACACCAAAGACGTAAAATTGACTTTTAGCGGTTTTCAACTGGGCACACCACGAGGCCGCAGCGATACATTTAAGTCCACCGATTAAAAATCCTGTTTTCAATTTTTTAATATTTACTCTGGTACAAATTTGGCACAATCAATTTCTTAACCAACTTTTTTATTTGAGCTGACTCTAAAACTGAAACCTGTTGATTAACAATTATCGTGGCAAGCTGTTTTTTCAGTGTCTCTTTTGGTGATGGTTGAAACCCCTCGTTAGACGAAACAAAGTTAAGTGGTATGTCCGAAGAACATACGCTAAATCATTATCCAAAAACTGTATTCAGTCGGCTTCGAGTCGACATGACCATAGATTTAAGAGCATAGTTTTGATTTTATAAAGTAATTGATTAAAACCATGAACCCCTCGACTTAAAGTCGAGGGGTTCAGTTTAATGCAAGTAACCGACAACTCGTCGATTTTACGATTAGCCTGTTTCAACCCCCACTCTTCTAATTTGTAGAGCCAAATAGCTTCCATATCACGGCGCGAATACTATCGATTAAAGAGATGAACATTCAGATGCTTGAGAGGTATCGGACAGTTAAATTAAACAAGTCGATACTGTACGATAACTACAAACTGTCAGATTAAGCCCATTCCAGAATCTCCGGCGAATACCTCACTTGTTTCTCATTACTCTATCCTCCCAAGAAATAGAATCTCCTGCAAACCCGGAGCGATTCAGATTGACCTTGAAAGGATCACTGCTTATCTAAAATTAACTTATGAAACAAATTAACAAACATACCGCAGATTCAGTAATGAATGACAGATATAAATCAGAATCCCATGCAAAAGACCAAAGAGACCGAAAATATGATCATGGATTACTATGCCAACTACTACGTGCATGAGTTAAGCCGAATTGGTAGTAGCGGGAGTTGATCGATCTGGGCACGTATTGTTTGGCGCGTGTATTGATCTTAATCCACATCAAATTGAGGCAGCGCTTTTACCGATTCGTCTTTTGATAATCTAAGTCAGGCCGTGTCAGTCAGGACAACCAAACTATTTTGCCCAGTTTGTGTTGACGGGATACAAATGTGAGTAATGGTTCTCAATCAAGAGGACGAAAATCTGCCAAGTTAATATTATGTTTTTTTAGTTTGGTGTAAATTGCACGTGATGAAATTCCCATATTTTCGGAAACTCTTTTTATATTTCCGTGATGTTGCTTCAGAGCTGATTCTAGAAATGATTTTTCAATTTTAGTAAGAGCATGTTCTTTTTCGTCTTTCCATTCACCAATGCTTTTTGTTTCAGTTCGAAGCTCTATATCCAGTTCAGTCATTTCTTTTCCACTAACAAACAAGATGCTACGCTCTAGAATGTTTTCCAACTCACGGACATTGCCTGGCCAATGATAGGCGCGGATTTTCTGCATAACTTCACGGCTTACTGATTTAACCTGTTTGTTATATCGCTTGTTCAATCGCTGAATGATCAATTGCACAAGATAAGGCAAGTCTTCTGATCGCTCGACCAAAGGAGGAATACTTAAACGCACTACATTGATGCGATAGTATAGGTCATTGCGGAACATATCCTGCTTAACAAGACTTTCCAAATTCTGATTTGTTGCTGAGATGATTCTCACATCAACCGCCAAAGTTTGCTTGCCGCCAACCCTCTCCAACTCTGCTTCCTGGATCACACGAAGCAACCTGGTTTGTGCTGCTGGCGACAGCGAATCGACTTCATCCAAAAACAAAGTACCGCCTTCAGATCGTTCAAAATAGCCTTGGTGTACTTCTATGGCTCCTGTGAAAGCGCCTTTTTCATGTCCAAACAAGGTACTTTCAATCAGGCTTTCTGGAATTGCGCCGCAATTAATGGCGATGAATGGTTTATGGGAACGATTGCTCATCGCATGAATGGCACGTGCTATCAGCTCTTTACCTACACCTGTTTGGCCTTGAATCAGAACCGTTGCCAAGGTAGGGGCAATAACCTCGATTGATTGCAGTATTTCCTGCATCATTGGTGATTTTGCGATAATTGCAGGAGGCTGATGTTTTTCTGATATTAGCCTATTTTGTTTCTGCCAAAGCCTTTGCATACTAGTTTCAATTCGGCACTGTAATTCATTTGCATCGTTAATTTCCTTGACTGGTGTTGTATCAGTATATTCCATGCCAGCATGCCCTTTTGCTGCCTGTGGATTGGTGTAAATACATACATCACATCTGCCATCCTGGCGAGCAATACTTTTTTTGATATCAACTTTGGCATAACCAAAGTTTCTGGCTGCGATGCCTCCAAATACGCTGGAAGTCATCCTGCATAATTCAGGAAACTTGGTGACTTGTTCGCCAAAAGGACAGCGAGAGTTGGTAACTGTAATACAGTCCTGATCACTGGAGACTAGTGAGAATTTCCCACCGATATTGTTTTTGATACCAAGTATCAGTTCGGTATAGCTCTCATTATCGAACTGTTCACTTTTATGAGTATTTTCTCGATAAGTTTCTTCAAAAAAGCATCCTGCCGTTTGGGCTATATGCTCAATCAACTGTTCACAATGCTTTTGTCCCTGTTGTTCGCTGGCATGTATCAGTTCAAGAATGAAAGTTTGCAAAAAAAATATCGGCGTTAACTCAGAAAGAGGATTGTTGTTCATAGATTATGGATCATGCGTGAAGTTCATCTTCACTAATTGAAGCATAAGTTCACTAATAGAGCAACAAATAAAATCTAACTTATTGTAATTAAGAATAAATATTATTTTTAGCTCAGTGGCACGTTATTTGCATGTAATTTTATAGCATCTGAAAATAACCAGATGCATGGGTTAAATACTCTTAGAAATCCCTCTAGGTTCTACTGTGAAACTAGATCGTTTTAGGAAGATTTAAATTGCAATCTATTAATGAGGAGACTCAAAATTGAAAACTCTCAAAGAAGAATTGGATACACGCTTAGCTGCATATGATCACTGGGCACAACGTCGTCGTCATGGGCCGGCCGGGCATAATAACCGGAAGTTGTGGGTGCTTGCGTGCATGGACGAACGCTTACCAATAGATGAAGCGCTCGGTATCCATGTCGATACCCCAGCAGGTCATGGCGATGCGCACTGCTTCCGTAATGCCGGAGGAATTGTCACCGACGATGCAATTCGCTCTGCGATGCTAACTTGTAATTTTTTTGGCACTAAGGAAATTGTCATTGTGCAGCATACTCAATGCGGCATGTTATCTGCAAATGCGACTGATCTGGAAAAGGTTTTCCGAGATAAAGGAATCGATCCGGATAATATCGTATTGGATCCTACGCTGCCAGAGCAGAAGCTGGAGAAGGGAGCTTTTGCCAAGTGGATCGGAATGATGGACGACGTGGATGAAACCTGCATGAAAACCATCGAAGCATTTAAAAATCATCCTCTCATTCCCAAGGATGTAATCATTAGCGGTTGGGTCTGGGAAGTTGAGACACGCCGGTTGAGAGCCCCAACGCGAGATGCCGATAAACGGGCCAGGACTGATGTTACTTCAGCGCAATTCGGTGTCAAAGGCCAACAGCCACCTCGTTGGAGCTAAGTTCAAGACAAAAAACTTAATAGTGTGACCACTTAGCATAACAAGTGGTCACACTTTAACGTTTCTGAGAAATCTCATTAATGTAAAAAATAAGGATGCCAAATGCCAACTTATGACTACTTGTGTATACAATGCAAACGCAAATTTGAAGCGCGCCATTCGATCAATGCACCCAAACCGTATTGTCCGGCATGTGGGAGCGCGGCAGAAAAAGTGATTCTTTCTGCTCCTGCGATGCATGGCAACATGACCCGTGGCCGTGATCTGGCAGTACGCTCGTTGCAACCAAAAACTGATCAGACAAGTCATGCACACGCACCTGGGTGCGAATGTCGACATCATTAACATTTTTAGATATCGGCCTTCATTGTATGCAATCGTCCCGATCTTGAAGAAGGCGGCACTTACCCAACCAGTTTGGAATTGGAAAATGCAACGCACATTCTTATTATTAATTTTATTTATTTACCCATTGGGATGGGCTCTCTTTCCATCAAAAAAATTAAGTCATTCTATGAGCAAAAAAACATCCTAAGACGAGAGAAGATTAGTCACAACAGCTTTTGGTTGGACCGGTGACGCAGCATGAATCGGCTTGACTGCCAGCCTCTTATATCGCAGATCCAGTATCATCAAAATTTAATAATCCAATCTTGTCAATTCACTACTTCTAGTATACTATGCTTCAAAAAAGAGAATGGTTGGTCTACTTATTTCAAAGTGAACAACAGAAATAGTATCGAACGATCAAAATGTTCGATAAGAATGCAAGGAGCTTATTTCTTTAACTTGTTTGTCAAGGAGGTCCGATGATGGTTGACTTAAATATCAAAAATATCGTCAATGGAATTAATCTTGAGCAATCTCAAATCATATACGATCAAATTAAAATGGGAGGAGGCAATGACATTGCCAAACCTTACTGCCGGGCAACAATTGTTTGGGATAACGGTTACCACACTACCACGTGCGTAAATGGCAGTCAGATGATCATCGGCGATGAACCGGTCCGCTACGGTGGAGAGGGCATGGGTGTTACACCGCAGGATCTTCTACTTACCGCGGTTGGCCATTGTCTCACTGCCACTTACATCGGCGGATTATCTGCTGCCCGAGTCAATGTGGAATCACTCCGGTTGCATGTCTCAGGGCGGGTGAATTTCCGAGCGGCTTATGCGATAGAGTCTGGTAATCCTGGATTTGAAGAAATAAAAATTGTCGTGGAGATACAAACTGATGCACCACAGGAAGAAGTAACCACGCTTTTGAAGAAACTACAGCTAACGGCCCCTATACCAGACACCATCCTACGTCCGGTTCCGGTTCATGTCGAAATTCATCACCATTCGGAGTCAGCGATTTAATCTTCATAACAGGGAATCTATTATTAATTAGGGCAATCCTTCAGAACATATAAATCAATTAGTGCCCCTGATCGAAGATGTGAAAGGAAAAAATGAAAATCAGCAATGCTTATGATGTGACAGTAATCGGTGCAGGTCCGGCAGGATTATCGGCGGCATATGAATTGACAAAAGTGGGGCTAACGCCCTTGGTATTGGAACGCACTCCCGCTGTAGGTGATGTCTGGCGCAATCATTATGATGGTCTGCGCCTCAACACGGGCCGTTTCTTTTCGGGATTACCTGGCAGTAAATTTCCGCGGTCTGCCGGAGCATGGCCTACGCGCGAAGAGGTCGTGCATCTACTCGAAACTTTTCCTGCCCGAGGTGGTTTTACCGTACAGACTGGAATTAAAATCGATAGAGTCGACTATGATCGTAGCCATGATATCTGGCTGGTCACCAGCGATGATAATCGGCAATTTGAGTCACGTGCAATTGTTATGGCGATTGGCACTTGTCGCATTCCGGTGATTCCCGAATGGATAGGGAAAGAAACCTTTCCAGGAAAAATCATTCATTCTTCAAAATTCAAACGGGCGCAGGACTATGCAGGAAAGCGTGTGCTAGTAATCGGTAGCGGCAATTCCGCGGCTGAAATTGCCAGTAGGCTGACTGAACACGCAAGTTCGGTAACAATGTCTGTTAGAACAGCTCCATACCTTCTACCCAAAAGTATTTGTGGTATTCCGATCGTAGGGATAGGAATATGGTTAAGATATTTACCGGATAGACTGGTAGACACTTTGTTGAATTTCCTGCAACGCTGGATGGTAGGTGATTTGACACCGTATGGCTTACCCTATCCGGTCATGTCCCTTACTAAGCAATACGCTATAAATAACGTAGTACCGATTTTATACGGGCCTTTCGCAGATGATATCCGTGCTGGCCGGATCAAAATTGTCGGATCGATACAGAAAATTTCAGGGCGAACAGTACATGTTCTGAACACCGTTAGAGCAGCACGGAACAATGATAATACCATGACGACGCTGGAGCCAGATGTGATTGTTGCTGGAACCGGTTTTCATACCGGAATCCGTGAACTTGTTCAGATACATGGAATTGTTGACGAGAGGGGCAGGTCCAAAATTTCCGGTGATCAGGAATTTAAAGAAGCGCCTCGCCTTTATTTTATAGGTCAAATCAACCCTCTTAGTGGGCAATTGCGGGAAATTCGTATCGAAGCTGGCAGAATTGCCAGAAAGATCAGGAGGCAACTAGGAGTGAAGTAGGGTGACAATCGGATTTGAAGTGAATCACTTACTTCAATGGTTAAGAATTCATGGTTCTATTAGTTTGGAAACCAATATTATTATGCTCGATTAGCTTAAAAATGGTGTCTGAAAAGATTTCTGTAGAGGAAAAAATACTGCTGACGGCGCGCCGTTTGTTTTGCCGCATGGGCATTCATGCCACGGGGATTGCCAAAATCATCGAAGAATCAGGAGTTTCCCGGCGTAGCCTCTATACCCACTACGGTTCGAAGGAAAATTTGCTAAAGGCCGTATTTGAGGCGGAAGCAGAGATATGGTTCCGCTGGTTCGATTCTGAGCTTCCAGCAATGAAGTGTTCTTCGGTCGACCGTATTCTGGCACTGTTCGACTTGATGCGAGACTGGTTCGACAGTGAAGATTTCTATGGTTGTGTATTTATCAATGCTGTGGCTGAACATGAAAAGAGCAATGGCTGGGTACAAGAAGTTGCCAATAGCTATAGGGAGAAAATCAGCGCCAGATTTCAGACAATGGTTGCGGAATGTGGTGTGGAGGATCCGCAGACGGTAACGGAAAAGCTAAATCTGCTGATCGATGGCGCCATCGTGACGGCGATGGTTACCGGAAATAGCGACATTGCGCGCATAGGCCGCATGGCTGCAGAGGATATTCTGAACAATACAAAATGAATCTGTATTTTTATAGCAAAAATACAGAAGTGAAGGCAAACAAGATTGACAAGGTATGTCGACCTTATGATTATTTGGAATAATTCAAGGGAGTAAAAATGACCAAAATCTGGCAGAATTTCTCGGTACATAGACAACGCCTCTTAATTATTATGGTAATGTTAATGAGTATCGTTGTAATTGGTATGCAGTTTCACGTAAGTTCCCAAGGGGATATGTCAGAAACTTATCCCAAGGGTTTTCGTGGTGGTACCTGTACGATCGCATCCGATACATTGTTGATCGGCTATTCAGCTTATTTTATTCCCCATGATTACGAGATACCGACTGATGCGCTGAGCGCGATGTCCGTTCCCGTTCTGTGTGGCAAGGTGCCAAGTCCGGGCCTGCTTAGTATTACAATAGATCTGCTGCATCCCATATCTATGCGCGAACAACATGTAGCACTCAGCCTGTTTAAGGAAACCGATGGAGTGTCAGAGCAGGAACTGCTGTCGATTCCCGCCCAAAATTATCAATCCGGCATTATTTATCAGGACATCCACATCAATGAACTAGGGGAATATTTCATACGTCTCACAGGGGTAGACGAACACCGAACTGATTTCATGCTGGAAATCCCGATTACGGTCGGCACGAAATGGTATGAGCCTTTCGTTCAGTTCTGGCCTTTGCTTTTGCTGGGCGCAGTAGCGGCATTTTTCTATAACCTCAGACGAATACTCGATTAATTTTTCTAGTAATAACATATCGCGCTATTTAGATATTGATAATTGAACCCAGATAGATAATCAAATCTGGTTTTTATCTTTGTAATTAAAATTTACTGGAGAATTCAATGGCTGGCTATGTTGGTGATGTCGCAATTCCTTATGATCAAAATATTGGTCCAGTTTTGTTCGAACACTATGGATATGAAATTGCACGGCGTACCGCAGAAAGAGCACTCCGAGATGTACTCGAAGTTGCTGCTGGTACGGGTATAGTGACTCGTAAATTACGTAATGTCCTCGCCCAGGACACACAATTGACTGCAATCGATATTAGTGAATCCATGTTGGATGTTGCTCGGAAAAAATTCCATCCTCATGAGCAGGTAACATTTCAAAACGCTGACGCTACTGAGCTACCATTTAAAGATGAAATGTTCGATGCAATCGTCTGTCAGTTTGGGGTGATGTTCTTTGATAAAGCATCAGCTTTTCGTGAAACGTATCGAACGTTAAGACATGGGGGACGCTACCTGTTTAATGTCTGGGATTCGGAACATTATAATCCATTTGCCAGTTTAAGTTTTGAAGTTCTCAAACAATTCTTTCCGTCGGACACGCCCAAATTCCTGTTTGATCCCGTGTCCTGTCATGAAATCGACCCTATCAAAGAGATGCTCATTCGTTCAGGCTTTGAACGTATAGTGATTTCCATTCAGCAACGAGAACACGAAATTCCGGACGTTTTGGCCTTCGCGCGTGGATTGATATTCAGTCCTGTCATCTTTGAAATAAGAGAGCGTGGCGGCACTGATCCTGAGAAGATAGTCGAAACATTTGCAGAAGCCTTAATAAAAAAATATGGATCAAACCCTACTCGCTATCCGATGCAAGCAATATTATTTGAAGCGGAAAAAACATAGGAAAAATATTCTCGAGAACATTAATTTGATTATGGCGATATGTTATGACGGTATGAATCCATAATGTACTCGTGTCTACTTTAAACTGCGCTTGAAACTGCACTGTTGCATTAAATATCGTAAGAATAGTCAATGCATCACGAATTTCAATTGCAAATCAAGCAATATGATTAACGTCGTCAGAAGTAATGGTAAGTAAACTGTATTTATCAAAAAAGGAAAATTGATATGAAAGATAAACTTATTTTTTTGGAAATAAGCTTTGTTGCACTAGTAGCTATTCTGATCAATAACGTCTCTTACGCAATGCCGGGTATGCACGGATCAAGCGCTGGAGCAGTTACAGAGGCGCCGCGTGTCACACAAAGTATGGGAGAACCGATTAACTCGCCCGGCGCAGAACTCGAAATCACCTACAGTTCGGACGGTAAGACAGCCATTTTTGTATCTACCCGGGAAGGCAGTATCGAGTCGCCCGGCAATCCTTATAACTTTGATATCTGGATGTCCCACTATGAAAACGATACCTGGCAACCACCAATTCATCTGGGGCCGGGCATTGATCCGACTGTAGGACCGAACATCAATACTTCTGCCTGGGAATTGGAACCGAGTTTTTCGGATGACGGCAATGTTATTTATTTCACGCGATATGAACCAGGTAATATTCTGTCAGGCGATCTCTACGTGGTTCAGAAAGTCGATGGTATCTGGCAGTCCGCTAAAAACTGGAATGATGTGCCGGAACTACCAAACATCAACACGTCGACCGGGGAAGAGCATTGTCCGATAATTGTCTCCGACAGTTTGATTTACTTTAATTATAATCAACCGGGTGTAACGGAGGACAGCGATATCTGGAAAGTTGAAAAAAAAGATGGTGTATGGCAAAAGCCCGTAAGTTTAGGCACGAAAATCAACTCCCCTCAACGGGATCATATGCACTGGACCGGATTATCGAAGGATGGCAAGAGTTTGGTCATTACCAGTATGCGGACTGATCTAGGTTCCCGAGGCGGACATGATATGTGGATTTCGCATCAAGATGAAAATGGCGAATGGCAGGAACCGACAAACCTTGGCGACACCATCAATACAGGTGGCGAGGATATGTGTTGGACATTTACTCCGGATGGCAAGAAATTTACCGGCAGTTGGGGTCCGTACGGTACTTACGATATGGATATTCGCTGGATTTACAAGGACGATGTTCCGCTATTAAGAAACTTTGAGCCGATCGGCCCACCGCCAAATTTGCTACTTAACAGCAAGACAGTAACGCCCGTAGACTGATATCGTTATCCAATACCGAGTTTAAAATATCATCAAAAGCCTTCAGATTGGGGGCTTTTTTTGTTTCACGCTGAATCTGATTTGGGACTTTTTTAGCTACGACTGGGCACGATGCATATGTTTATGCATTCATTTTGGATAGGCAAATATATGCTATGCGTTGACACTTACTGAGTAATTTAGCACCATTAGCAATTGTTATTCTGCCTTCAACAATTTTAGCAATTATTTCAACGGTGAGTTGAGCTTTAGAATCCATCACAATCATCCTCAACATGCCTCCAGTATTCAAAAAAAGAACACTAACAAACATGTAAAAAAGAGACCGACAGTTTCCCTTGGTAATTAGCGATTACGACAGAATCGCTTGGTAATTAAGATACGAAAAAGTCGCTTGGTGTTAACAGCTATGTGTTTTCTATGTAAAGAAGTGATCGGACATCATGAAGTATTTTAGTTTAGACTTGATCTGACACTTGACTTGCAAGAACGAGAGTTACTAGTTCTGATCACTGCTGTCCCGCTAACTGACAAATGAGGAGGCCCGATTCGGCCAAAATTGTTACAATAGGATTTACGATAACTTATTGAATAAGATTGGAGAATCAGGCCGTGGCACATTGTAATACAATCCTCTCCCAAATTCTAAAATTTGTTTCGAGACATGAATTTGAGTCTTTGGCAAACCACCATCATGCGGGGCGATCTTTTCGTACCGCTACCCGTTGGTCCCAGTTTGTAGTCATGGTGATGGCACAGTTATCTGTGCCGTATCAGTTTGCGTGATATCGTAGGGAACGTGAATGCGCAGGCACACCGTCTGTATCATCTTGGCAGCGCAAAGCTAACACGCTCGAACCTTGCGCGCATGAATGAAAACAAGCCCTATAGCTTGCATGAAGCGTTGTTTGGAAAGTTGTTGCGCCATTGTCAACATCTGACGCCTGGCCACAAGTTCTGTTTCAAGAACGCCCTTTACTCGTTGGATGCCTCTACGATTGATCTGTGCCTGTCTGCTTTTCCTTGGACTGATTTTCGAACTACGAAAGGGGCTATCAAATTGCATGTCGGCCTCAATCACAGCGGTTATTTGCCTGAATTTGCCGTAAACACGGATGGAAAAGCAACTGATATTGAAGTTGGACGCACACTGGCATTTCCAACTGGCAGTATCATGGCAATGGATAGAGGCTACATGGATTACGCTTGGTTTAACCAGTTGACAAACAAAGGCATATATTTTGTTACCCGCCTTAAATCAAATGCCTGCTATAAAGTGATTGAGTACCAAGCTGTACAGAAAAACAAAGGAATAATCAGCGATCAGACGATAATGTTTACCGCTAATAATGCCGTGAAAAAATGTCCGATTCCATTACGCCGCATCGTCTATCGAGATATCGATACCGGCAAGCAATATATTTTTCTGACGAATCATTTCAAACTGGCGGCCAAAACCATTGCCGATGTCTATAAGGCGAGCTGGCAGGTGGAGCTTTTCTTCAAATGGATCAAACAGAACCTTAAAATCAAATCGTTTGTAGGAACCAGCAAAAATGCAGTTATGACTCAAATCTGGATCGCATTATGTGTCTATTTACTGATCGCGTTTATCAAATTTCAGTCAAAAATTCATATCAGTATGCAACAAATACTACGATTATTGCAGCTCAATCTTTTTGAAAAGCGCGATCTCATGGCACTGCTGCGAGGCGACCTTCCTATTGATCGTTACCCACTAGATAATCAACCAACATTGTTTTGAAAGCAAAAGTTAACGGGACAGCAGTGAGTTCCGATAGAATCGCACACTCTTATTAAAATCTATGACTACTTCTCGCCCAATCTGCGGAACAGTGTAGTGTGAGTGTTATCGATCTCTACCATAATAAGGTATTTCTCAGAATGAAAAACGTAAGAGCCTCACTTGAAGAGCACCAAGTTTTGATTTATTTCCTGGCCATTGCGAGTGGCGCACTACTAGGTATAATAGTTTCCGGCTCGGCATCTATCGAAACAGCAATCAATCCCGCTTTGGCCGTGATGCTATTTGCGACCTTCCTGCAAACACCGCTCGCTGAGATTGGAGTCGCGTTGCGCAACGTGCGGTTCATTGGAGCGCTAGTCGTGACCAATTTCGTCGCCATACCTGTGGTTGTTGCCGGATTGGTGCAATTACTTCCAAACGATCCAATGCTTCACTTAGCGGTTCTGTTCGTCCTTCTAACACCTTGCATCGACTACGTGATCACATTTACTCATCTCGGTCGAGGGAACGCACGCCTACTTTTGGCGATGACGCCGATTCTCCTTGTATTTCAGATATTATTGTTGCCCGTCTACCTGCAATTGATATTGAGTGGTGATGTATCGCAACTCGTCGACCCCGACCCTTTCCTTCATGCCTTCTGTTGGTTGATCGTCGCACCACTGATTCTGGCTGGAGTGATTCAAACATTCTTTCGACCACGGCATGCGCTCTGCTATTATGTCAACATCCTCCCGGTTCCTGCAACCGCACTTGTGCTCTTTGTTGTCCTGGCTTCTGTTACGCCACAGATCGGATTAGCACAAAGCTCCGCTTTGCGCGCTGTACCAATCTATCTGTCTTTTGCCATCGTAGCTCCTGTGATGGGGTATTTGATTGCGCGTGGATTTCGGCTTGAGTCGACGTCCGTGTGTGCCGTGTCATTTTCCTCTTCGTATCGGAACTCTCTCGTCATCTTGCCACTTGCCTTCGCTATACCTGGCGGCGTACCGATACTTCCAGCGGTCATCTTGATGCAAACGATCATCGAGCTTTGTTTTCTGCCTATATACGTTCGATGGATTCCGCGGATGGCTCTGGTTCAGACAGGTGGCTCGACAGGCATAGGTAACTAAGAATGAAACTCCGTCATCTGCACTATTTTCAGGCAATTTAGAGGAGTTTTACTTGATTTTCCAACCTGAAATTGCAGGTTTCTGGTAATGCGCGAATAACCACTGCATTGTTGGCTCGCATTACACATCAACATGATATCTTGAAAACTGGTAAAGATTCCTACCGTTTTAAATATCGGAAATAATGTATAAAAAACCAATTAAATCAGATGGGCAGTTTTTAATGCTAATTTACAGATGTAAATCGCTCATCCTTACGGAATGCGACGGTGTTCCCCGAGGAGTGATTATGCAGTAGCCATCGGCCTGTATTCTTTTAAATCGGGTATTATTAACCCAATCGCCCAGATGATAATCTGCACTGTTAATTTTTTCCAGATACACCTTCCTGGCAATCATGAACTGATGGCCGTGTGGTGGATGATGCGGTTTCTGCGTGTATAAAATATGCGTAGTGTTTCAAAGCGCGGATCGCGAAGAATCTGCGCCATTACGGCAAGTTCATGGGCGGATTTGATTTGCCGGTTTAAGAGCGTGATTCCACCTTGTTCTTTGAAGTCTTTCGGGAAATTACAACCCAGTATCGCGCCACCTGCCCATCGAGCTTGAGATTCGAGCAGTTCGATATAGGCATTTTTGCCAGTTTCTTTTTGTGCTTCGCTGGTATCGGGACGAGTTTCAATGTTGTCATAGGGATCACCTGTATTGGATCTGGTTTGATTTACCGGAATAGCTTGTTGATTGGCACGCATGATTAATCCTCCTGTCAGTATTAAACCAAGGCCCGTTTCTGGGTTTTTGCTTTTGTTTCGGTTTGTTGCTGGTTTTGGGTTTTTACATGCTGAAGCTGAGACTGGTGTTTTTGAATCGTATGTTTCGGAATCGCTTTCTCAATTCCAGCATCTACCTGTCGTTTGACGGCTTCTACTCCCAGTGTGCTCTTGTTGGCCAGATCGTTAAAATCACTGAGTTTCTGCGATGATTGCTCATTGAGTGCGAAGACCGGAAACACGGCAACGCCGTTGACTGATTGTGCAGCTTCCAGCGCTTTTTCCCGCCCGATGTTTTTACCGTTGAGTGCCACCAGGTGCTGATCGTCATCACCGGCAATAACAATGGGTTTGTTGGGATACTTGTCGCGCAACAGTTTTGCAACCGATATGAGATTGCCTGAATCGAATGCTGCCACAACCGGACAATTCATGGCCTGTGATACGGTATCGGCAGTAGAGTAACCTTCAGCTATGATGATGGCTTTGGCGTTATTCAGCGCTTTTAATACTGCCGATCCTTCGCTATTACAACCCACCACGTGGAAGTGACCTTCTTTTTGACTACCTGCAACAAAGAGCTTAGTGCCGTTCGGTTGTATCGTCTGCGCGCTCCAGATATTTCCATTTACATCATAAATCGGCAGCAGCAGATCACCGGCGACAAAAACGAGACTGTCGGGATGTTCATCACGTACCGTTTTGACTTCCTGACGTTTCTGACAGATTCTGATCATGGAATCTTGCGGCAGACCATCCGTAATCTGCGGTACGACTTTTAATCCGTTCGGCCTTGCGTTTTTATCCTGCAGATAAGGATGATCGGCATTGGCAGACGGAGCAATGGCCAATAATTCTTTGATCGCCTGTGCAACTTTTGCATGTTGTGCATGCTGTTCGGCTTTACGTTCCTGCTGTTTGATCGCCACCTGCGCGGCAAAGGCCGCCTTTTGTGCTTCGGTTAATGAATAACCTTTCGCTTTCCAACGTATCTCAGCCTTGGTGCGGTGATTATTAAAATATCCAGCTGGATGGCCATCCATATGCACCACATAAAACCCGGATTTTTCACCGGGTCGGTCGCCTTCAATCTTGATGCGGTGTGACAGTCCATCCATAACCGGATGATTGTCATCCACAATACAGCCGTTATCACGAAGCACAGTGGCAAATTCAGTTTGTGCATCAATGGCAGGGTTTTGCTGCACTGGGACATTTTCTGGCAGCCAGCGCTGCAATGCACGGATATCGGCTTTGTCTCCCACATACCACGCTTTGGCTACCTTATCCCAACGCGCACCGGCTACTTTGGCTTGGTCTTTTTCGCTATACGGTACGGCCAGGTATTGGCGTGATGGATTTTCACTTTCTTTAGAAGTATGTTGGTTTTGATTTTTTTTAATCGACTCGTCCGTATTTTGTTGAACGGTATTGGTTTGATCGGTTTCCATTGCCTGCCTCCTTTTGTCAAAGTCTGCATTGTTTTGCATGGCCAGTGCTTCAACGTGTTTGCGCTGTTCTTTGACAGCGTCAATTTCTTCCTCTGTGCTGTGCGGGCTGTTACGAACACGCAATTCATCAATGCGAGCGAGTTTTACAGCCTTTTCATATTCGTTGCGCTCGGCCATGGCATCGATCAGTGCGAGCTTCTCCGCTGTATCGATAGCCTGTTGTTCCACATCGAAATCCGCCATCCAGGCCCAAGTCTGGTCATTACGCTGTGCATAAACACCCCAGAATTCGGGATCGATACCCAATTCTTTTGCAGGTATCACATGATTAGCACCAGCACCATTATCGTTCTCATTCGTTTGCAAAACATTGCCTTGAATCTGCACACGCCCGTTCCAGTCGGCGGGAATGGTGAATCCCAATTTGTCTTGTGACGTTTCCTCAAACTCAAGATTGTCAATGCTTAAGTTTCTGCAGAATTTGAGTGCATCGGCAACCAGATACAGGGCATTTTGTTGTTGTGCTGGCAGGTGCTCGATGAGCTTTTGCAGTTGCCGGTTGTTGTGCTGTGCCACTGTTGCCAGATCGGGTGTGAGATTGGCGGTATACGTTGCAATGTTTTGTCTGATCTCATCCATTTTAATAGCCTCCTGTTCAACCAATTCCTGCTGTCTTGCAAATGCCAGTACATAGTCCTGAATTTTTTCTGCATCGGCTGCAGCACGGAATATTTCGGTGGGATTTTCTTCCAAAGCTTTAATCCATGATGCGACATACGCTGCATGCTGACCGGGATCGTGACCTAACCCAAGTTCGTGGCCGAGTAACATACTCGCAATCTCGGCTCGCAGTTCTTCGCGTGCATAGCCTTCACTGCCAAAGGGATGCGCCAGATCACGATTTAAACGTGACTCATGTCCCGTCCAGTGGCCGAGTTCATGCAGTGCTGTAGCGTAATAACGATCAGGTGTTTCAAACTGGTGTTTGTGCGGCAGATGAATCCGGTCGGTTACTGGCCGGTAAAAGGCCCTGTCAAATTCGCCGTGTTCAATTGCGGCAAGGGAAGCTTGTAATATCTGCTCTGCAAGCTCAATCGGGTTCCAGGCTGGTGGTTCGATGATCAGTTCCGGCAGGTTGTCAATTTGCTCGGCATTGAATACCGAGGCATAAAATACACGAGGACGTTCAAGCTTGACGGTTTCCTTGACGGGCTTGCCTTCACTGTTAAGTATCGGTTTGCCGTTATTGTCTTTTTTGATACGCTCATCGGTAAACTTCCAGTATTGAATCCAGGTGCTTTTCTCACCTTTGCGTACCTGCGCACCTAAATTGGCAGCTTGCTTGTACGTTAACCAGCGTGGATCGGCATAATCCTGGCTCATCAGATACAAGGCATTAATGCCCCGGTAGCGTTTCTTTGTGGTTGGATTATGCGGAAACGATAATAGTGGATCGCCCGGCTGCCATGGTTTTTGCCATGGGGCCGTGCCTTGTTTCAATTGCGCGATCAGACTCTCGGCAACCTGTTCATGGTAGGCTTTTCTGGAATTGTCCATGTCATTGCCCTCCATCGTTTGATTCTGGTTGATCGATACTGCTATCCAGTGCATCGGTTTCACTCAATGCGTCTTCTTTGAATGCGCCAAGCAGTTCCGCTTCATCGGGATCGAACTCAGCCTGAAACCCCGGTGTCTGAGCATCAACCAGTTTTTGCGCCATTACCTGACGTCGCACCTCCCGGTCATTTAGGCTGGTTTCGGCGGTATCAGCAATATCTGAATTAGCCGCAGTAGCCGCAACAACTGGAATTTCCAGCGTGTCAGATTTTGTATCATCATCTGCAGGATTATTCATGGTAATAACTCCTCTTGAAGATTGAAGGTAATAATGGGGTGCACTACATGCACAATCTGTGCACGGTCGATGACGCCAAAGTAGCGTGCATCAAATGAATGAGGGTTCAGATCGGATAACAGCAGGTATTCGGATTCACCGAGTACTGCATTAAGCCGGTATTGCGGCAATACGGCGCCATAGGCATCGGTGGATAACGGTGCGCTGTTTGGTAACCATAAACCATTAACCGTAATTCCGGTTTCATCAATCAAAACCGTATCACCGGCAACAGCATGCACGCGTTTGAGCAGTTTTCCGTAACCGCCAGGACAATCACCTTGATTGATATAGCCTCTGGTTGCAGCACAATCAAACACATCGCTTTGCGGCGGACAGAATGCAACGTGTGCGCCTTTTGAAACCGGTTCATCTACAATTCGGTACAAACCCACCGGCAGGCTCGATGTGGTGTTGATATAAAATCCGCCAATACGAAATAAGATACTCAGCACAAACAGACCGATACTGAGCGCCAGAACAAGAACAGTAATAATTCTGAGCGGCGTTTTCATGATCACAATCTTGAACTGTTAGTACTAGTGCCGGTACCAGTACCAGCAGTGCCAGAATCAACACCATCATAAGAACCGGTCAGTCGGTCGCTTGATAAAGGCGGATCAACTTTAGCGCGCGCAGCAAATGTTTCATCCTGGAAGTACAGAGGCTGTACGCCATAAATGGCAGGGTATCCGGCAACATAGATAATCATGTCACCCGGTTTGGTAATTCTGCCGCTTGCATCTTTGGTCGCACCCGGCAGGCGCATGCATTCATCCGGTGTAAGCAATGCGCGCTGTGTTTCCTGTAGCGTACGTGTGACATGACCATGCATCATCGAGGAACGGCGGCCACTTGTGGTGATTTGCTCCTTGATCACCGTGGTTTGGCCGGTGAGTTTGGATAAGTGTTCCGCAGTTTCAATACGGTTGGGTGCAAATGCGGTCTGGATATGACAGTTGGATGTAATCGCTTCATCATGACCGTATCCAGATTCACGGCTTTTAAGCTGATTGATATCCTGACAAATCAGATACGCTTTGATACCGTAACCTGCGATAAACGCGAGAGACTCCTGGAATATTTCCAATTTACCCAGACTTGGAAATTCATCGAGCATCAATAATAACCGGTGCTTGTAATGTGTCACCGGCTCGCCATGTTGAAACGCCATCTGACTGGCCAGTTTCCTAACAATCATATTGATCAGGATGCGGATTAGCGGGCGCAGGCGTGATTTGTCGTTCGGGTGTGAAACAATATAAAGACTGACAGGATTATTCTGGTGCATTAAATCGCGGATACAGAAATCCGAATCACTGATATTGTTTGCCACAATTGGATCGCGATACAAAGCCAGATACGATTTCGCAGTCGATAACACACTGCCTGCTTCTTCCTCGGGCCGATCCAGCATGTCCTTGGCACTGGCAGCGACAACCGGATGTGTATTACCATTTTCCGGCATGATCATTTCCATCCAGAGTTCGCGGATATCGCGATCAGGATCGGACAGCAATGCATCGACAGCCGGTAGTGTTGCCGGTGTGTCGTCACGTTCCGATTGATACAGCACATGCAGAATCAATCCGACTAACAGGGCATGCGCAGTCTTTTGCCAATGGGTCTCCAATCCCTTGCCGTCAGGATCGACGATCAGGTTCACGAGATTTTGTACATCAGCCACTTCCGTGCCGCTGCCGATGATAATTTCATCAAGCGGATTCCAATGACAGCTAGAAACAGATACTGGGTCGAAGCGCAATACGCTGTTATTCGCATAGTGCTTGCGCCACCCGGCAGTAAGCGCCCAAAGTTCGCCTTTGAGGTCTGTAATGACAGTGCTTTGCGTCCACGACAACAAAGTTGGAATGACGAGACTTACACCTTTGCCCGAACGCGTCGGTGCAAAACACAACACATGTTCAGGGCCGCTGTGTTTGAGATAATGTATTTTGTCGGACTTGTCACGCCAGGCGCCGACATAAACCGCTTCACCGCCTTTGTTCTTTTTGAAAGACAACAACCCGGCTGCTTCGATATCCTTTTTATCCGCCCATCGCGCTGAACCATACAGATTACGATTCGCACGACTGGAATTGACGAGCATCATCTTGACGATCAGCACCAGAATCAAGCCGATACTGGAAAACAAAATACCGTAACCGGCAGCCAGATCGAAGATACCCGGATGTTTATCGTACCACTGTGTACTCCAGACCAGAATCGACCAGGGTGCATAGAGTTGATTAAAATGCGCCCCGAGCTGATCCTGATAATTGAACTGGTGCGCAAAATACTGTGTTGCAACCTGAAAGCCGCCAATCAGAAATACGATTGCGAGTAAGCGGATGATCAACGTATCTTTCTTTGCGTTTCTGTTTTCCTGGAAACCGGGATTGAATTTGTTCATCACAGACTCCTTCGGTATGTTGAAGTTTTGGATCGTTTCTGAAATACAACTTGTCTCGATAATTGACTGCGGTGCCGTTCGAGTTCGGGATCATCGAAGGTGACGCGGATGCGACTCTGTACAGCAGCCTGCACGACAGACTTTCTAAAATCATCCGAACCGTTAACCGACAGATGATTGCCGTATTTGCTGATGGCGACCTGCAACACATCTCCAAGCGATTCGTTTAAAGTATTCGGAGAAACAAACAGTCGATTGCCGTCATCACGAACAGAAGTAGTGCCAGCTTTATAAAACACCGTGCCGTCTTTGGTCACAGACTCGACATTATAGATTCTGGACTGATTGTTATCATATTCAATACCCGCAATATGATCACCCTTAACTGTTCCACTTCTGCTGTCTCTTTTGCTTCTGGCACGTAATGCTGCCAAAGCTTCTGCGTTACCTTTTTGAGCTTCAGTTGCCAGCCAGTCAAGCCATGCCATTCTCCGAGTATTGGCTTTTAATTGCGCATAAGCTTTGCGGTACTCGCGCTTAACTTCATCCAGTATTGTTTTGAATTGGAGGCTTACGGTTGCATACAAGGCTTTCTTGCCAAGCGGCCCGGCCTGTACATGTTTGATAATGTTGCGCTTGGATCTTGCTTCCTGTTTTGCGCGCTCAATCAACAGGTCGCGCTGCTCCCGTAATTTGAGCCATTGTTCTTTTCGCCAAGAAGCTGCATTGGCTTGTTGCTGCTGATACCGCTCGTACAATCTGGAGGTATCGACATTGTTTTGCAGCGGCCTCGGTTGATAGTGTTTGGCTTTTGATTTTGGTGTTTTAGCGATTTGAGCTTTGTCCTGTGGGTGTTCTGTTTGAAATGAATCTGCTGCCGGTTCAAAAGCACCCAGCCGTTTGATCAGATTCGGTTTTGATAAAGACCGGTCAACGGAACTGGCTTTAACGGCCACACCGCTACTGGAGGCAAACACCAGTCCGTTGCCACGTTCTTTAATTTCCAAGCCATGGTTTTGCAGAATCTGATGCAAATCCTGCCAGTTGTCAGCGCGCTTGATGTCATCAAGGCATTCACGCCGAATCCAGCCCAATAAACTCTCGACACCGGCTTTGGATTCGATGTCCTGGATGATTCGCTCTGTTTTATCAATCCGGGTTTCGTGATTGACCTGAGTCAGTCCGTATTCCTGTTCGATCTGCTCACACAGTGTCGCAACTTTTTTGTAATCGTAGTACGGATTATGGATCGTTAGTTTGCGCGGATGAATCTTGTTGATCGCGATATGGATATGAAGGTTATCAGTGTCGTCATGCACGACACTGATGCGCTGATGATCACTGAGCCCCAGTGCTTTACAGAACCGTTGTTCTATCTCATTCAGTTGGGCATTGGATAACCGCTCGCCTTCAGGGAAACTCAACACCAGATGACAGGTTTTATCGGATTTGGCGCGCTTGTTCATTTCCTGGGTATTCTGGATTTCCAACAGCGCCGGTATCAGTTCCTCGGTGTAACAGTTGGTAACCGCAAGCTTACCGATGCGTTCGCTTTTGCCTTGCGGATCGGTCAGGTACTTCACCAAAGCAGAAAAATTGCTTTTGCGTATCGATTTGATGGGTATGATTTTAGCGATCATGGTGTTTAAGCGGCTTAAGTAAGTTTGATTATTCCGAATGTCATTTCCTGAGCTTTATGATTTCATTGAGCATCACACTTTGTGTTTCCCGGATTGTGTCCAGCGTCATATGTAATTGTGATTTGCCGATGTATTTTGTGCGCTTATCATTGGTAAGCCATAATTTAATCAACCCACCAAGTCGCCCCAGGTCGGCATTGATTTTAAGCAACGCATCCACTTGCCGGTTATCGATGATGCTCGGCACGCTATAACCCAGACCCAGATTGCGCAGATACTCTGCAATCGTTAATCCGGCTTCACTGGCTTTTGCTTTAATCATCATTTCTTCCTCCGGCAATACAGGAACTCTGAGGCGCTTGTCACGTTTGGTGTGCTTTGCATGCTTTGTTCCTTTGTTTCGATTAACAATCTTCCGTTTTTCATCACTTCTTTGGCGCTCCAAAACTGTCATTTCCGCTTACCTCGTAGAGCAAGATCAACGTTGAGCAAAATATTTGCGAATAAAGTTTGCGTGGAGATGGCCATCTCCACATATCTTGCCCTGTCGTGTTGGTTTTTTAAAGTATATTACCATTATATAAGAAGTTTGCAAACAGTTTATTTTCGTTATATTATAATTTCAACTGCTTTGAAAATACTTTCAAAAAGCTTCTTTCAAGTAAAAGAAAGCACTTTTGAAACAAAAAGAAAGGATAAAAAAGCAAAAGAAACGGATTGAAGCAAAATGAAACTGAAAGCAACGCTATTGCAAGTGAATGAAACTTTGAAATTGGGAAGGAAGTTTTTTTATAAAAAATAAAAAAACAAACAAAAAGCAAAACCAAAAATTTCTTTCACCAAAGAATAATTTGATACGGAGAACATTGTGATGGCCAAAACCTTATCAGAACGTATCGCGCTATTTACAGACAAGAACAAAAATACCGGCAAACAGTTTTTGCCGGTATTTATCGCATTAAAACCAGATATCGAACAGGCATTACAGGATGGTTGGACGGTGCACCAGGTATGGGACACGTTATATGACGAGGGAAAGATTAAATGTTCGTACCAGTGGTTCAGAACGTTGGTTAATCGCCACATCACTGACAACAGAAAACAAAAGATTCTCACTACACCAGAAAAATCAGCAGTCGCTGATCAGGATGGTTTTCGTTTTAATTCTGCAACTGAAAAAGAGGAGCTTATCTGATGGCCAAGATACATATGATACTGCAAGGAAAAGGCGGCGTTGGTAAATCGTTTATCTCATCAACACTGGCACAGCATAGGATTGCCAAAGGTAAAAATCCTTTGTGCATCGATACCGATCCGGTCAATGCCACATTCTTTGGTTTCAAAAAACTCAATGTTAAGCAGATTAATGTGATGAACAACGATGAAATCGATCCGAGGAAGTTTGACGATCTGATTGAACTCATCGCCAATACTGAAACCGATGTCATTATCGATAACGGCGCCAGCACCTTCGTACCAATGTCACATTACCTGATCAGCAACCAGATTCCGGCATTGTTGCTGGATATGGGGCATGAACTGGTTGTTCATACGGTGATCACCGGAAGCCAGGCATTGCTCGATACGCTCAATGGCTTTGTGCATCTCGTGAAACAGTTCCCGAAAGAAGCATTGTTTGTGGTCTGGATCAATCCATACTGGGGCGAGATCACCATGAACGGCAAACAATTTGAGGAAATGAAAGCGTATATCGACAACAAAGCCCGTGTATCGGCAATCATTAGAATTCCACACTACAAGCCGGAAACCTTCGGCAAGGATTTGAGTGAAATACTGCAATCGAAACTCACCTTCGATGAAGCGCTTAAAAACAGCACGCTGCCGGTAATGGTTCGCCAACGATTAACCATTATCAGAAGGCAACTGTTTACCAATCTGGAAAACATGGCTGCAGTTTTGTCATGAACAGCGACAAGCTGGATGCATTGATCAAACGGGTCGCATCAGAACACGGCATCGTTCTGACCAAAGATGATCCGATTTTGATGATGCATACGCTCAATGAAGTATTGCTGGAACAGAATGAAAAAGCACAGGCTGAATTGCTGAACAAATACGAAGCGATTCTGCAGGAAAGTTTCAATCAATGGCATTCATATGTCAGCAAAAAAGCGAATGCGCTGATTAATGCACAACATAACAGCTTCAGCAAAAGCAATGACCCGTTGACAGACCAGAGCATGCAGTTAATCGGCGAAAAAATCAGAATCGCGATCAATCATGAAATCCGTGACTTGACCAGAATTTCCAGGCAGGCAGCTATCATGAATTTACTGGCTGCCGTTTTGGTATTGGTTTCAACAATCATTATTTCATTCACGTTCTTACAGCTTTAACTAAAAGGTTGGACGGCTTATGAAAACCTTAAATCTGACAGAAGCAGCCCAGTTTCTAAAGCTGCATCCCGAGGAAGTGCGCCGTCGCGCAAAAGCCGGAATCATTCCCGGCGCCAAACTAGGGAAGCGCTGGGCATTTATTGAAGATGACCTTGCCGATCATATCCGCTCGTTATATGCTTGTACCCGGCAAGCGTTGCAAGTGGGACATGAGGAGAAAAAATTATGTCACTCTTTAAACGCGGTAAAACGTGGTGGATTCGATTCACCGCACCAAGCGGCGAGCGCATTAGATGCTCTGCTGCAACAGAAGACAAAACCCAGGCGCAGGAATTCCACGACAAGCTGAAAGCGGAATTTTGGCTGGTTCAAAGATTGGGCAATAAGCAAAAGCGCACTTGGGATGAAGCGGCGTGCAAGTTTTTGTTGGAAACTCAACACAAAGCTACGCACGAACGCGACAAAGAAAAATTGCGGTGGTTGCAGCAATTTTTACGTAACAAGCTATTGAACGAGATAGACCGCATGCTGATAGATCATATTGCATACACTAAAGCCAAAGAAACCAGCCCTTCAACGGCGAATCGGCATCTGGCATTAATACGTGCAATTCTTCGCAAGGCATGCTACGACTGGGAATGGGTCGATAAGGTTCCTAAAATCAGATTATTTCCGGAACCAAAACGTCGAGTGCGCTGGCTTACACCAGAGCAGGTCAGGGTGCTTCTCAACGAACTACCTGCCCATCAGCAGGATATGGTAATTTTTGCTCTGACAACCGGGTTAAGGCAATCCAATGTTTTGAATTTAGAATGGAGCCAAGTTGACCTTGAGCGTAAAGCAGCGTGGATTCACCCTGATCAGGCAAAGGCAAGAAAGGCAATCCATGTCCCGCTAAATTCAATAGCTCTAGCTGTTTTATACCGCCAGATTGGCAAACATCCAAGCAGGGTATTCACGTACAAAGGGCGCTCAATTTCATGGGCGAATACCAGTGCTTGGAGAAATGCTTTAAAACGAGCCGGAATAGAAAATTTCCGTTGGCATGACCTGCGCCACACCTGGGCAAGTTGGTTAGCCCAACAGGGTGCACCGATGAATGTACTGCAGGAACTCGGTGGCTGGGAGTCAGAAGAAATGGTCAGACGGTATGCTCATCTGTCAAAACCACAGCTTTTAGAACACGCCGAACTCGTTTCCAATGTCTTTATTGGCACAAATCTGGCACACCCTAAGAAAAAAGAGGTTAGATAAAATATCTAACCTCTTGATTTTATGGTGGGTCTGGCTGGACTCGAACCAGCGACCAAGGGATTATGAGTCCCCTGCTCTAACCAACTGAGCTACAGACCCTGTTTTATTTCATTCTCATCAATTGCCAGTGTCCAGAAAACTGCGAAGTCTTTCTGAGCGTGCTGGGTGACGCAACTTCCGCAATGCTTTAGCTTCAATCTGCCGTATACGCTCACGGGTTACATCAAACTGTTTTCCGACCTCTTCAAGTGTATGGTCAGTATTCATTTCAATACCAAACCGCATACGCAGGACTTTTGCTTCACGGGGCGTCAGAGAATCGAGTATATCCTTTGTTACCCCTCTAAGACTAGCATAAACTGCAGCATCGGCCGGCGCCATTGTAGCAGAATCTTCTATAAAGTCACCAAGATGTGAATCCTCGTCATCTCCTATCGGAGTTTCCATGGAAATCGGTTCTTTGGAAATCTTGAGGATTTTTCGAATCTTCTCTTCAGGCATTTCCATCTTCTCGGCAAGCACGGCAGGCTCGGGCTCTTGTCCGGTTTCTTGAAGTATTTGGCGCGATATGCGATTCATTTTATTGATAGTCTCAATCATATGAACAGGTATCCGGATAGTACGGGCCTGGTCAGCAATGGAGCGTGTTATCGCCTGCCGTATCCACCAGGTTGCATATGTTGAAAACTTGTATCCGCGTCGATACTCGAATTTATCAACCGCCTTCATCAAGCCAATATTGCCTTCCTGTATCAAGTCAAGAAACTGTAGTCCACGGTTGGTATATTTTTTGGCAATAGAAATAACCAGGCGTAAATTGGCTTCGGTCATTTCCCGCTTTGCCCGGCGCGCTTTCGCTTCACCCGTCGACATTTTCCGGTTTATTTCTCGCAAGTCTTTAATCGAGATACCAATGGCTTCCTTGAGATTATGTAATTTCTGCTGTTGTTCAATAATTTCAGGCTTGTAATGTTCGAGCGCTTGGCTGCAGGGTTTTCCCGATGCAACTTCTTTTGCAATCCAGTCGAAATCCGTTTCATTTCCAGGAAATGTCTTGATGAAATAATTCCGCGGCATTTTGGCTCTTGTCACGCATAGCTCCATAATTCTGCGTTCATACTGGCGCACATCCTGAACTAATGCGCGTTGCATGTCACATAGTTTCTCCACAGTTTTTGCTGAAAAACGCATGCACATGAGCTCGTTGGAGATTTTTTCCTGTAATTCCTGATATTTGTTGCTGCCAGGACCTTCGTTGCTCAAAACAATTTGCATTTCAGCGAAAATATCACGAACAGCAGCGAAATGCACCAATGCATCTTCTTTAAGTTTCATCAGATCCGCACTGACTATGGTACCGTTATCATCTGCATCATTGTCATCATCGTCGTCATCAAGATCACCGGAATCCAGGTCGGAATCAAGGGATTCACCTGCCATATCGGCATTCAGTATGTCCTGATCATCCGAATCAACCAAACCATCGACCACTTCATCAATGCGAAGATTGTCGTTCTCAACTTCCGATGCCATTTTTATAATTTCAGCAATGATGGGCGGACAAGCGGAAATAGCCTGAATCATATGACGCAATCCGCCTTCAATACGTTTAGCAATTTCGATTTCGCTTTCACGCGTCAACAGACCTACCGATCCCATTTCACGCATATACATACGAACAGGATCCGTGGTGCGCCCAAACTCTGAGTCAACCGAAGATAATGCCGCCTCCGCCTCTTCTGCAACATCTTCGTCTGCAACTGTTGTAGCTGAATCTGACATTAGTAATGTTTCAGCATCAGGCGCCTCATCATGCACGGAAATACCCATGTCATTGATCATGCTGATGATGCCCTCTATCTGCTCGGCATCCAGCATATCATCCGGCAGGTGATCGTTGATCTCCGCGTATGTTAAATAACCGCGTTCCTTGCCCAACACAATCAACCTTTTCAGGCGCATGCGCCTGGCCTCCATATCCTGAACAGAGGTGTTGCTTTCGGGTATTGATACGGCAGCAGCTGATTCAATGCTGGTAAATTGTTCTGCTGCACTTTTTGTTTTTTTGCTGGCGCGAGGTTTCGCCTGCTTGGTTTTCTGTTTTTCACTTTGCGCAGTCATAGCATCGTCAACTGACTGTGTCGTACTTTTGGTTTTACTCCGAGAAGACTTGGCAGAATCCTTTATATTTTTATTATTTCCTTCCGCGCCTGATACTGACTTTTCAACTTCTGCGTCTTTAATTTTGACTGATTTTGTCTTTGACATATATTTAAAAATTCCAATGTGAAACGGAGTGAAAAGAATAAAAACTGAAAATTGACGATTATATCAAAATTTCATTTTGACTTGCATTATAGTCATCGTGAATTTACAGAAGCGTAAGCGTTTGTTCAATAGTTCACGGTAAAACGCTGAAAGTTATTTGGGAATTCAGAGAAACGCCTGCATCGGGCATTTACCCTTCGCGATAATCTAAACAGATTATTGATGGGAGCGCACCCAATCACGCCACTGTACAAACAAATTCCTGTCTAACGCGGCAATTACAGAGCGACGCCAGGGCGAGCCTGCCCAATAATCGTCATGATCAAATCCTGACATATAACCGCCGGCTTCCTCCAGAATCAGACTGCCTGCCGCATAATCCCATGGCTTTTGCCCGCCATGGAGATAAAGATCAAAGTAACCCGCTGCCGTATAGCACCACTCTAAAGTACACGCACCGTAATTTCGCTGAGAAGCATACGGTGGATCAGCAGCGACTTCCGTTGCCAATTTTCTATGCAGCCTTTTTAAGTCCACATTAGCCACCGCATTCGTTAAAACCGAAGCATTATGTTTTATTGGCAACCGCTTGCCATTCAAATAAGCGCCTCGCCCTTTCTCCGCATAAAACATTTCATTCGACACCGGATTATAAATGACGCCCAATACGCTTCTGCCCTGCTCCATCCTTGCCACCGAAATGGCGAAAAAAGGTATCCCATTGAGAAAGTTCGATGTACCGTCGATTGGATCAACACTCCATAACCCTTCGCTCCCTTTAGACCATTGCACTTCTTGCATTTTTCGGGGCATTTCTTCTCCCAGAACAGGACCCGGACGAATCTTTTGAAGCGCTTCTATCAAGGCATCCTGCGCCGCCAGATCTGCCTCGGTAAACGTACTTCCATCCGCTTTTATCTGACGGGCAACCTGCAAAAAACGTGGCATAACTTCATGCTGTGCTATCTCCTTGACTATTGCAATAACTTCGTTCAGCACGTTTATTCTGAACGCCACTTGATTGAACACCCAATGCTTGGTATCTGCTCTTTAGGTCCTTTGCCTGTCATCGCGACTTCAAGCATACCTTCAAACAAATCACGGCGCGCATTGGACGGTGCGGCTTCCTTGCGGGATGCGTCCAAACGTCCACGGTATTGAAGCTCTAATTGTTTATTAAATCCAAAAAAATCAGGTGTGCATACCGCGCCATAGGCTTTGGCAATTTGCTGCGTTTCGTCCCACACATACGGGAAGGGATAAGCCCACTCACTGGCAATACGAACCATATTATCAAAAGAATCCTCGGGATAATCATTCGGATCATTAGACATAATTGCAATCGCATTAACACCATGCTGTTTTAATTCGTTGACATCGCGGATGAGGCGATCCTGTATCGCCTTGACGTAAGGGCAGTGATTACAAATAAACATAATCAGCAGCCCATTTTCTCCTTTTGCTGTAGCCAGATTATAGCGCTTACCATCGACACCCAGTAAATCAAAGTCAACCGCTTTCCAGCCAAAATCACAAACAGGTGTTTCCAAACTTGCCATTATTCTTTATCTCCTAATTAGAAATAATTCATTCAAAACCAAATTCTTTTATCTCGGTTCATGCTTATCTGACCAACCATTTACCAAATGCTTTCGACATCATTTTCATGCAGATAGTTTAATAAGCTAAACATGTTATATTAGCACGAGTCGACATACCCATTTTGTTATCGCCCCCAGATTAAGCCATGCCTCCCCGCTTTTATCACACCGAAGAAATTTCTGTCGGCCAGACCGTTGAACTCAATCTTGCTGCCGGACATCACGCAAGCAGGGTATTAAGGCTTAAAATCGGCGACTCAATTACAGTATTCAATGGCAGAGGCGGCGAATTTCAGGCGCACATAAAAAGCATTCAAAAAACATCGACATCGATCATTATTGATCAGTTTGATGATATTGAACGTGAATCGCCACTGACGATTACACTCATTCAGGCGCTGTGTGCCAACGATAAAATGGATTGGATTATACAAAAATCGGTTGAATTAGGCGTGACCCGCATCCAGCCGATTGTTACTACTCGAAGTATTGTTCATCTAACAGAAGAACGCGCAGCAAAACGACTTGCGCACTGGAAAAAAATCATTATTTCCGCATGCGAACAGTGCTGCAGAAACCATATACCCATAGTGGAACAGCCGCAATCGTTGACAGACTGGCTTAGCACCAGAGAAACCGATATGCAGCAACATCTCGATTTTATGTTATCTCTCAATGGTCACCACTGCCTGAAAGACTTCCCCAGGCCAGCAGCAGGTACGCAACTGACAATCGCAATCGGGCCGGAAGGCGGCTGGACAGAGGATGAAGAAATAATTTTGCGGCAGGCCGAATTTACGGCTCTGCGCACAGGCCGACGGATAATGCGAACGGAAACCGCAGCGCTGGCAACTATCGCAGCGCTACAGGCATGTTGGGGAGATTTCTAAATTCAATCTACAATACTTACCGAATAACTCGCCCTGATAATTTATTGCATTGTTCGCTACTCATGAATTTAAACACTGATTTTGTTGCCTGGTTCCGCTCCGTAGCCCCTTATGTAAACGTTTTTCGGGGAAAAACATTTGTATTCGGCATTGGCGGAGAAATGGTCGCCGATGAAAAATTTGTCAGTTTTATTCACGATATAAATTTGCTCGCCAGTCTGGGTGTACGTCTAATCCTGGTCTACGATGCACACCCGCAAATACAACAGCGACTCAATGAAAGCCACCCGGATAAATGTGCGGCACTAAATTCCGGCATTACCGATATATTTTCCTTAAACTTTGTTAAAGAAACCATAGGTCGGGTTCATTCCGAAATTGAAGCGTTATTATCTATGGGATTGCCTAATTCTCCAATGGCGAATGCGGATATTCATGTTGCCAGCGGCAACTTCATCACTGCCTGCCCTTTTGGTATTATCAATGGTGTTGACTTTTTGCTGACCGGCAAAGTACGCAAAATTAATACCCGCGCCATCCAGGCCTGCCTGGATCAAGGCAATGTGGTTTTAATGTCGCCATTAGGTTATTCACCAACAGGTGAAATTTTTAATCTCACGATGGAAAACGTGGCCACAGAAACTGCCATTGCGCTGAGTGCCGAGAAACTTATTTTCCTCCTCGACAAATTTGACGAAATCAGCAGCTCCACCGAAAATGCAGTTCGCTTGCCCCGCGAATTGACGGTTGCGCAAACCAAATTACTGCTGCAACAGACAACATCTCATCTGAATAATGGAATACACCAGAAGCTCGCATGTGCCATCAAAGCATGCGAAGGCAAGGTCACGCGCACACATCTCATCAGTCGGCACATGGACGGCGCTATTCTGCGAGAGCTTTTCACGCATTTTGGCATTGGATGCATGGTATCGCGTGAACCCCTGGAAACACTTAGAAATGCCGGCATCGAGGACGTTGGAACAATTCTTCAGCTTATAGAACCGCTCGAAACGGAAGGCATACTCGTCAGAAGAAACCGGGAGCTGCTCGAAATTGAAATTGGCCGTTTCATTGTATTTGAACATGACGGCATAACTATCGGATGTGCTGCGCTTTATCCTTTCCCCCAGGAGAAAATGTGTGAATTGGCCTGTCTGGCGGTACATCCATCCTATCGCAATCAGGGTCACGGCAACCGACTACTTAAAACAATAGAAGAACGCGCCGTCGCCCAGGGTAATGAGAAACTTTTCGTATTAACTACACATGCCACGCACTGGTTTATTGAACATGGTTTTTCGGAAGCATCGCTTTCCGATCTACCCAAACTTAAACAGGACTTATATAATTACAAACGCCGCTCAAAAGCATTCATCAAGACGCTGACAAGCTGATAGCAATAATTATGCAGTCCTGTATTTTGAAGCACCTCTGAAAATCCATATTTTCGAGGCGCTTCAGGATTGCTCGTTCCCCTTTTCAACACAGCACGTCGTTATTCACATAAAATGTCCGCTGACATATCCATCGCGTCAATAATTGTTATACCCTTTACTCGTCAAACTTCGGCAGTCAATTTTTATATTTTTCAATAAAGATATATAGTTACAATACAAGAAAACCAAAATTTTGTGAGCGAACGGTATAATTTTCGCATCGTCTCGTTTAACAACTGTAAGTTTTCGAAAGAACCCCTGAGTGTTTACGTAGCCTGAGGAAAACGCCATAATCGGATACTTTTGATCTGATTCTACTTAGGAGGAAAAATGGCAAAAACAGTAAATTGCATTAAACTTGGACGCGAAGCGGAAGGACTTGACTTCCAACCCTACCCAGGCGAATTAGGAAAACGTATTTTTGAGAACGTTTCAAAAGAAGCCTGGCATGAGTGGATCACACTCCAAACCATGCTGATTAACGAAAATCGACTCAATCTATCGGACGCAAAAGCGCGCCAGTACCTCGCTGAGCAATTAGAGGCGCATTTTTTTGGCCAAGGTGCCGAAAATCCGGTCGGTTATATACCCACAAAAGACTAACGAAAATTACGCTCAGTCCTGTGCCTACTGAAATTGAACTCAAGCTGCGTTTTTCTCCCCAATTCATTACGACCATCACGGAATTACCGCTATTAAAAGATTTCAGTATCGCCGCGCCGGTGGAACAGGATATTTTCAGTATCTACTTTGACACACCTGATTTCATTCTCCGCAAACATCGCATCGCCTTGCGAACTCGAAAAATTGGCAACCAATGGCTGCAAACAATCAAAAGCAACGGCACTGTTCTAGACGGTTTGCATCAACACCACGAATGGGAGTTTGCAATAACCGCCGACAAACCGGAATTCGATCAGATCCAGGATCAGGACTTGAAGATTTTCTTGTCTGACAAAAAGCTCAGAGGCTCACTGCAACCAGTCTTTACAACTGACTTTCATCGCACGACATACCTGCTCGAACCATTTGAAAAATTCAGACTTGAATTCTGTCTGGATACGGGAAAAATTATCGCCAATGATAAAACAGCTTTAATCTGTGAAGTGGAACTTGAACTCAAGACAGGAAACAGTCAACAACTGATGGAATTTAGCCGACTATTACAGAAATGCTGTCATTTCCAATTTATACCGGAAAACTCAAGTAAAGCGGCGCGAGGATTTGATTTGCTTGCAGAATGAAGAGAAAGAGGAATTGTGGAAATTTTCCGTGAATGACACATCCATCATACGGATTCTAAACAATTCCTCTCAATCAGTTACATTCAGTTGGAACTCGTTTATTTTATGACAGGATTTAACTCACCTTTTGCATAGCGCGCCGCCATGTCATCCAGCTGGATTGGCTTGATTTTACCTGCCTGCCCAGCGCATCCAAAAGCTTCAAAACGCGCTTTACAAATATCTTTTGCGGCCGCTGTCGCCACCAGTAGAAATTTACGCGGATCAAAATTACTTTTATCCTGCGCCATATGACGGCGTATTGCACCTGTCATTGCCAAACGAATGTCGGTATCAATATTAATTTTGCGCACGCCATTTTTGATACCTTCCTGAATTTCTTCAACCGGAACGCCGTAGGTTTCTTTCATTTCACCACCATGTTGACGGATGATGTCCAGCCATTCCTGTGGCACCGAACTGGAGCCATGCATTACGAGATGTGTGTTCGGTATGCGCTGGTGAATTTCCTTGATACGTTTAATTGCCAGAATGTCACCTGTCGGTTTGCGCGTGAATTTGTATGCGCCGTGCGATGTGCCAATAGCTATCGCCAGTGCGTCAACACCGGTTTTCTTAACAAAGTCAGCAGCTTCTTCCGGATCAGTTAACAATTGATCGTGCGAAAGCTTACCTTCAGCGCCATGACCATCTTCCGCTTCACCCATACCTGACTCGAGAGAACCCAGACATCCCAGTTCGCCTTCAACAGAAACACCAACAGAATGCGCAATTTTCACAACTTCAGCCGTAACCTGAACATTATAGTCATATGACGCCGGTGTTTTTGCATCGGCTTCCAGGGAACCATCCATCATGACACTCGAAAAACCGCTGCGAATAGCATTCACGCATACAGACGGAGATGCACCATGATCCTGATGCATTACGATAGGAATGTGAGGATAGGCTTCAACCGCGGCTGCAATTAAATGGCGCAAAAAAGGCTCACCCGCATATTTTCTTGCACCTGCGGAACCCTGCATGATTACCGGACTGTCGCATTCGTCCGCTGCCTGCATAATGGCATGAATCTGCTCCAGATTATTTACATTGAACGCCGGCAATCCATAGCCGTTTTCAGCTGCATGATCCAATAGTTGTCTTAATGATACCAGTGCCATATATTTCTCCTTTAAAGATTGATCTAATTTGTTTATTCTCTGAACAGCGATTTATTCTATTTTCGCCGCTTGAATCATCCTGGGTTAATATTTAATTATTTTCCGCTCCGGCCGCATTTTCAGCGGTTCTGCATTCTCCCACGCGAATTATTTTCATGGTATTTGTACCCCCTGTTTTTCCAACAGGTTCTCCAATAGTCATCACCATAATATCCCCATTTCGCACAATGCCTCGATTGAGCAACTCATCTTCAGCAAGTTGAAGAATGACTTCCGGATCATTCAAATCTTTCCCAAACTCAACGGGATATACGCCCCTGAAAAGCGTCACTTTTCGCCGCGTACTTTCATGGGGGCTCAGTGCCACAATCGGCACCTTCGAGCTCCTGCGCGACATCAGCAATGCGGTCTCACCGCTTTGTGTCAAAGCCGCAATTGCCCGGATTTTCAAACCCGTTGCGGTAAACATTGTTGCACGCGCAATTGCCTCTTCAATCGTAGCAGGATGATTCATCGGTTGCCGCCGATCAACATTCACCAGATATTCTTTTTCAGCTTCAAGACAGACTCTTGCCATTGCCGCTACCGATTCCACCGGAAAATCTCCTGCCGCTGACTCAGCAGACAACATAACTGCGTCCGTACCGTCGAGCACGGCGTTGGCGACATCGGATACTTCCGCGCGCGTTGGAATCGGACTGGTGATCATGGATTCCATCATTTGTGTTGCGGTCACGACAAGTTTATTATTCGTACGCGCAGCACGAATCATTTTCTTCTGTAGCGCGGGTACCGCCGCATCGCCGACTTCGATGGCAAGATCACCGCGCGCCACCATGATTGCATCAGATGCTTCAATAATATCATCCAAAGCAAGGATAGCTTCAGATCGCTCTATTTTAGCCATGATCAGACTTTTTCCGCCGGCCGCATATAGCATTTCACGCGCCTTTCTGACATCATCACCTGACTTGACAAACGAAACAGCCAGATAATCAGCGTTCATTTCTGCCGCGACTTTGATATCTTCTATATCTTTTCCGGTCAATGCCGGCGCACTCAATCCACCGCCCTTACGATTAATTCCTTTATTGTTGGACAGTACACCGCCCTGTTCAACGACACAGAAAATTTGATTATTACTTACCGTTGAAACCTTCAGAACTATACGTCCATCGTCCAGCATTAGCGTTGCGTCGGTTTCGACGTCATCCGGCAATTCTTTGTAATCCAGACCGACCCTTTCCTGGTTACCCAGCGTGCAATCGGAATCCAGTATAAATTTATCGCCAACATTCAACTTGATTCGACCCTGCTCAAATCTGCCGATGCGTATCTTTGGGCCTTGCAGGTCAGCCAATACACCTACAGTCTGTCCCAGCGATTGCGCAATTGATCGGGTCATCTCAGCATACTGCAAATGCTGCTCTCGCGTTCCATGCGAAAAATTGATCCGTACTACGTCAACTCCGGCGCCAATCATGTTTTCCAGGATTTTAGGATTTGAACAGCTTGCCGGACCGAGTGTGGCAACAATCTTGGTTCTACGGATCATTTTTTCTATCTGGCTTGTATGGTTATTCTGGCAAGATTATTCTGCACGTGACTCCAGGATTTCAACCGCAGGAAGTTTCTTGCCTTCCAGAAATTCAAGGAAAGCGCCGCCTGCTGTCGATATGTACGATACTTTATCGTACATATCATACTTCTGAATAGCTGCAATCGTATCCCCACCACCTGCCAATGTAAATGCTTTTGTTTCCGCAATTGCGCGTGCAATTTTTTCAGTGCCTGCGCCGAACTGATCAAACTCGAAAACACCAACCGGGCCATTCCAGACAACCGTACCTGCTTTCATGATGATATCCGCGAGTTCCTGTGCGCTTCTCGGACCGATATCGAAGATCATGTCATCATCAGCCACTTTATCAACATCCTTCAGTACTGCTGGTTCAGCAGCATCAAATTTTTTACCGACCACGACATCCACAGCAATAGGAATCGAAGCATTGCGCTTAATCATTTTTTCCATCAGTGATTTTGCAGTTGGTATGAGATCATCTTCACACAATGACTTACCGATGTTCTTGCCTGCCGCTTTTATAAAGGTATTTGCAATTCCGCCGCCTACCACCAGCTGATCAACTTTATCCGATAATGACTCAAGCACCGTCAGCTTGGTCGAAACTTTCGAACCGCCAACAATCGCAACCATAGGTCTGGCCGGATTATCCAATGCCTTGGTCAGCGCATCCAGTTCTTCAGTCAGCAGGATACCCGCGCATGCCACGGGAGCATATTGCGCAATACCATACGTCGAAGCCTGGGCACGGTGTGCCGTACCAAAAGCATCCATGACAAAGATATCGCATAAAGCAGCATATTTTCTGGCGGTTTCTTCCAGATTTTTCTTTTCACCTTTATTGATTCTGCAATTTTCCAGAACAACCAGTTCGCCTTCAGCAACATCAAAACCACCATTTACCCAGTCTCTGATTAATCGCACAGGTTTGTTTAAACGCGCCGCGATATTATCCGCAACCGGCTTCAGGGAATTTTCTTCGGACCACTCGCCTTCTTCCGGGCGGCCAAGGTGTGATGTCACCATCACCTTTGCACCTGCATCCAAACAATGATTAATAGTGGCCATTGAGGCTGTAATCCGTGCATCCGATGTTACTTTCCCGTCTTTCACAGGAACATTCAAATCGGCGCGGATGAAAACACGTTTGCCCTTGAGATCAAGGTCTACAAGCTTTATAACAGACACGATAAACTCCAGATTGTCTTAAAACAAATAAAGGATAGCGTTCTGCTACCCTTTATTCTAAATTAATAAAAGCGAATTTCAGCAAATAATTCTGATTGCTGACAACGCTTAAAGTATTCGCATATCAATGTCAAAACCGGTTATGCTACTTATCCAAATAACAATAATAGCTTTAATTACTTACCAGCAATAACACGGACCATTTCCAGTAATTTGGTAGAATAACCCCATTCGTTATCGTACCAGGCAACCACTTTTACAAAACTGCTGTCAAGCGCCATGCCGGCTTCCGCATCAAATATCGAAGTGCAACTCTCGCCACGGAAATCTGTAGAAACGACTTTCTGATCGGTATAACCCAGAACACCTTTCATTTCACCTTCCGATGCATCTTTCATTGCTTTGCAAATGTCATCGTATGAAGCATCCTTGCTCAATTCAACGGTCAGATCAACAACAGACACATCTGACGTAGGTACACGAAAAGCCATGCCGGTCAATTTTTTATTCAATTCCGGAATAACGACACCAACTGCTTTTGCCGCACCGGTTGAAGAAGGGATAATATTCTCCAGTATGCCACGTCCACCGCGCCAGTCTTTGTTGGAAGGCCCGTCAACTGTTTTCTGGGTTGCGGTTGCCGCATGCACGGTAGTCATTAAGCCACGTCTTATACCAAATTTATCATTCAGAACTTTCGCAACAGGTGCCAAGCAATTTGTCGTACAGGACGCATTTGAAACGATAGCTTCGCCGTTATAAGTTTTGTCATTTACACCATAAACAAACATCCGCGTATCGTCTTTAGAGGGTGCTGACATAATCACTTTTTTCGCGCCAGCTTTCAAGTGTTTTTCACAGGTATCCTGAGTCAGGAATAACCCTGTCGATTCTACAACGACATCGGCCCCTACTTCACTCCACTTCAGCTCGGCGGGGTCTTTTACTGCCGTCAGGCGAATTCTTTTTCCATTGACAACCAGCGTATTACCATCCACTGCTACATCACCCTGGAATCGCCCATGCACAGAATCGTGTTTCAGCATATAAGCAAGATAATCCGGTTCCAGCAAGTCATTAATCGCAACGACCTCTATATCTGGAAAATTTTGTACCGCGGAACGAAAAACCATGCGCCCAATCCGGCCAAATCCATTTATCCCTACTTTAATTGTCATACTTAATACTCCTTGAATAAAAATTCTGTCATTAACAAGCTCAAATTTGCCTTGAAAAATTCCTAAAGCACTTGTTTAGCCGCTTTAACCACATTTGCGACTGTGAAACCGAAATGCTCGAATAAAACATTCGCGGGCGCAGACTCACCAAAGGTATCTATCCCTACGACAGCACCTTCTAAGCCGACGTATTTACGCCAGCAATCGGTAACGCCCGCTTCAATTGCCACACGTGGCACACCTCGCGGCAAGACACTTTCCTGATAAGCCTTATCCTGGCGATCAAATATACTGGTACACGGCATGGAAACGACTCTGGATTTAATGCTTTCTTTCGCCAATGCCGCTTGTGCCTGCATTGCCAGACCAACTTCGGAGCCGGTTGCTATCAAAATGACTTGCGGGCGTCCGCTATCCGCTTCAGACAGGATATAACCACCCTTATCAATAAGTTTTATTGTCGCCGCATCGCGTTTCTGAAAAGGCAAATTCTGACGGCTGAAAATCAATGTGGAAGGGCCGTCTTTCCGCTCTATAGAACGCGCCCAGGCAACTGTTGATTCAACTGTATCGCATGGACGCCATACATCCATATTGGGTATCAGCCGTAAGGTTGCCGTCTGTTCGACAGGCTGATGTGTTGGACCGTCTTCCCCCAGGCCGATGGAATCATGCGTAAATACAAACAAATTGCGTATTTTCATCAAGGCAGCCATGCGTAATGCATTGCGCGCATATTCCGAGAACATCAGGAAGGTCGCGCCATAAGGAATTAATCCGCCATGCAAGGATATGCCGTTCATTATGGCGCTCATACCAAATTCCCGCACACCGTAATAGATATAATTACCTCCTGACTCCCTGCTCACACCCTTTGATCCAGACCACAACGTCAGATTCGAACCTGCAAGATCAGCCGATCCGCCAATCAACTCCGGCAACACAGGCGCCAAACCCTCTATTGCGTTTTGTGAGGCTTTACGGCTTGCGATGGTTTCTGCTTTTCCATTGACTTCACCGATCACTGCGTCTACATGGCTTGCCCAGTCAGCGGGCAGATCGCCCGCCACACGACGCTTAAACTCAGCGGCTTCAGCCGGATACTTATTGGTATACTCGGCAATCTTCTGATTCCATTCATCTTCAAGTTGCTGGCCCTTGGCTGCGGCGTTCCAGACTTCGTAAATATCGTCCGGAATTTCAAACGGTGGATGATGCCAGCCAATATGCGGACGCGCTGCAGCTATTTCAGCATCGCCCAGAGCCGCACCATGCACTGCATGCGTATTAGCCATATTTGGAGAGCCCATGCCAATAACAGTTTTACAGCAGATCATGGTCGGTTTATCATAAACACGCTTTGCCGCTTCGATCGCACCTTCTATGGCAACCGGATCATGCCCGTTCACGTTTGGCACTACATGCCATCCATATGCCTCAAACCGTTTAGGTGTATCATCGGTAAACCAGCCTTCTACGTGACCGTCTATAGAGATACCATTATCATCATAAAAGCAAATCAGCTTACCCAGTCCTAGTGTGCCCGCAAGCGAACAAGCTTCGTGAGAAATACCTTCCATCAAGCAGCCATCACCGAGAAACACATACGTATAATGATTAACAATATCAAAACCAGGTCGATTGAATTGTGCCGCTAATACTTTCTCAGCTATGGCCATACCTACCGCGTTGGTGATACCTTGCCCCAAAGGTCCGGTCGTCGTTTCCACACCTGGCGTATATCCGTATTCCGGATGCCCAGGGGTTTTCGAGTGCAATTGTCTGAATTGCTTAATATCTTCCATTGACAGATCGTAACCAGTCAAATGCAGTAAGGCATAAATCAGCATTGATCCATGCCCGTTTGACAAAACGAACCGATCACGATCAAACCATTTTGGATTTTTTGGATTATGCCGCAGATGATGTAACCACAGCACCTCGGCGATTTCCGCCATTCCCATCGGCATTCCCGGATGGCCAGAATTGGCTTTTTGAACGGCATCCATTGCCAGTGCACGTACTGCACTGGTCAGATTCTTGAATATCGGTTCTTCAAAATCCTTAAATGTATCCATTAGTTTGCACCCCCTATATATTTTTTATGAATCAAATTTATTTATATATTTTTATATCTTTTTTATATGAAGAAGAACCGCCTACTTACCTTACTCCGGTAGACAAATAATATCTTTCATCGTTACTCGCCTTCAACAACACCGGGAAAATCAAGTATTATTACCTATATCAGAGTCGTCGGACAACCTCAACAAACTCCTCGCATAATTCAATAAGCCAAGTAAACCGCAGTTTCTTTATTTGTACTGACTTGATTTACTCAGTGTTATGAAGTTTGTGCGAAACGGTTATTCAGACTTGCTCATGACGCCATCTTCGAATGAGCTGCTGCCATATCATCATCCAACTACACTTATATTCCACTGTATCAGTTGATGAAAGACAAAAAACCGGAACCGGGCCATGCTACCTTTTTCCAGTCGAACATGGTGGCGTCGTAAAGATGGTTAGAAACACGCCGAGTGCAAAAAAAACCAGCAGGACAACACTTAGCGGCATTTCTATCGAACGATCTTCAAAATAGTACAAAGTGATATTTTCAGAATTCATTGCAGAAAAGCTTGCAAATAAGAAGAAAATGATTAAACGCAGTGACCAGATTATTACTCGCATGATAAATTAAGCTCAAAAGATTTATAAAAAGTCCTTACCGAAAATGCGCATGCCATACGATACCAACAGACACCCGGGCATCGTCGAAGCCAATTCTCGAAAATCTCAAATAAATCTTTAGACAATCGGCGATAGCGCATTCAGACGATTTAACTTTCATATAGAAAAATTTGCAGCAACTCATTTACCGTCGCTGTTATTTGTTATCTACAGAAAAAGATTTCATTATTTTTTGTAGTCAACGCGCTCTCTCATTTCCTTGCCCGCTTTAAAATGCGGCACATACTTCGCCGGAACTTTTACTTTCTCACCTGACTTGGGATTCCGGCCAATTCTTGGAGGCCTGTAATTAAGATCAAAGCTGCCAAAACCTCGAATTTCTATTCGCTGTCCATTCGAAAGACTTTTAGCCATTGCATCGATAATCATCTTAACTGAAAGCTCTGCATCTTTTGCTACGAGCTGCGGGAAACGTGCCGCCAGCCGGGAAATCAATTCTGATTTCGTCATGAATAAATTCCTTATTGCTCTGTATTTTTACTATCCATTTTTGCTTTTAACAACGCACCCAGACTGGTTGTGCCAGCATTTGCCGGCGCTTTGATTTTCTGCATTACAGTCGATTCGTCTGATTTATCCTTAGCTTTGATTGAAAGATTAATAGCCCGATTCTTCCGATCAACATTGATAATCATAGCTTCTACTTTTTCACCTTCTTTCAGGTGCGTACGAATATCTTCAACCCGGTCCCTTGATATCTCAGACGCCCGCAAATAACCTTCAATATCATCTGCCAAGGCTATTACAGCGCCTTTGGCATCAATAGACTTCACCACCCCTTCAACAATACTATTCTTATCGTGCTCAGCAACAAAGTGATTGAAAGGATCATCCTCCAGCTGTTTAATCCCCAGTGAAATTCTTTCGCGCTCGACATCAATAGACAAAATAACCGCTTCTACTTCATCGCCTTTTTTATAATGGCATACTGCCTCTTCGCCCGGTTGAGCCCATGACAAGTCAGACAAATGCACCAGCCCATCAATATTCCCAGGCAATCCTATAAATACGCCAAAATCCGTAATAGATTTGATCTGACCCTTAACCTTGTCGCCCTTTTCATGATTCATGGAAAACTCTTCCCAAGGATTCACCTGACATTGCTTCATGCCCAGCGATATGCGACGACGCTCTTCGTCAATCTCAAGAATCATTACCTCAACCTCGTCACCCAACTGAACTACTTTTGATGGATACACATTTTTGTTCGTCCAATCCATTTCGGAAACATGGACAAGCCCTTCGATCCCCTGTTCAATTTCAATGAATGCGCCATAATCGGTAAGGTTCGTGACCTTACCGAATAAACGGGTGCGCGGAGGATAACGGCGTGACAATCCCACCCAGGGATCCTCTGTCAGTTGTTTCAAACCAAGCGAAACACGATTTTTTTCCTGATCGAATTTAAGTACCTTGGCCGTAACCTCATCTCCGATATTGACTACTTCAGAAGGATGCTTGACGCGTCTCCATGCCAGATCGGTAATATGCAGCAACCCGTCAATTCCACCCAGATCAACAAATGCGCCGTAATCGGTAATATTTTTGACGATACCCTGAACCACTGCACCTTCCTCAAGACTTGCCAGCAACGATTGCCGATCTGCTCCCTGTGTTTCCTCAAGAACAGCGCGACGCGAGACCACAACATTATTGCGTTTACGGTCAAGCTTAATCACCTTGAATTCCATTTCCTTATTTTCATAAGGCGTGGTGTCTTTTACTGGACGGATATCCACCAGCGAGCCAGGCAAGAATGCGCGTATACCATTAATCATGGCAGTAAGACCACCTTTAACCTTGCCATTGACCATGCCCGTCACAATCGCACCACTTTCCATGGCTTCCTCAAGATCATGCCATGCAGTTAAACGCTTGGCCTTATCACGCGACAAACGCGTCTCGCCATAACCATCCTCCAGTGTTTCAATGGCCACACTAACAAAGTCGCCCGGCTTTACTTCGATTTCACCCCTGTCGTTCTTAAATTCCTCAACAGGGATATAGCTTTCCGATTTCAATCCCGCATTGACAACGACAATATTGTAATCAACACGAACAACCTCGGCCGTGATCACTTCACCAATGCGCATTTCCTGGCGCGCAAGGCTTTCTTCAAACAGCTGGGCAAAACTTTCTGAGGACTTTGTTACAGTAGAAGCAGTAGTCATTATTAAAAATACCTGATATTTTTTCGTTCTTTAAAGAAGAAAGGTTAGTTAAAAAAATTACCTGAAACAGGCGCTAATTGGCGAAACTGTTTCAAACCCGTTTACCATTTGCATGGCAGGTTCTATACCATTCCAGCACACTGTCTTGAGCCTGCAAAACAGAAAGCGAGGTTGTATCCAGCAACCTCGCATCCAAACATTTCTGTAAAGGTGCCGCCTTGCGGTTACTATCGCGCTCATCACGCTCGCGTATCTCTTCCTGCAAGGAATAAATGTTAGCATTTATTCCTTTCTCTATCAACTGCTTATAACGCCTTTGCGCACGAACCTCGGCACTGGCCGTTAAATAAACCTTCAGCACCGCGTCAGGAAAGATAACAGAGCCCATGTCTCGCCCATCAGTAACCAACCCTGGCAATTTACGGAAAGCGCGCTGACGCGCTATCAGAGATTCTCTGATTCTTTGACAGGAAGCCAGCTTTGAAGCCAACACACCACATTCTTCGGTGCGGACGGCATCTGTCACCTGCCTGCCATCCAGCAAAATATCGCAATTATCAAAAACAACATCAAGTTTGGCGGCAATTTCAACAAGCGCATCTTCATCAGCAATATCCACACCTTCCTGCAAGGATTTCAATGCCACCAGTCGATACAGCGCCCCGCTATCCAGATAATGAAAACCAAGCGCTTTTGCCACCCGCTGCGCAACAGTCCCCTTGCCGGATGCGGAAGGACCATCAATCGTTATTACCGGAATAATCTTGTTTTGCGTCATGATTGCACTGTTTTCACTTTCCATTTCTCAGGAAAGAATAATGCGTTGAAATTGCTCAAAAAAATCAGGAAAAGTCTTCGACACACAACCCGGATCATTAATGCGCACAGGCGCACCAAGAGCAACCAGAGAAAAACACATGGCCATACGATGATCATCATAAGTATCTATTGCAACATGCGCTTTCAAGCCACACTCCGGCGGCGTGATTTGCAAATAATCACTGCCCTCTTCTACATACGCCCCCAGTTTTCTGAGCTCGCAGGACATCGCCGCAAGGCGGTCTGTTTCCTTCAGTCGCCAGCTGGCAATATTTCTAAGCGTAGTAACGCCCTCGGCAAACAATGCCACCACAGCCAGAGTCATGGCCGCATCCGGAATACGGTTACAATCCAGATCAATCGCGCGCAAGAATTTACTTTCTCTGCGCGCGCCACTCGACTCAATCCAATTAGGTCCCATTTCGATCCCGGCGCCCATTTGCGCCAGAGCATCCGCGAAATGCACGTCACCTTGCGCGCTATCACGCCCGACACCCAGCACACGAACCGGACCGCCGCCAATAGCTCCCGCGGCCAGAAAATACGAAGCAGAAGACGCATCCCCCTCTATTATCACCTCACCCGGACTGCGATAGCACTGATGCGCAGACAAAGTAAACTTCTGCCATGCCTCCTGCTTGACAGTTACACCGAAACGTCTCATCTGTTCCAACGTCAATGCCACATAGGGCTGAGAAATCAATGTCCCGGAGACTTGAATCACCGATTCTTTTCCGGTAATCGGCAGCGCCATCAGCAGCCCAGTCAGGAATTGACTTGAAACATCGCCTTTTACGGACAGATGAATGGATTCATGTCGAATTATCGCCGGCTTTATTTCCAACGGCGGATAGCCGGGATTGCCTATATAATCAATATCCGCACCCAATTCACGCAAGGCATCAACAAGATCGCCGACAGGTCTCTCATGCATACGCGCCACGCCGGACAGCCGATAATGTCCCTGCATTAGCGCAAGCACGGCAACCAAAGGACGAAAAGCCGTACCTGCGTTACCCAAAAATAAATCAGCGTTTTTAACTTTAAACTGACCACCGGTACCAACAATCCGATAGCTGTTTGTTTCCGTCCGCTCAATATCGACACCCAGAATCTCCAGCGCTTTCAACATATGCGCAGTATCATCCGAAGCGAGCAAATCACGAACATGCGTTGTACCTTCCGCTAGAGCGGCCAGCAACAAAATGCGGTTGGATATGCTTTTAGAACCGGGAAGTTGAACAACGCCGCACGCCGTTCCTGCAACCGGCAAATCAAGCCACTTCATGTTATTTCAACTTTTCAAAAGGATGGATAATAACGCAAATGAACAACAAGCAACAAAATATTATTGACGCGAATAACCACACATTGGCAGGATAAGATACGACATAAATACAAAAAAGTTTCCTTCAGGCTGACGTCAATCTCTGCTTCTGAATCATCTACAGGAAGCTCAGGAAACAGCACTCAACTTTAACTGAATCCAAGATTATCCGAATGAATAATCTATTGCACGAATCCTTCTGCTATTATAAATTTC
>CAZXBP010000002.1:0-52090 GCA_964639015.1 uncultured Nitrosomonas sp.
AAGCGTGTGTACGGCTCAAACCGTACCGCGGGTTCGAATCCCGCCTTCTCCGCCATTTACTTGTTAATTATCAAGTAGTTATATTTTAATGTTGCCCAAACATTTCGGCTGCCTTTGTCCCATGTTGCTCATTATTGTTAATCCAGCGAGCATATGTTTTAGCTGTAATTAACACATTAGAATGACCCATTTGCGCAGATACCCAGGCTAAATTTTCACCGGCCGACAACATCATTGATGCAAAAGTGTGGCGTGTTTGATACGGATTTCTGTAACGCACGCCGGCTTTTTTCAATAATGGAATCCAGAATCCTTTCCTGATTTGTTGATCGCCAGTCCATTGTTTCCCAGAACGCGGATTTAAAAACACTTTCGCGCCTTGTAAAATGGTATGCTGTTTTTGATTAATCAGTGCATCCTCCACATGTGGAAGCAGGTCAATTTCCCTATTGCTTGATTTTGTTTTTGTAGATTCATCGCTTTTGGCCGCGTAAGTGTGCGCTTTGTTAATTTTTATTGTTTTTCGTTTCCAGTCGATATCAGACCATTCCAAAGCGATTAATTCTGAAGTCCTCATCCCAGTCCAAAAAAATACAATGCACTGGTTTTTTATTGATCCTACTGCAGCTTTGAGTATTGCTGCTTGCTCTTCTGCGTTAAATGGGTCAACGTATGTCTTTTCTTTTGGTGGCTCATTGCGCTTATACGTCCATCCAAACAATGGATTAGCCGGTATCAAATCATCATGTTGAGCGTCTTGCAGGGCGGCGCGCAGTGGGCTCAAGATGTTAATAATCCTTTTATTCGAGCAATCCATACTTGCCACCCAATTACGCACATCTGCACGTGTCAGCATGTGCAGTGCCATGTCACCAAACTGAGGTATCACTAAGTTGTTTATGATTTTTCTATAATCTCTTGATGTGCTTGCTTTGATGGTTGGTTCTTTATTTGCTAACCATTCTGTGAGATAAGTTCTAACGGTATATTGTTTGGGGCTGAATTTATAGGCATTCTTTGAATTCGGGAATGTTACAGAATAATCAAATGTACCGTTCTCGATAGCTAGTAAAATAGCGGCACGGTGGTTAGCAGCTCGTTTCAGGTTAGCGGGAGTGGGCTGCAGCTTGATCCGCTCGCGGCATTTTTGTCCTTGATCCCAGATTTCCCATTAGAATTTTTTAAGGAGAGAAAATGGGTGTAAATTTTACGGGCAGCGTAAAAGTTTTGGACTTATCCCATAGCCCGTCAAACCATTCACGTTGCCGCACGGCAACAGCTAAGTTGATAATCTTTTTGCGGCCGTCTTTTGTGATGTAACCTGCTTTGGCAAACAGTTTGTAACGCAATGTTTTAAGTGTATGATGCACATTGGGTTTTCCTGAGACTGCCTCACTTCTCAATACACCCTGGCGGAACAAGCTCATCAGGTTGTAAGCCAGCATAACCGTTAACAAAGCTGCTTCGGTTGCCCAGAAGTCTCTGAGATTAAAACTGTCTCCACCGAAGTCATATTTCAGTTCCTTGATGCGATTCTCGCAATCAGCACGGCCCCGGTATAATCGCCAGAGTGCTGCGGCAGGCAGATCCATATCAGTGACCAATGCGCTGTAGCGGTAACAGGAAAATACGGGATCATCTGCAAACAAAGAAAGTTGTTTGCCTTTGGCCTCGGGGCGTTCATCAGTCTTTTGCCGGATACCCACGACACGCCGAGGCTTATCCCAGCACGGCGCCTGGTAATCAAAAGCGACAACTTCAATACCTTCATCCAGTACCCACCAGCCCGTTTGATCAACCAATGCGCTTTGTAAGGGTTGATTCAGCTTTAATGCAATCAGATAATGCATATCGCGCCGATCCAGATCGTTTAGAAAGGCCTGATCGCTAAATCCGCTATCAGCCCGAAGTAATGCCACCCGTTTGCCGCCTAGTTTGTCCAGACTGTCATCCAGAAAGGCTAACGCGTTATTGGCACTATGGCTGTTACCAGGGCGCAACCATAGATTGGCTATCATGCGCGCATCCGCAACAAATGCCATCAACGGATGGTGCGAATTACGCCCTGGCTTGCGCGGATTGTAACCGCGTGCCGCGCCTTCTTGCCATCCATAGCGTGTCATCACTGTCGAGTCCAGATCCAGCGTTAAATGATCTATATTAAGGTTGCCAAAAAACCAGCGATACAAACGGCCAAATACCTGCATCGTAGTTGCCTGATCAAACTTCCGAAACAGCCGCATGATCGCTTTGAAGTTCGCCATGCGTTTGAAACAAAACAGTTTTTGAAGTACCGGATCATGGCGGGTAACCTCTGAATGTTCGAATCGGTTCGCGCCACACCATACCGATAACATGAATTGCACAACCAACTGAATCGGCGAATAGCCACGATTACTCTTCTGTTGTGGTAATTCGCAAGCTTCCAGGGCTGAACTAAAACCAATTCGGTCAAGCATCCGTTTCATCAAGCCCATTCCACCCCAAGCAGTGATCTCTTTGTCGGTAAACCGAAGCTCAAAACCCACGAACACCCTCCGCAAGAAAAATATGCACAAACCAAATAATTATAATTTAGAAAAATAGTACTATTTTTAATAACTTATTCTAATGGCTTCCATTAGAAATTTTTCTTAATGGGAAATCTGGGATAAACAACAACGCGCTTTAAACACCATCCAACCGAGTTTTTTTAGGTTAAATTGGGCGAGCATGGAAGCATTGACGTTCTATATCAAGCCATTGGAACATCAGTCAAATCGGCAAGAATGAGCGGATATAGCTCTCGAATGATGCAAGGTTTCAGACAACTTTGAATTTCCTTATTAGATGAGCCATTGCTTCCTTTATCGCACTGAAGCTAAGACTATCTATAGGAGATAAGTCATAATCAAATGGCCGGCTTAGTGCCTTATCAATGCAGATTTTGAAATCACATGCTGATTCAGCAAAATAAACCATCTCAATATGGCGTTTCTGTGTTTCCTTATCTGTAGGTTCAGATATCACATGGCACCCATAAGATAACGCTTCATAAAGCCTGAAAACTTCAAGCGGTGCATTCGGATAAAAATGAAGGTTTAACACCACCTTGGCACGCCTCAGCAGTGCATACATTTCTTCTCCATAGACATTCTCGATAATTTCGATGCCGTAGTAATTTTGAATTTCATTGAGCAAATTGCGTCTATGTACATTGATAGAGCCGTAATGAATCACATCAATATCACGAACCTCATTGATATTCTGAAAATTAATTCCAGGTGGGACTATATGATGAATCCTGTGAATATTTTCCGGCACATTTCGAATATCATAATCCCAAACAGCAAGCGCTCCATCTAGAATGCGTTGATATTCTTCTGAAAACCAACCAGAGTGTAATACTTCTGTTTGATAAACGATATAATTTTTAGGTAACGCCGGAGCAGCAAAAGCACAGTAGATAACATGGAGTGTTGTATCATTAGGATCAATGTCTTCTATCATAACCACTTCGCGACAAAGTCTTTGCAGATGGCTAGCAAGAGCTTTTGCCGCAAAAAAAACATGTGGGCGAGTATAAATTTTGATTTTCATTTTGTTAATAACGATAAACAATGATAATCATCTAGCCGCCCCCCGCCCCGGCGGTAGCCGGAAAGGATAAAGTTAAGGTTCGAACCAACTTTATCGACGGAGGACGAGATGTTATTTTGCGGCATAGACTTGCATTCAAACAACAATTTTATTGTGATTATTGATGAGTGCAGACAGGATTGTGTACAGCAGACGACATGCCAACCGGTTGAGCGAGATTCATGAAGCCATTGCGCCTTTTGGGAATGAAATATCCGGTATTGCGATTGAGTCTACTTTCAACTGGTACTGGCTGGTCGACGGCCTGCAGGAAGCGGGTTACTCGATGCATCTGGTCAATACCGCTGCGGTCAAGCAATATGACGGGATGAAACACCGCGGTGATGAATCAGATGCCAGGCACTTGGCGCACCTGTTGCGTTTGGGCTTGTTGCCGGAGGGTTACATCATGCCCAAGGACAAACGTGCGATGCGTGACCTGGCGAGAAAACGCATGCAACTGGTGCAGCAGCGCAGTGCGCAGATCATTACGATCGAATCGGCTATGCAGCGTTATACCGGGGCACGCGCCAACAGCAACACGATCAAACAACTGACTGAGGCCGATTTAGAGCAGTTGAATCTGAGTGCAACCGAAATACTCGGATTGCAAACCAACCTGGCTGTCATGCATGCACTGCAAGACCAGATTGATCGTGTTGAAGCTGTATTGGAAGGTTATTGCCGAACCGATCCCGCTTTTTGGTTACTCAAAAGCACCGCGGGGATTGGCGATGTGCTGGCGACAGTCATTTTGCTTGAGACAGGCGATATCGCACGGTTTGCCGATGCCGGCAATTATGTTTCGTACTGTCGTTGTGTCGGCAGTGCACACCTGTCCAACGGCAAGAAGAAAGGCAGCGGCAACACCAAGAATGGCAACCGTTATCTGGCGTGGGCGTATGTCGAAGCGGCCAACTTTGCAGTGCGCTATTGCGAGCCGGCAAGAAAGTTTTATCAGCGCAAGAGAGCCAAGCGCAACGGCATTGTTGCTATCAAGGCGGTGGCGCACAAACTCTCGCGTGCTTGTTATCACATGTTAAAAACAGGAGAAGTGTTTTCTGTAGGACGATGTTTTGCTTAGGTTTGGCGATGGCCGGTTGAGCCAGTGATCTGGTTGGATATCAAACCACCAAAATTGATTGGACGCCGCGCCATCCGCCATTGCTGACAGTTTGACTGAAGTGAATCGCCCGGATTGTAAGCCAGAAAGGGTTGGTGCCTACGGGTAACCACAGATTTGAGCAAACAATTGGATACAAGACGGTACTGAGATGCTTCCGGGGCAGCAGCGCTGCCAGGGTGAAACAGGATTCTGTTCTCACTTGATCCAGATGGGTGACTGGTGCGATTTGCATCACCAAAAATATGAAGCAACAGGCGCGAGGGATTCAGCAAAAACAGTTTAGCAATGGTGTTATTGAAGATTGATGTATCGCTGAAAGGCGAGAATTTCGTTCGGGCTATTGACTCAGGACGGCTAATGGGCGACCAGAACTAACAGATTCTCGACACCCTATGTCATAACCACACCCATCAGATACAATGCAGTAATAACTCCCGTAACTTTTTACATCAGGCTAAGCATTTATTTTTTGTACTGCAGCTTGCTCATATAGTTCAGCTAAGGCGCTATTGAATCCGTTGGGTGGATTAATGCGCAACCAGCTTTGCGATTCCAAAAAATTGCCTGTTTTAAACTTCCACGAATTGTTTCCATGCCGCATATAGATAAATAAATTGTCGTTAGAAACATTTAGTAAATGCGCACCTTTTTTTTGCGCCCTGAGCAAAAAGTGTGCATCTTCGGCAAGATTAGCAATTGGAAAGCGAACACCACTTTCCCAAATGCTCCGTTCGAAAGCTAGTGTGCCACCGGCAATATTTCCTGCGAACAACCGCTGATGCAGGGCTGCTGATAATGTCCAGAATTCCCGGGTATTTAAATCCAGAAACCAGCGTGCATCCAAACCGGTAATTTGAGCATCGTTGGATAGAATCGGATTGACTTGCGCTGTGATTCGTCTATTCCCATACCAGTCATCATCATCCCAAAGCACCACAATCTTACCTCGAGCCAATTGGCAAGCTATGTTGCGTTTCTCACCAATGGAGCGCCAACCATTCAAGCGTTTGTATCTAACATGAGGATGATCGCAGACCAGATCCTCGATAGAATCGTCACCGTCATCAACAACAATCAGTTCTTTTGGCTCGTAATCCTGTGCGTCGAAACACTGTAATGCCAAATGAATAAATGATCGCCGGTTATAGGTCGGCATAATGCACGAAACAAGCGGCCGCATAGAACGAGAAGCAGATAATTCTGCCGGCAAGCTTGACTCAGGTAAAATGCAAGTTGGTTCAGATTGCTGATGCTTTTTTTCATTCAGTGGAATCGAGATAGCAATCTGCTCTTGTGGCGCAAAGTTACGGCATTGTTCACCACGACAATGGGTATTGTATCTTCCCTTATTTCCTCCGAGTTGACGGGCGCAAAACTTATCCTGATAACGATGCTTGCTCGCCCGAAAGTATTTGGCCTCTTGCCGTGTGCGCTGCGGTGTAGGTGGCATGCGATACACGTAAGCACTTTGCGCCCACACCGGTTGCCAGCCAGCACGTACTGCACGCAAACTGTAATCCATTTCCCAGCATGGGCCTTCACCATAAGCCTCGTCCGCAGCACCTATCGTTTCGACAACCTCGCGCCGTACCGCAAAACAGAAATCGGCGAGACAATACAAGGGCTCCATGGTACGCACAGCTCCGGCAAACCTGCTTTGAGCCATTTTAACCGTATTGGTAACATTTTTTGCACTCGCTTTCGGAAAAACACACTGCATGTTCCATGAACGATTGGTCGAAGGTCCGGCCAGTCCATATGAGGAATTCTGGGAAAGTGCCAAACAAAGCAACTCTAACCATCCCGGCCCCGGCAACGCACCACTTTCCAAAAATATGAGAATATCGCCGCTCCCCTCACGGGCTAATAAATTAAAACAGGACGGTGCCCCTCGTCTTGATGAAAAACCAATACTACGAAATTTTGACAATTGAGTAATTGTCGATTCGGCTGACGCATCAACGCCATCTGCCAGCAACAATACTTCCACTTGTATTTTTGTATTGGCAGCTATCGCAGCACAAGTTGCCAGCAACCGATCACCGTCGTCTGTTATATGGATGCCTATGCTCACTTTGCTTGATTCTTGCACTGGTGTTACAGTTGGCAAAGAATGCGACGTTTTAGTCTGTCTATCATCTTCGCAATCACGATGCTCGTTCTTCTCACCGCTATAAAAGGCCCAGTCGTTCCCCATTAAATCCCGAATATGTTCCGGGTTACGGATATTCCAAGCGCGGTCGCGGACTCTCTTGCGGCTGGTATTGGCATCATGAACCAGAGCGACCAAAAACTTATTCTCCGGCATGACAGCAATGCGCGCTGTCCGATTTGCCCAAACAAAGCGCGAGTCTTCTCCGACATTGATTTCAGCAAACCGGTTGCGTTGCCAGAATTCTTTGGTGTAACAAAGACTCGATCCACATACCCACCGGGCACTATTGACTGAATACACATATTCCCATGCCGATCGCGTATCTGAAGACAGAAAGTAAACACGGTTTAATCCGCAGATATCCGCTGCTTCCCGGCAAATAGCTTCTACCTGGAGATTTATCCGATTCGATGCAAACCAGTCATCGTCATCCCAATGGATGATAATCTCACCCTGTGCCTGTTCGCAAAGCCAATTACGCTTGGCACCAACATTTTTGCGGTTTGATTCTCGATAGTAGTGAACACGAAAATCGTTTGGAATCAGATCAACGACACAATCTTCCCCATCATCAAGAATAATCAATTCCGTATTCGGATAATCCTGTCGCAAAAAATAATCTAGGGCGCGAGGAACAAATTCACGACGATTAAAAGTTGGCATGATGCAGGAGACGAGCGGTTTAAAAGAATCATTTATCTGCATAACCACCTCTTGATTTCTAGGATTTCATTGTTCACCATTTTCATCCGAACTGACGCTAGCACCCTGTTGTTCGCTAGTGTCCGGACTGGGTTCGTCTTCACAGTCCAGATCCACATCGAAGTGAAATGGATCCAGCGCATCACTTGCAGCCTGAGCTGCTGCATGGCGCGCACGCTCTTCGGCTTCGAACATTGACTGAATGGTGCTATCGAGCTCGCTGCGACATAGCGTCAAATTGAATTGCCGTCGCGTCGTGCCATTATATTGCTGGAAGGCGGCAACATGTTGCTGCTCATGTGGTGCCAGGGTATTCGTTATCGCATCCTGTACTCGTGCACGCTGACAAGGCGTCAAGTCAGGAAAATCAGATGCGCGCGGCAAAGTGACCCTGGTCGATACTGAATAGCTGGCGACCAAAGTGCCGGCAACCTGCACACAATCGGAATCTCCACAGTTATCGCAGTCGGTACTGGGTTGTTCCTGGGCGTTTTGAGTGCGATATGAATTATTGAAAGTTGCATCGGTGCGTCCTTCAAGACGCAATGTTTGACCGTGAACTGAAACCTGGTGGGTTGGGCCAGTGCCTTGAATTGGTGGTAGTGTCTTTGGCTGTTCTGTCTCAGTTCTTTCAGGTTCACTCATTGCCCCGGCTTGGAGATGCGTTGGGGTATCTGCAGATTGTTGATCATTGAGACGCAACAACGGGCCGGTTGAATAAAAAGGACTCAGGCGCCCGTGTTCATCAACTTGTCCATCTTTTCCTGACATAAGGGCTTCCAGCTCGTCATCTTGGACACTCCGCCTTCTGCGTTTGTATCGAATCCTATTTTGTTGGCTACGCATAAACAATCACCGTTTTCCTAAATTGCGTAAGAATTGTGTTAGCACGTCTTCCGCAGTTGCTTTTTCATCCAGACCCAACGCATCCCGGAGTTGCAAGATCATGGACTTAACTTCTTCTGGCGGCTCAGACTCTTTTGATTGGAGTGCGCCGAACAGGACGGGAAGCGCATTATCACCTAGTTCGCTCACTATCCGGGAAACGGCTTCTAGCGCTTCTGGATCGGGTGCATTGCGTGGCGAGACACCAGCTTGCTTGGCGGTTTCATCTATCAATTGCTGCGTGATCGCTGGATCGATAACACCCTGACGCCCAGCCGTGCGCAGCACTTCAGAAACAATGGGGGTCATTGTCTCGGCGAGGTTTCTCATCTCTGGAGACAACTCGTCCCATTGGCCCTCTGCTTTCTGCAAGACCGGATCGTTCCCTACTACGCCGCGCAGATCCGCACCACGCAGGTTAACACCTTCCAGATTCGCATCGGTAAGATCAGCACCACGTAAATCGGCGTCACTCAGGTCAGCATTGTAAAGATTTGCACCGCGCATATCCGCACCACGGAAACTGGCGCCAGATGCTGAAACACTTTCGAGATTAGCATCTCGAAAGCTGGCCCGCGAGAAATCTGTATCAGTGAGTATGGCCTTACTGAAGTTGGTGTTATCAAACCCTGCCGCGCATGCTGTACTGTTTTCAACGCGAGTTTTAATAAAAATAGTGTTGGTTGCGCGAGCTTGATCTAGATTGCACAGCCTGAGGATAGCGTGAGTAAAATCTGCGCCTTCGAGGCGAGCATCTCGCAGGATGCAGCCTTTCCAATTTACCTCTTTTAAGGAACTTTCGCTCAGATCGGCTTCTTCAAAATTTAAGCTATCTGCACGCAATTCATCTAGAGTGATGCCATGTAGAATCACTCCTTTAAGTATGAAGTTACGAGCCATTTGCCGCTGCTTAATGAATTTTTGAATCGTTTTGCCCAAATCGTTATTAGATGCCACTGTGTGCGCTATAGCTTCACGGGTAGGAAGTTGCATAGAGGTACATCCTTCTTGATAGCATATATCTATTGCTCCGTGAGTCGGATTGAGATCATACCCAAGCTCGAATAACCGCAGAAGGGGCTCAGAGGGATCATCATTAGATTTTAGGTCTCCTTTCCCACGTAAGACAGCACATGTCAAGATAAGTGTGATCAGCGCTTGACTAGTCAAGGTCAACACAACGCCTGACATCTCGGCTGCTTTGAACACTGAACGCAGCATTAATTCGACATGTTCCTTTTCAGCACTTGATAGATATTTAGAAAATGGTTCGATTAGCAAACTGGAGTGCGGTAAAATCTTTTCACGATCTTCTGGCCAGACAGGTAATATTCTCTTATAGTAATCAAGAAGAAGGTTACGTACTGACGGATTCCACTCTCTTGCGCTTCCCCACTTCACCGATTTGAGTCGTTCAAAATGCTTCTTCATATAATTACTCGCTTGTGGTTGTAATTCTCTCGGCAATCAACTGCTCGTAAATTGCCCGAGCATCTGGGTGCATATTACTGATCTCTGCAGGGCTATAGGGAGCATATCCTCTTGCTTCTATAGACGCTTCCATCATGGGACGAAGCATCGTGCTGCGTTGCTCAGGTGTCATTTGCCCGACCTCTCGTGCTGAGAACCCGCGCTCCGCGACCACAGCTTTCGAATGCGCTCCAGGATCAGCAAAGGTATGCTGTGGATACCCTTCTATATCGAATTTGACATTAGGATCGTATACAGGTGTCCCTCGAGCATGAAGAATGGCCTCAACATTTTCGTGTGTCAATAAGTCTCGCAGATAACTGCTCTGTTCAGGCCCCAGCGCACCACGCTGCGCGGCCTGCCACATTTCGGCAAATTCACGGACAGGCTCAAATCGTTCACGTACTATTCCAGACGGAGTAGGAATATCGTGCTCTGCTATGAACAGATGGTTTTTTATCCGCTCTACAGCACTTACAGGAACACCCAATTCATCTGCAATGGTTCGCACATCGTTAGTGTCATTACGAATCTCGTCGTAGAGACGACCGGCGACAAGATCTACTTCTGAGGTAGTACCAGACCCAGTCATTAGCCTTCTTCTACGCGGACCAAATGCCTGGCCTCCAAGCCCTTGAAGCCTAGTTTCGAGTCGTGCGCCCACACCGCCAGGGTCGAAAGCCCGTAAACTTTCAGCCGCACGACCAAGGCGCGTGGTCGGTTCTGGGCTTGGTCCCGCCGGAGCTGCTCTCCGAGACATCCGCGCACTGACTGCTGCAGATGCCGCCGATGATGCGGCTCTCGTCAGGTCGAATTCCTGGCCGCTTAGGTATGCTGTACCGGCTTCAAGGCCTAAACCCAGCGCCGCACCACCGGCGATTTGAGTGACAGCCGCCCGCCGGGCACCCGCTCCTCCAGCCGCGCGAGCTACGGCGGCATTCGCACCACTTGGTTGGGCGCGGAAACTGACGCCTGACATTGCACCGGCCATTACAAATCCTTGCCAATTAAATTCTTGACCGAAAAGGAAGTAACCGGCTGTCTGGGTAAGCGCCTCCGAAGCCAAATCGGCACCCAAAGTGATAGCAAACTGGGTTGCGGCTCGGGCTCCTGCTGCTGCCGCTCCAGCGGAAAGCGCGCCTCCAGCAAAACCTAAACCACCGCCAATTGCCCCACCGATCGCCCCCATAACCATGGCTTGAACAAGCCCTGTATGCCACGCCTCGCCCGAGGCCCAGTTATTAATCAGTTGAATCAATCCGCCACTGACTGCTCCCACCAGAGCACCAACAAGAATCACCGCGAATAAGCTGGCGCCCGCACCCAGCGTGACAATACTGATTACTGCTGCAGCAATAATCACGACGATAACAAGAATAATCGCAACAACGCTTTTCCATGCCGGCTGCTCCTTCTCGGCAGCTTTCCAGGCCTCTCTGGCGATCTGGCCGTCCAATTCTCCAAGTTTGGTGTTCAGTTGCTGATCAAGTTCATCCAGCGAAGTCGCAATGGCTTCATCGATTCGTCCACCGATAGTCCCCAGCGCATCATCAAATCCGGCAACCGCCTGCTCGATACTGGAAACTCCCTCAGTCATGGCCTGTTGTGCCTGCTGGACATGATTACCGGTGAGCTGGCTAAATATGGCAGAAGCACCAGCTGTTAGGTTGCTCATCTGTTGCGCAAAACCACTCTCAGCCTGGACGCTAAGTTCGTCATTTTTGGCTGTAAGCATGGCCAGTGCTTCGAGAGCGGCATCCCCCAAACCTGTGATACTTTCCCCGGATTGTTGGGAACCGTTCATCATTGTATCGAGAAGCGTACCCATACCACCGCCGAGTGCTGCTTCGGTTGTTGCAAGTGACTGCGCCAGTATCATCGGATCGGGTATGTCACCTTGGGCAAAACTTTCACGTAACGTTAATAGCGTTTGTTCCAGTGAGTCCATGGCTACCGAGATACCGCGCACCAAGCCTGCTGCTCCGGCATGCGCCAATTGTTCGACCGCAACCTGTTTGAGATAACCGGTATCATTAACAGCCTGCCGTTGTGAATATTCTTGAGCTGAGAGTGACCTTAGCGTCGCCGCTAAGGCATTGTCGACGGCTGCAAGATTTTCGTCACGGGCCAATGCAATGCCTTCGAGTGCTTGCATCCGACCAGATTCCAGTCCTGAAACGAGCTGGTCGTAGGTATCGTCTATGGTCTGATTAACCCGGCGTGCTCCCGCAATAACCGCGCAGCGATACTGCCTACGCAAAGCGATAAGATCATAGCCTTTCTTGTTTGCCGTCTGTAGGAAAGTATCTTTATAGCCAGCCGCCGTCTTGCATGCCGTATCCTGTTGAGCCTTGGCGCGGCGCACGGTAAGACAGCCATCCCAAAAACCATCATCTCTGTAATCGCCTTTACAGTGCTCGTAGGCGGCAGCATGCTCCTGCCCTCTAGCTATCGCCCTATCGGCATAGACGGGGCCCTTCGATTCGTGTTGTTCGCGCCCGGCAGCAAAACGGGAATTGACATCATCGAGCCCATCGGTTTCTTTGTCATCAACCAGATCGATAGAGGCTGTGTACGTTGTATCGAGTACTGCGAGTGCATCAACAGTAACCGTCTCGATCATTGATGCGCTGTTTGCATATTCAGCATGAATCTGAGCGCGAGCGGTTGCCGCACCTGCGCGTGCCTGTGCACGTGCTTGCGCAATGCGATCAGAGATTGCTGTTTTTTCAGTTTCGATGGCATCCTGAATGCTCGCATTGGCCGATTCCGCTGCTGCACGCAACATGTCTGGCATCTGCTCTTGCGCAAAATCAACGGCCGCTGCAATTTGATCGGCTGCACTGGCCATAAAATCTCGTACTTGCGAAATGGCAGATTGACGTGCCTCAAATTGTTGCGCGTCTTCCGCCGCGGGGAATGTCACGCCTGATTCTAAACTCCGGGCGCGAGCAAGCACACTTGGCAACAGACTTGTCGAAGCCAGATAGTCATTGACGGCAGTATTACGTTCGCCTTCTGCATTCGCAATTTGACCTTCCATATCACTGGTCGAAGAAATAACTTGCTCGGCGCTCGTCGTAGCAGACCGCGCCATCTGTTGTACTTCGCTGCTGCCGGAGGGTGCCGCGTCTTCCAATGAAGTTGTTCTGGTGTTTGATTCACCTTCTGGAATTGCTGCTGTGGAGATGCCACCAGCAGCATGCGCTCCACTTGTGGTTACTTCACCTGTTCCGAGACCTTCGGGCATTTGCGTACTTGCTTCCGCCACGGTATCCTCGGCAGGGCATTCATCGGCTTCAGCAGGCCACGGTTCGAATGTAACTTGAGGTTGTTCTTCTGGTTCAGACCCCCGCTCATCCGAGGTGGGTTCTCTCGCGTTATCAGGCGGCGGCGGTGGGTCAATGTTATAGCAGGGCGCGTTGATACCACCGCCTGATGGAGTTTCAGCTGTAGCACCTTGCGCTGAAATTTCAGGTCCAGTTGTAGGCATAGGGGCACCTGCAGCCGGTGTCGCAGGTTCAGTGGATGTCCGTGATTCTGCTGCCGCCGTCGACGTTTCAGCGATAGATGCTTGAGCCGCTGATGTTGAAGCACTTGCCGGGGATGCTGGAGCTCCTGCCGCTGACGTAGCCCTACCGCCTCCGGCTGGTATTTGTCCTTCAACAGGAATGCCTTCCGGTTGCGCGTCTCTTTCCCCCTCTGCGGCCGCTTCGATCGCGGATCCTTCCTCACCTCGCTCAGTTGATTCAGCTTCTCTAGAACCTGTTTCTGGAATTTCTTGATTCCTTTCCTCAGTCTCTCCCGGCGTCTCTGCGGTGACAGTTTCAGGTTCGAATAACCGCGAAGTACCTGATGTAATCTGTTGCTGAACGGCCGACGCAGACTCAGCCAAGTTGCCATCGCTTTCAGCCACCTTGTTCGACGGTGCACTCGGTACTGCAACCTCATCGAGTACAGGCTCTGCTGAACGCCCACCGACTACAGCATCAGCAACACGATCTGCATGTTGTTCCCAACGGTCTCCAGCACGGCCGACATTGCCTGGTAGATTTAATCCTTCGCGCTGCTGTATAACATGTGCAGCTTCGTGCGCGGCCAAGTGCAACGACGGCGACTCACGAAAACCAATCCGATCTCCAGAAGTAAATGCAAGAGCACCCATGCGCTGGTTAGCGCTTCTTGCTGCACCTCCTATACTGGTACGCACATGTGATACATCATGATGTCCAAAGGACTCTTGTATTTGTTTACTATGGGGCAAGGAAAGGCTTGCGTTAGCCAAGCCTTTCCTTGCATCGCGTTGAATTATTCGCGGATCACGCGCCTCTGATCCTTCTTGCTGCACTTCTTTTTCATCTTCCTCAACCTCTTCTTCCGCTTCACAAGCCGCACATTTTTCTTGTATAAGGGCTTCTGAGGAATCTAACTGGTTTTGTACGCAGGTTGGTTCCTGATACTCTGAGCAATCCCAAAACTGCACCGGTTCATCTGCCTCATTTTTTTCCTCCGCCTCGCAGGTTGCACACTTGTGCTGGACAACTGCTTCATCGTTTTCTTGTTCGTCTTCTTCTATAACTTGTAACTGCACAGGTGAGTTCAAACTCAGCACCGGCTCCGCTGAATAAAACCCACTTACGTCAGCATCCGCAAATCCACCAGTGGAACTGGATGATTCCGAAGCGGAACGTTGAACAGGTTTCGGGCTTTTGGGTTTTGATTTTGCAAGCCTTTGCACCGCGCTCATGAGGTGGTTTCCTTAGCTAATTTGCCAGTATATTCATGAAAGATGCCATTCCGGTTTGCCGGTCTCTTGTTTTTTTTGAATCTTCGACGGCCGGATAAAGCGCGCCTGCTTTGCTATATTCACTTTCAATGGCTGCATCAAGATGGAATTGACTAACCGTTGATCTGCGATTATCCAGCGCCAATAAGGTGGCATGCAAGGCAGCATTGCGAATCTGGCCACCGCTTAAAGGGAAACGTTTGGCAACCGTTTCAAGATGCGCTTCATCGACAGCATGGCTGACCGGCAAATGGTATTGCCAGATACGCAGTCTTTCTTCCGCCTGCGGTGGCGTGAAATTCACGACCACGTCCATTCGTCGTTGAAAAGCGTTATCGATACTTTGGCTGGCATTTGACGTAACTACGACAATACCATGGTAATTTTCCAGTCGCTGGAGCAGATAGTTGGTTTCCAGATTGGCATAACGATCATTGGATGATTTGACCTCGGTGCGGTTGCCAAGCAGTGAATCGCCTTCATCCAGCAGTAAAATGACATCCAGTTCTTCAGCGCGCGATAAAATCTTGTGCAGGTTTTTTTCTGTCTCGCCAATATATTTATTGGTGATCGCGCTCAAATCGGCGCGATAGAGATCCATGCCCAGTTCAGCCGCCAGGATCTTCGCAGCAAAAGTCTTCCCCGTGCCGCTGCTGCCGGTCAGTAATGCCCGCACACCTCTATTGGTCGTGGAACGAAAAGCGGGACCCAGGTGTTCTGACAGACGCTCGCGGTGGCGACAACGCAGTTCGAGTTCGCTTAGTTTGGCGGCAACCGGCCTACTGACCACCAGTTGTTCCCATGAGCCCTCAACCTCCAGCCGCGTAGCCAGATTGTCCAGCAGTTGGCGGTTTAAGGTCCTGCAAGCTGCGCGAATGTCGGTGACATTGACTTGTTCGCGTTGCTCTAATGCGGCATGTGTCACAGCAATATGACTTGCCTGACGGATATAGGCGCCGGGAATTTGGAAACATTCGCTGATTTCATGCAAATCACTACCGGCATAGCCATCCAGGGTCTGCCGCCAATGACGCAGCCGCAAATCGGCACCGGCCATCGGCACACTCAGCGTCAACGACTGCTCGGTCAATACACCACTTACCCCACCTTCCTGACCCAGGATTATACCTACGGGTCCGTGGTAACATGATAGATATTTCAGATCCACCGTTTCTCCCGGTGCAAGATCGTATTTAAAAACCGGCATACAGTGCGATAACGTACATAATGGTCCGAGGATTCCAGTCCGTGGTCCGTTGTGATCATCATTTGCTTCTTTGTTTTTTGCCGTTGGAAGAGCCAATTCAATGACACCATATCCAAGCTGACGAGCTATGGCACCGATAATATCGAGCCGCTCGCTGCCTTGCATGCCACGCAATACAATGGCTTTAATTTTTCCCTGTGTAATTAATGTGGCAGTCTGTTCCAGGCGATGCAGGTAATCTTCGGGGAAAATCAACTTCCGAATATTAGAATATTCTTCTGGATGGTGTACCTGATACCCCAAATTGCCATGTAGACCTTCAACCCCTTTAACCGCGTCCCATAGCAATGCCGGAACACGCAACACCCATTCCGAACGCGGCGCGTCACGATTGGGGATATCAACAAAACCGTTCAATAAAGGTCGGCAAATATTCCATCCTTCAATACTGTTGCCTGCTAGCATTTGGCCGACAATTTCCTGACATGGGCGCCGGTAATTCAACGGTGCCTGCAGATAGGCAAAGAGCGTTCCAAAACGAGAATCCTCTTCGACCAAGCCCGCAATCACCAGGGCAAGACGAGTTGCAAAGCTTGCATTCGCAATTTCACCCACAGCACGTAATGGCAAATGCCCGGTACTTTCCTGTTCCCAGGCGGTAATTTCACGCTCCCACCAGACAGCGGCTTGATCCCAGTTTGCCGTCTCCGGAATATGTTGCTGCAGCTCAGTCAAATAATTGCTGAGAAAGGGATACTTCTTAAAAGCTGATTCTGATTCTTTACCGCTGATTCCATCAAGACGACGGATATAATGCAACAGGCAATGAACAGCTGCATAAAAATGCAGCAGGAAATGGCCTTGAATCGTGCGTGGCACATGATCGAAAACATTCATCCGGCGATTCATAGTAGCCTCCTTTATTCATAATGAAACAACACGATTCTGCCAAAATCCGGCATCCAGCCTGGATCCAGATCGAGGCCAGCCATACGCACAGGGATGGAAACGCTATTCAAACCCATGACCAGATCGACATGTGTCGAGGTTAGGTATAACCTGCCTGGATGAAGCAATAAAGCTTTTGGATTCAACGCAACATACAGCGCCTGTTGCAACCGTAGCCGTAGGAATGGCACAACATAGGCCAACCAGCACTTAAGTTCAGGATTCAAATCAATCAGCAAGGGGTTTGTAAGTTTAGCGACGGGAGCTCTATGGTATGGCTGTTGCGTTAAACAGGCTGAAACGTCATTAAAAAAATGACGAAACATCGTTGTAGAATCAGTGTCTGTATCCTCTGCTAGTACATAACCCTGTTCCGACCACAGGCGGAAGCGATCCCCGTCCGTTCCCCAAATATAGGTTGCATTTGCATCATCACCGATAAATTTAAGCCAGTCCACAGGTAGGTAGAAATGTGTGCTCCCCTGAAAACTTGCACCTGGCAGTTCATCGTGCTCTCTTCCATCCAGCTCAGCCAAAGCCTGCCACAGTGGATCCTGACGGAGCAATTCATCCGGTTCATCCAGCAACGCTCGGGCAAGAATATCCAACGTACCCCAGGCGCCAAGTTGGCTGGCCAGTCCCCATTCTTTCTCAAAGCACTGCGGCAGATCCAATTGCGCCATCAGATTGATAAGATACAAAACACCGCCGAGTTGAGTGTCTACACCACCTTCAAAGCATAAAAGACTGTCTTTATAGGTCAACTGATGTTCGGTATCAGATAAATCAGGATCGATTGATGAAGTGTGTTGCGATCTTTTTGGTAGAGAGGTGCTAACCGTTGGTGACTTTGCATGACCATCAAATGAAACCTTTTCATCAAACAAACAAGGTTCCGACGATAACGGTCGATGGATTTTCGTCTTATCCCCGGCTTCAGGAAACTGTGCTTGACCATCTGGAGGCAGCACAGCTGCGACTGAGGGCGTATCTTTATTAGCCATTGGTTTCTCGCCTTGAGAAACCTGCGGTGGTTTTGCTTTCTTGGCTGTTGGTTCGGTAATATCTTCTTCAGGTATCTTGGATGTATTGTAAGATAACTGGTCAAATGATGCCTTCGGCGATTGCTGTTTGGATGTAGATGCAGTTTCCAAAGGTTTCTGCCCTTTTCGGCCTGATGGCGAAGACGAGAATGCAGTAGCGTCCTCTGCCGCGAATGACGATGAAGACATTAACCACCATTGCTGCAGCTTTTGCAAAAATACCTCACTACGAGCAGCAGCTGACGCTTGATGCAGGGTTAACCCTACCCCTAATAAATAAGCTTTTTCTCTGGACAAATGTGCGGGCACTAATCCTGATGGCAACCAATCGTCCCAGGGCATTGCCGTACCCAACCGATACCCTGGCGTAAACGATGTAACGTTTGTTTCTTGCACTTGCCTGGCTTGATCATTATAAAAGTAACCGGCTTTGAAGGATGGTATACCATCGACAGTCGATGATTCAGCAAAAAGGGTGGATGGATCGGCATACCTGTCTTGTGTAACATCAGGGAGCATATAAGCCCGATTCATTACGGACACAATTCTGAGTACCTGTTCAGAGGAAAAATTCTCCATGACGATTTCCGCCTGCCTACACTCAGCCAAATGATTCAAAATGACTGGCACCAGTCTCGGTCGATCGCACCATAATCTGGTGACATGTTCAGAAGCAGAATATGGCGTGTTCCGTAAAAAAGTTCGCCACCACCAATTACTCCCTGCTTCACCGTGAACAAGATCCAGCGTCAAAAAAGCGAGCATTTCAGCTTCGTCAGTAAATACGACAGCAACAGCATTGGCCGGAACGCTCCCAAGTTTCGGCCGTGCAGCCCGTTGATAGATGTCGGATAACTTATTTTGCACAGCGCGCTCCCATGTGCTATCAATACGCGCCATACTCACAGACAAATTCAATTGTTTCGGCAATGGATCCATCAATTGCCTGACAATCAATACGGCGGATGGTGGAATATTGGATGTATTGGCCTGTAAACTCCCCATGAACCGACTCAACCTGACACGCAACGCTGGCGAATTTTCAACAGCGTTATTCAAACGTAATGTGTTGATGGTCAGGTTATTTGCTGTGTTCATCTTAAGCTATTTAAATTGCAGAAACTTACAATGCCGGCACATCTCAGCTAAGAAATCCCGCAATATAACTTCCGCCATATCGATTAGATTTCATGCTAATACATAAATCAGTAGCAGAAAAAGAACAATCACTAATGGCCATAACCACCACGGAATTTTAAATTCTTCTGCCTTCATGCGGGTGAATATCTGCGCTTTTCCACCGTCCGGCACTCGTAATTTATAAGCATCCGGTCCAGTAGTTCTCTCGAAGCGACTGGCATCATCTGGACTTGGTATGACTGATTGTTCCCAGGCTGAGACAAGTCCCTCATGATCAGCGTTATAGCCGAAGGCACCGACAGGTTCATAAATGCGATGTTTTTTTCCATCAACTGTCAGTTCAAACTCGGTTTTGCGATAACCATCCATTATCCAGATCCAATCGTAAATGACTGTCACACCAGTAACCAGATTTCGCAATCGCGCAATCAAATTTCCTATTAGACTGGATGATTCTCGAGCAATTGATCCAGTAGAAAAAGCTCTCCCGGTAGCTAGTCGTTCTAAGCTACGTTGATTAAAATCTTTACTTTCATTTTTGCGCACCAAGCGTCCTCGGCGCATCTGGCTTACAATCAAAACCATTTCCTGATCAGCAGCACCATCGGGTGGTGGCGGGTAGCCATCACCACTAATCTCAGCAGCCTGTTCATGCTCGGAGAGAGGCACAAAATTCATGTTGCGCCTCACACTACTTTCAACAAAATCCACGGCCTGCACCGAGTCCAATAGTACCCAAATACATTGGTGCGAGTCGAGCGGGTGAGCAGGTGTGGGAGGATGAGCGTAAAGAGCTTGCTCCGCTGGAGAAAGCGTCCACTGCATGGTGAGATCGACTGGTGACCCACCCGCAGGAATGTTGATTGGAGTCGAAGGATTGCTAGTACCTCCAGTCGCCGGTATCAGGTTCCATTTGTTGTTATTGCCAGGCCCGATACCCCAGTTTGCAATGCGGAAAGAAGCGCTTACTTCCTGGGCAGCTATTGTGGCGGTATTGACCACCCGGGCAACGAAAATATTCGAGCTAGCCTTTTGTATTTCATTGATAATACTACTACCAGACAGCACACCGATACTGTTGGCGCCATTTTCAAACTTGACGCCTTCAACTCCGGCACAACCCGGAACATTACCTAGGAAAGCCCGTCCCAGCCAACTCAGCGGGATAGGGGCTTGATCTAATGAACTAACCCCTTGTATCAAACCAATGCCAGTCGAATAATTAGCCCTCGGCCAAGTAAACTGAAACGAACCACCGTCAAATGGGGTAGGATCGAAAGAACATTGAGCCCCGCTGCATAGACGGATGACATTGAAATAGAAACCGAAGCTATCGGTCAAATCGATCCAGTTCGCACCGCCACCCACTATGTTCGTGGGTAGCTTAATTTCCACACTCCAATTACGATTGTTTGTCCCCAAATCCCAAGAACGGCATTTTATCGTTACATTATTGATTGCTACCATGTTCTGCCAACTTGAGGTGCCAGTGTTCCATCTGTAGTATTCGACATTACGAGAATCGCCAGTAGCAGCGACACCAGTACCAGTAGAGTTGGGAAATATATCGATACGCCGTTCGCTGCCATCCTTGATGTCGCCAGAGCTGGGAAAACTGGGGCGCAAAACTAATACTATACAGTCATTGTCTTCGAAATGCGTATCGCGCCGCACAACAAACGATAGATAAATATAATCTTGCGATTTATCCTTCAACCCCTGAAACACTGTCAGTGGCCGCCCAGCACCTACGGCTGTATCGGCAACATAGGTGATACGTGCTGCACCGGTCCACCCAGTGTCAATTAGACTGGTAGTGGTGCCGAAACTAGTCTCAAGAAAGTCTTCCGGTTCAACAAACCCATCGATTTCAGGTGGATTGGGTTGGCCCGGCAGGCCGACATGGTTGCGAAAACAAATTTCTGCAGGCATGAGTATTCTCCTAATGGCTATGGTTTAAGTATTTTGTATCGGTATGCTGAACCATGAATCAAAATTCTCACCGTCTGGCCCATTTCGGGTAGCGTGAATTTCCAGCGTACGCGAGGATAGTGTATCTGTGGTATTGGCTGAAAGTTGAGCTGTGATTGATTGAGAAGATCCCGGGGTTTCCGGAGTCGTTGGGGGATTCGGCGAAGTCACGGTAACCGACCATGCACCAGCAGGACTGGCCGGCACCAATTTAGCGCTATAGTTATAATCACCTGCCACTGTGAAATTAGCTTCCACTCGTACCAGAGTTTGTTGTCCAACAGGGGCACGTACAACTTGGCCAAGCACAGTATCATTGACAAGTCGTTCACGCGGTGCAACCACAAAGTGCTCAAAGGAAGTGCGTGGATCGCTTACATTTGGCGCTTGCCCCACTTCGATGGATATCGGCGTGGGCGGAGGATTAAGCAAATTATCATTTGGCGCATTACTCGAGTTAACCTGCAGAGCCATATCCACACTTGTGGCCCCTGAAGGAACAGTCACCACCACACGCACTGTCACCGGACTACCTGGTGCAACTGTAACTTTGGAAACAATCTGTCCGGTTAGATTAGTAATACGTGTATTAGTAGACCAAGCGTCCAGAGATGAACCAACTAAATTACTGAATAAAGCTGCAACCAAATAGGTTTCTGGGATGTTTGTTTGTGAATCGAGAATAAATGGAAAATTGTAGGTTTGTCCTACCTGAATTGGTCCGGTGTTTGCCGGTACCACAGTAACCACCATAGAACCAACGGGCACATGCACTTCTGGTAGCAAAGCGATAGTGATTGAAGCGCTCCCATTGCTATTAGTAACTGAAACTGTTTCGTCTTTAGGTACCCCGGAAATGTTGGGCACGTTAAACACTAAATGATTACTATCAGTGCCTGGATTAAATTGTGTGATACGCACATCCCCCATCATCACCACATTCAAGTTTACCGGCACCGCAAAATTAGTTCCCTCCAAAGTAATCTCGTCACCAATGTGTACAGAACCAAGGTAAGGTTTTAGCGTAACTTTTGTGCTGGGCTGCCCCGCTGCTTCAAGTATGGATACGCGAGTATTCAGGCCAGCTAACTCATTGAGAATCTGATTCACTAGATCGGCCGTGATTAAGTCACCTGGACGTACTTCACTTTTTTTCTGCCCAACTACAGCAAGCAAAAGCGCGTTTAACTCAGCGGCACTCAACTTACCTTGCAACTGATCGATGATCACCGAAAGTGGAACAACCATGTTTCCCGGATTAGCCGTAGTGATTGCTTTATTGGGCATAATTCTCTCCTCTTTCTAGATATTGTAAATTTTCAGCGCACCAGTGCGTAGTTGGCGTAATCGTAGTGACCCAAATCAAACTGTGCATCCCCGATATAAGATAAATGCCCACTAGCAAAAACCAAATAGGGTTGCGATACTGAAGCTGTATTAGCAAAATCAATCGCCATCTGATTCTCCCGTACCCGATATAGCCATACCATCTCACCACTTTGCGCATCGATTGGTGGATAACCCTGACTTTCACGAAGCAACGCTTCCAATCGCGCAGCATTGATAAATACTGGTGATCGGTAGGTCATGCCGGTAAAAAATCGGGTTGCCTGGGTATCGGTAGCGTTGATTTCTTCTGCTATAGGGATGATTCCCACAGAAGGCAAATAGCGAAAGTAGGTTTGAGCTGTTTTTGTGCCTAAGGTGCTTTTAGGTGGCGCAAGATCAGCTATCTGATCCTGAAACTGCAGAAACATTGCTTGCCTGACAGCTAGGCGTTGTTCATCAATCAGACTTGCAAATGCATTCTCTGAGCAGATAGGTGTCAACGGTCGCCGCACCGACCACATATCCAGAAACTGAACCCCAGCAGGCATCCAGTAAAGCAGTGCCAGCGGCATATCGCAATCGGTCAGTTCGCCACTATTGTGCAACGCATCGATCACTCCATAACTTGTGTAGGGTGACTTGCCGGCGATCCGAGCGAAGGGATCTCGCAGCAATTCGTTCATTTCTTCAGTACCGAAGCAAATATGCGCCAGCCAGTTGCGCAGCTTTGACATGCTGGCTATGTCACTCTTCGTCATGAGTTCAAGAACAGCATCACGTGTATCCTGACTAAGCTTTGTTAGTTCCGCAACCTTTAATTCTTCCAATCGGAACATCACGCCTTCAACAGCATAACGATTCCCGCAACCAATGACTTTTCCGTTATCGAAACCACGTTTGGGTGCCTGTTCTCGGAATCCTGAGGTCGGTGTAGCCACCAGAATATATGCTCCTTTATTACTTGGTATCGCGCCTGTTTTGGGAGGAGAACAGTCACGAAACAATCCTGCTTCGACTGGTAGTGGCTCAAGTTGCCTTTCTAAAGCCACCTCTACATCTTTCGATAAAGCCACCGCCTGGCCCTTGCGATTTATGGCCAACCCCGCTTTAACGGAAACAATCGGCGGTTCGCCATTGGAACCATCAGCAACCAAATCCACCTCCAGACCATTGACAATCCCTGTCCCGATCGCTTGTCCCAGTTGCTCGTGGTGCTGACGATTGGCATTTTGTTCGGTTTCTAGATCTTCAGCAGTCAGTATCCGCCCGTTAAAGAAATGGGTATTTTGAATCCCTCCTTCACCAAGAATGGATTCCTGAAGTTGTTTATTTGTCGCTGCTTTTGCCATAGTCGACCTCACACTTACGTTCTTCTGCCAAATAGGCAGAACAATTCTTGTTTAAGCCGGTCCGGGATAATTACCGGTCGCTCACTTTCGTCGATTATCACTGTATCGGGTATAAGGTTACCTTCTTCATCGATGCTAACAATGAGATTGCTGTTTTCATCAATATTAAAATCAATCGCTGCGAGGAGCACACAGTCTTCCATGCTGGTTAGGCTTGGACAGACCTCCGTAACCCATACGTTTAAAGCTTGCCGCAGTGTTTCGCAAGCATTTTCTTCAAAGAGTTGTATCGTTATATCTTCAGGCGGCGAACTTAAAGGCGGTGAAGTAATTTCCCTCAGATTTCGAACCAACTCAATCAGGCGTTCACTATCGTCCGATACTGGTGGTGAGGATTCTGGAATGAATTCGATTTTTTGCATCAGTTCACCAAAAGCACGCACATTGTCCTCCAGCAATTGTTCTGGCGCCTGCCAGGCAAATTCAATTTTAAAACTTTCCAGAATTCGTGAAGGCTTCGCTGAATCTTCATTGGAAGCACAGGCCTGGCCAGCAATCGGTACTAATTCAGTTAAACATTCGTCATAACACAATGTCACAAACACGCGGTGTTGTCCGACCTCTAACGATTGATTCAGATCATTTTTATGGCGTTGTAGCCATTGATTGAGTTGGCCACATTGCTCTTTTTCCACAACAATCCAATCCCCTTTGGGCGTAATCGCATAACCTGGTGAAATATGAATTTCGACATCACGATTGCCATCGCCATCGGTAACCGCTTTTGCACTGACCTTCAGCCCACATACAGTTCCGGAACCATGCAACAGGCGGTTGCTGAGACGGTGTTTCCACTCGTGATGGGCTTGTTCCTGGCGAAAATCGTTAACACCCAACACCATTCCGAATTCATAGTTCAATCGTTTCTTCGGATCCAATGGAGCTTTATCAGTTGAGGTATTAATGCAATCGTTTATAGAATCACTCATACGGTGCTCCCTCTATCATAATGAAACGGAATCGCCCAAGCGGTCGCGATCGAGTATCCAGCGCTCCGCAGTATCCATGGGAGCGGCCGGGACGAGGTAACCTTCTGCCAAAACGTTGCGGCCGAGCATAATCGGAACAAAACGGCTTTCTTCACCCAGCACGGTATCGATTGCCAAACGTGCTTCTCCGACACGAAAATAATCCCAAAAGCGCCCGACATCGTAGGCAGTGTGTGCGGGCTTCTCGAGGTCAACAATACGCTGCACCATCGCGGTTTGTTCAGGTGGCAAGCCTTCGGCAATTAACACCGAAAAACGATGAGCAGTCTCTGCCACGGTATTTTCTTCGGAATCAACCGTATTCTCTCTTGGATCACCAGCTGCAACTGCCCGTCCGTCACGCGCCATGAAACGTTCCACAATACGCACTTTTGAAGTACGATGAGAGGCCAGTACATAGGTAAACATCAGTTCCTCAAGCGCTTGCCAGGTCAAGTCAGGTGTGGGATAGGGCAGATTAAGTCGTGTCAGTTCTGTATACAGATCAGCATCGGTTATCCATACCGCTGCCTGGAACCGTTCCAGGATTTCTTCCAGACAGGGATCGAGCAACAGTTGCAAGGCCAGCCTGATACCATCGGTTGTACCACGCTGCTCGTACAATCTGGGGGCATAGCGAATAAAAAGTCGACGGCGATCTATTACAGGTCGATTCTTTTCGCTCGCCGTTGTTTGCTGTTTGTGTATCCCTTCCCAAAGCGGATCAAAGGCTACGCCTATCCAGTTCGCTAGCCAGTCTATGGTTTCGGATGGGGTGCTGTATGGTTCAAAGAGCATGCTGACATCGTCAATTTTACCTTCGATATCGCTGAAAAAACCCTTTGGGTTGGCCAGAAAACGTTCGAGAAAAGACGCAGACTCCGGATCTTCACGATATACGGCGGGCAGATAATGCTCGACATAAGAAAATCTGGGATAATAAGCCCGCAACGCACGGATTTGCGGTGTCAGGCGATTATTTCCGACAAACTCCAAACGAATTTGCAGATAGCGACCGCGAGCCCGCTGAAATAGTAACTCCCATGTTCCGGTATGATCTGATTGTGTCTTTAAGTCTGAGAATGGCTTGTAGTAAGGTATTTCTGCGCCGGCACCGCGCAGATATAAATCCGGTTCTTCTATAAAAAGTGCGTTTTCAATTAAATCCCGGGCATTATCCGTGCGGGTGGCTATCCTGACACTTGCTTCCGGTGGTATACAGGCATCAAGGTATAAGCGATCCCAAATACAGTCACTTTCTTTCCCATCAAAAATGGGCGTCAGTATGGCTGCCTTCCGGGGATAATGCGGGTCATCAATGGCGTGCAGGGGTGCCCATCCAATATGCGTATCTTGCCCAACATCGCCACCTGCCAGGTCATAAAACACTTTATACCCTTGCGCCTCTCCTCCCGAGATCAGTGCGCGCCCGCCGTAAGCATGCATCGGCAAGTAGTCCGTTTTGATTTTCAAACTGAGGTTGGGAGTGAACGTTAAAGCAAAAGCGATGGTTTGTTTACCCGAGTTTTCAGCCGCATACAAGGTTCCTGCATTCGCATCATAAACGATATCATGCGCTATGATTGATATGCTCTCGGTCCTGATCCCAGTAGCGTCAGCGCATGTTTCATCGGTTTCAATCTCGCCTTTTAATTCGATCGGCGACGAAAGCGACTCCGCACCACGGTAATGGTACAACATCGAAGATGCCGTCAAATTAGCTGCATTCTCAGGTATTTGACTATCCAGAATCAGCACGCTGCCATCGGATACGGCTTCAATGCTGATAGGACTGGCTGCTGCTATGGAAAATCCTGCAGGAAAGTTTTGGGTTGGATGCGCTAGCGCTTCTTCTCCAACTGCATGAAAAATCGGTGGTTCCTCATCGGCTCCGGAACCGGAATCAGATTCTTCCCTTCCCAGAACGCAAAAATTACGATCAAGCCCCCAGTATGCTTGATTTTCACGATCCAGCACCCAAATCCCGCCATCTGGAGCGGCCGCAATATCAAAAGGTTTAAAAGCCCTTTCTTCAGGGAAACGAAGCAGCATTGGCTCACCCCCGGCATGCAGATCAAACACCCATAAACCACCTTGGCTGACGTCACCAACGACCAGATAATGATGCGCAGTAACCGCCAAGCCAGCCAATTCTGAGATTTTTGTACTGGAAGCGACGGGCCGAAATGCTCCACCCAATGGTGCTTTGCAAGTTACCGGCTGTTGCGTCCAATAGACATATGCTTGCTTGGTGTCGGATGGCTGCCAGAAAATCCGTTGCCGATCATGTGCCAACCAGTAGTAATTACCAAAGCGATCGACAGCTGCACCACGCCGAGCGGATGGTTCCAGATGTTGTTCACTGCCACGGTGAGGAAAAAACGATAACAAAGGCTTCAGCATAAAAAAGTCTGATTGTTCATCATACGTTACGCATTCAAAATGGTCACTCGATGCTCCTTCTTCCTGGCATCGGAACCAGTCATTCCTGCCGATAATTAAATGAAATCGAGTACCATTAACATCCACTGTGCTTTGTTCCTTCTCAGTCTGGAATTAACATGTTTTTTTGCTCACAGGTACCGGCACGACCTTGACCTGAGTGTCAGGTTGCCCAGCCTGTCCAACAAATGAAGACAGTTCATCGGCCTCACCTTCCGTTACCGCAAGCCCCACGAGCTTGGGTAACTGCAAACCGGTCAAATTGCTAGCCAAATTAGAATCAGTCTCATCTTCAATCACTTCTACTGGTGTTCTGATCCCTAATTTAAGTTCATTGACATATTCAACACCCGCTACTCGCGTCACCACTGCTTCCAAGTCTTTTTTAATAAGCCGTTTTTTTAATGGCCAACCCTGGCCTTCTGGCCCACCTAAAGGCAAAGCCGATAAATAACCGTTTAAACGATCTCTCACAGTTTGGCGCACAATATCGGGAAAATGGCCACCTTGCACTTTAATTCCCACCGATAGGTATATGGGAACATACTCCGGGCCGCGAACATAAATTTCCGTAGTGACAAGCCGTCGGGAATCAAGATGATCGCAGATCCGGTGCAGGAATAAACGATCAGGCGTAGGCCAAAAGGGATTGATGGCATCAAACCGGGGAACGACCATCAGCGTGACGATGCCAGGCGCATCTTCTACGGGTGGGTTGGCGGGGCGAAAAAGCGGCAGGACGTCAACACGGCCAAGATCCACACCGGGAGTCTGCCTAGCAATATCCTTAAAATCCTCCTTGGTCACCAAACGATCACGATGACGCAGTACGAGCGGAATGCGCCGCTCACCTTCTTCAATCGTTTCACCGAAATCGCCTCCTGAGGTCGGCACCGGATTTGAAATTTTGTAGCCCCCCTGGAGACGCAGATCGCGGCTGGTGTTAATTCCTCCGATACCGATATTACCTTGGGGCCCACCACCATATTCATAACTTGCCAGAATACGCCCCTGTGGGCGGGCACCGCGCAGACCGTCTCCGAAACGTACTTGACCCGCTTCAGAATCCAGGACAAAAACCTGATCGTTGCGGCCAGCCGCCAGCAGATCATTTGTCAGCCGCCAAACTGTCGTGGTATTTGTATTGATGTCTTGTACACCGATGGTTATCGACTGCGGCAAAACGGGCGTATTGGCCAAGGTAAAGCTTTGATCCGGCTCACCAGAACCAAAACCCAGCAACTCATTTACCACTGGGACAGCTTGATAAACCCGGACCGCATTGATGCCCAGCCATGTCAGACGTAGTGTCGGTGCTGCTGTTACTCCACTGCCTGTGTCAATCTTGGCAACACGCAGGCGTACCCAAGTGACCAGCCGCTCACGCAGTTGTTCATCCTCGAGCCGCGGTGGAAAATCACCGATCCCTTCAGTTAGGGGGTCAGTAAATGACCAAGCTTTCAGTTCTTTTATATCCGGCAACTGTATTTGCACTACACCGATTGCTTCGGATACATCTGTGTTAACCAATGGTGTCAATTGCCGGTATTGCGCATCAACGGCATCTTCTGCTGCATTGGCCGGTATTTCGTAGAGAATACGCACCGATTGCGTCTGTTTAGCAGTCAATTGCACCGGCCGAAGCGGCTTAACACCCCCGCTTTGATCAGGCACTACACCAATTGACAGGGTTTGATTGGCAAGTACAGTCCGCACCTCTTCCGGATCGACATTTTGAGGAGCCAGTAAAGCGATATACAGGGCATTATCCATCGTATCCGCAAAGTCCAAAACCGGATTAGGGTCACCTTTGGCGGGCAATGCTAATTGAGCGGTCTCATAAAATGCTAACTGACTTGGCGCTGCACTGCCGATGTTGTCCTTGTCGGACGATGATGCCAATTCCGTTGCCCAGCGAATCGCATCATATTTCTCCACAAAATCCTGATACCGATTATCCGACGTCGGGACGAGGCGTTTATAATAAACCTGTGATTCGACAGGAAGAATATTGACACCCTCACGGGTAAGAAAGTCTACATTACCCGCTGACATGACAACACCACGGTTAAGAGGCAGTGCGGCAAGTGGACCGCGATCATTTGCAATGGTAATAATTCCGCTCGCGGCCGCAGCCGGTTGCAAAGGTACGCGCAGCAATTGCAAAAACTTGAGGCGATTGCGCTCGGGGATACGGTTAGCTCGATACAATAACGTATCGGTAAGAAATGCGAACAATTGCACTAACGTGATGCCCGGATCACTTTCACCTCCAAAATTGGTCCATTCCGGGGTAAACGTAGGAATACGCCGTTTGGCCTCTTCCAATAACTGTTCGAAATCCCGATCATCAAGCTCAGGCAAGTGTAGTGGCATCGCTTAACCCTCAAAAAGTAAAGACAGTCCTAAACGCCCCGCATCCTGAGTCGCCACCAGTCGAAAATAAATCATGACAGCAGCAGACCTTGGATCATCAGGATCCGGTTCTACGGTTACCTCGTCAACAATGACCCTGGGCTCCCATCGATTAATGCTATGAATAATGTTTTCACGGATACGCTCTCGGGTTGTTACGGTATTCGGTTCGAATAAGTATTGACGCAGGCCACAACCAAATGTCTCGCGCATTAACCGTTCACCTTGTTCGGTCATCAGTATGATACGCATGGATTCACGCACGTTAGTTTCTCCAACTGACCATGCCAAGCGCCCATCCGGACCTATACGTGGTGGAAAACTCAGACCTTGTCCAAAAATATTGGTTTGACGTCTGTTCATAGCATTATCCTGATAAGAATTTTTTAGCGACCGGAATACAGATACGGAAAAACGCAATCCACCAGAAAACAAAATTAAGGATGATCACAAAAATAAGCAGCAGGAAAAAAGCTACGATAAAAATAATATGGACTGAGAATGAACAAATAAAAGCCAGACCATTGCCCTCGTTTCCAAGTTCCGGCTCTTCTGAAAGCAACGATCTTTCTTTGCCAGTGATTTGGTTGATCTTTTTTTGCAATGAATTTGAAATCAGAAAGGTAACGCCTTTTTTGTAACGGCGTAATCCGGCAATACTGACATCTGTCGGCAAAGTAATACGTACAGGCCGAACCGGCGCATCAGGATCGAAATAAGCAGCAAGTTGAAATTTAATTGTCGGCTGGCTGACGGTCAAAGCACTGAAATCACATTGTGGTCGCTCATAAACACAGCGAATCGAATAGCTTGCTTCTGAGTTTGTATCAATTTTAGGAACTTCAATACCGGGCAATTCTTTGTCCAAGGCCTTTTTTATGGCGGTTTCCATCTGATCAAGATTCAAATTTTTATCTGCTGCACCTAGGAGGCTATAATCTTCATCAAATCCGAGTTGCGTTACATCAACATCAGGCTGGTTCAGTGCTTTGTAATTTTGAGCAATTTCCTGCAACGCCTTGTCCAGGCGCATTCCAGACGGCAGTAGTTGTCCATGAAGAAATGTCATCAATGCGGATTTGGCCTGCGCTTGATCACCTTCAAAAGTTGCGGTCAGATTGTCGCGCAAAGAAACGGCAACATCCGGCAAGTGTTTTTCAAAAAACTCCCATAACTCCAGCAACAAACAAACCGATAGTGTTAAAACACGAGAGATGCCTTGAAGCAATCCTTCATCTTCATCAGTTTCTTTCGCTGATTCCAAAATATTTTTTTTAAGTGGATTGATAAATCGTGCTATCAATTCCTCTATGCGAATATCAGTTGGTGCTTCGGTTCCATCTACCAGATTTTCCGGAGCGACTGCATATGTTTCTCGGCTAGCAATTGGCAAATAACCGAATAGAAGCGCGTGCCCCTCATTGTCCATTGTGGTCATGAGCGGCAAGCGTTCTTCTTTATCAGCAATATTTCTAGGATTACCGTTTAACGGCTGCCAAGTCTTCTTAGTATCGTCACCTGCCCATGCGTATTCGACACCATCGATAAACTTGCGCAGCACGAAGAAAGCACTTTCCTCATCGGAGGATCGTACTTTGCGATCTGGAAATCCGGGAATGCGACAGCATAGTGATGCGCACACCAGATAAAAATTACCATGACCCGGTTGAAACAGCTTCGGTTGTTCACCAGATTCTGAGGAATTAAGGACAAATGATTTAAAGGTACTGCTATTTGAATCTTTGACTGCCGCGAGAAAATTCTCCATAAACTCGTCGGTTTCAAATTTCAGTAACTGTGGCTGAAAAAACTCAGGTTGACGAAACTCTTGTCCGTCGTCAGTCCTGAGTAAGGAAGGTTTTAACCAATCGAATGTCTCATGTAATATGGCCATTGCTTATCCCTTTTTGATCATTTACCAAATATTACCAGCACCGGGTGAATAACTCGCACTCACCGTAGAATTTGTCACATTGGTATCAGATTTCACCACACCGGAGAATTTCGATATACCCGCGTTAATTGTCACCATGGCAGAATTAACTTCTACTGAAGTACTCGTTTTGATGGTCAATTTCGTTGCCGCTGTCAGCGTAATTCCTGACGCATCGAATTTCAGCGAATTGCCATTGCTATCCTGGATTTCAATAACGCCTGGTCCATCTTTGAGAGAAAGCTGCTGGCCGCCTGGCGTTTCTAGCGTTATGTTTTCGACGCCATCATTATCGTCCATCGTTATTTTCACGCCATTACGGGACTGGATGGTTTTCTTAAAATTATTTCCAGCCCCATCCATCGTTTCTGGCGGCTTATCCTGTCCATTCCATAATGCCCCAATAACATATGGGATACGTGGATCACCGCCCTCGAACATTACAAGCACCTCGTCATTGGGGTCTGGAATAAACCATGTGCCCCGTTGATTACCAGCCATCAACACAGCCAGTCGCGCCCAGACTTCATAACCGCCACCGCTGTTATCAGGACACCATGGTAGTTTAATCTTAACGCGTCCCTGTCCGTCAGAATCCTTGATATCGGTCACCAATGCAGGATATACGCCCCACCATCGATTGCGTTCAAGTGCAGCGTCAAAAGCTGAAAAGCGATCCATTAAACTTGCCCCCCTATTCCAGGCCGCTCCACTTCAAATGTGGTGCGATAGCCATCTTCCATGGTAAAGGTGTGACGGGCTAGGGCAACATAATAAGGACCATCAAAAAAAAGCCCGAGCCCTTTCAACACTACGGTTGAACCCACACGAACACGGGCATTGCCGTCCGCAACCCCTAAGCCACGCACAAACCCCCTAGCTTTTGCGCGATAACGAGCTTCGGCCATCTTCTGGGCTTCCTGTTGCGAGATTGGTGTGGAAACTGCGACCCGCTCATGCCGTTGTGCCAATGCTCGCGCCAAAACTGCACTACCACTTTGACCACCATTCAACTCGGCAAAAATCGTACTTTCTCCCGCTTCTTTATCAACAGCCTGCTTGTCTCCTACATTCCATCCACTCACCCTTACTGAGGTACATTGATGGGCGAGATCAGCCAGCACGGTAAATTCCAACAATTCCTTGCCATGATTCAATGTTATGGTATCTGCATTGCGTCGCGACCGGCCCTGTGCATATAGGGTACGGTCATCAATCCACAATTCAGCATCAATAGCAACCAGACGTTCACGCAGAAAAGCCAAATCGCTTTGGTTCGATTGCACCAGCGTTCGATAGGTCGGTCCATCCAGATCGATCTGGGCTTTCAATCCGTGCTGCGAGGCAATCTGACGAATCACATCTTCATCGGTAACGTTCTCGAACGAACGGGTGCGCCGCTCCATACGCAAATCCTGCAATCGGTCTTCGGCCAATATCTGGATTTCAGGAGGACGATTCATTGGATAATGGGCTTCAATACCCGTAATTCGGCCAGCAAATACCGGAGCATTTGCGCCAGGCGGGCCAAATTCAACCGAAAACACTTTGCCAAAATCCAAAACCTGTTGGTCAAAATACAAAAAATCCACTTTGCCGTTTTTAGGGCCCCAATTGATAAAATTTGCCTCACAACGGAAAAGCCCAAGCGTATTTTCTTCGACCAGTAACGACTGTAACTGCCTTTCCGCCAACAACTGCTGTATCTCACCATCAATTCTAAGTATGGGTCTAGCGGCAAAATAACTCGAATTAGTAGCAGCGTTTGCCATAGCTGTTATTCCGCCCAAACCCGTGCCGATCTCAGTTGCAAACGTTGTTGTATACGCTCTATGTCCTCAGGCCGAATCGCCATAGGCTTCTCCTCATTAGCCGTTGAAATCGCTTTCTCATTCTCTGCCGGTGTTGGCTGCGGTGCTGAGATAATTTCAAAATCGTTGATAATAACTGGCATAGCAAAACCTCATCATTTAGTTACATCCACGCCGGCACCAAAACCGCCACCCGCAACAACATTCGCTCGAGCTCCAGTACCTGTTTGAAAACCAGCATTGGCCCTTATTCCAGCACTGACACCTGTTGTTGCCCCAATACCCGCTTCTGCACCTGCCCCACCACTAATGCCTCCACCGATATTGGCACTGATACCCGCACCTGCATTTATACCCGCACTGCCACTAAAACCTGCCCCACCGCCTAAGCCAGCGCTAAAACCGGCTCTACCACTTATTCCTGCCGCAGCACCAATATTAGCTTGACCACCAAGACTTGCACTTGCATTTGCATTTGCATTTGCATTTGCATTTGTTCTGGCACCAGCATTTAAGTCTATGAGTAATCCTGGATTCAGTCGCAGCGGATTATCAATGTTATTGGCTGCAGCAATAGCTTTCCAGTTACTACTGTTGCCTTCACGTCCAGCCAAATTTGGCACATTATCGTTAGTACCTGCCGCAGTCATAGGTAGGGAGCCTGGCTGATTATTTTCCCCAGAATTATTTTGTTCAACGATAGTATCGATACCTGTAATACTTAATGACAGTGTCGCCCTCAGCGGCACACCGGTTTCAGAAAAATAGTCCAACGTACTTTGTAGTGAATCCACAATACCTGCAAACTTGAAAGTTCCCCATTCAAAGGCAATGCCAGGCGGTGCCAATCTGCTATTCGGATCAGACTTCGGCCGCATGAAATCAGCAACTATGTCTGTTTGCTTACGTACGTCCTCATCTTTGTTTTCTTTCGTGGTATCAAACAATAATTCGACTGCCAGTTTTGTTGTACCAGAACCGATAAATTGCCGTGATGCGCCCCTCGATTGATTATCTCCTCTGCTCTCATTAGAATAAGTCAGCTTTAAACTCTGTGGATTAAAATGCACCTCTATACGTTTACCGTCCGTTACTGGTTGAGGCGGAGAGTCCTCTGATCGCCATCTTACTTCAAAAAGTACTGCCTTTTTTAGCTGTCCTGCCATAACAATCCCCTCGGGTTACGGTATCTCTATGGTGAAATGACTGTATGCAATTTGCATCTCTTCCAAAGCCACAATTCCCTCTTTAGCATTAAGCGGAGCAGCTTTAAGTTTAATGGGCAAACAGTCAAACAGTCGGTATCGAATTTGCCCTTTGCCAGCACCATCACGCATAACGATTTCTGCACCGGCTAACAAGCCTCTGCGCGTCGCTGGCGCAGTCTGACTTGCTGCTGTGGCAACGAACCACTTCCACAAATCCAAGTTACTGGTCATTCCACGTTTGAGCGTGAGATTTCCATAAGAAACTGCCCCTACAAGATTGATCGCTTGCGTGTTATTGCCACCCTCGCGCACAGTTTTTGGTTCCATAGTCATTTCCAAGCCATCACAATCTGAAAACTCTGCATTGCAGAGTGGACTGGAAAGCTCAAGTTCTGCTGGTGGGTTCTCAATTACCAGAGAGATTAAAAAATTAAATGAGGTAAAAGGATATTCTGTATTTGCCATTCTTCTCCTAAACCTCCATCGTATGGAGTAAATCTTCGCCGGTTCGTATTAATTGTATTGTGATAAATTCGAGCGGCTCTGATGGAGCAACCTGAATCTGTGCAATCAGCTGCCCTTGTTCGATGCTTTGCGAGGAATTAACACTGTTATCCGTTATAATTCGAAATGCAGAAGGTTCAGTTGCGCCGACAAAAGCACCCCGCTCAAACATAAAACGCAATAAATTTTCCAAAGAAATTCGAATCGCATTTCGAGTATATTCATGATTCCTGGCAAAGACGTAATCCATACCTTTTTCTACCGCTGCTTTTCGTAGTTGAATTAATAAACGGCGGACGGATAACTGAAGCAGGCTGCGTTCATCACTTAAAGTATGTGCACTCATCACATGCAAACCGTCCACTTCTTCACGAATCAAGTTAAATTGCGCAGCAAAGAGATCCGTTGCGCCATCTTCGGAAAAATTTGGTTTCAAACCCAATATGCCATGGATAGGTATATTGGCAGGTGCCACCCAAACTTGCCGCTTATTTTCGCGTGCCGCAATCATGCCGCACACTGCACCATCCGGCGATACAGTTCGTAAACCATCATGAGTAGTCGTATCCCGGACCAATAGCCAGGGATGATAGACAGCTGCATAGCTTAGATCAGCCACATCATGAAGATCAGTAAAACGAATGCGGCGGCGAGGTAAGCCTAATTGATCTCTCAGTCGTTCTTGCCACTCAATGCACTGTCGCTTTTCAAAATGAGCAGGCAATGACAATATCCCGACCGCATCACTGCGCGCTTGACAGAAATTGATGAGTGCCTGATGAACAGGAAGCAATACACTGTCAAGCTTGAATTCATTCACCCTCGTTATTTCTGGTAATGACGGGTTAGTGGCTGACCATTGGTAGGCAAATGCATTGACATTAATCCCAGAGCCGTATTTCGTTTTAACCTCAACAGTAACCGGCCCTGCATTTCCAGCAACAGGTGTTATGCACTGAAGTTGAGTAGAATCCAATACCTGCACTTCTAATCCACGGTTACCAGCAAAACTAATGCTTGTCTCCAGAGTAAATCCCGATCCGGTCACGATAACCTGAGTACCACCTGTTACAGGACCCCACGATGGTTCAATTGTTTGAACATTAGGCGCGGCCAAACAATCAACAAAAGTTTTCGTTGGTACATTGGGTTGATTGGCATTTGCGTCATGCACTTGCCGTTCTATCTCTTTTCCAGACTGCCAACCTCGATGGTTGGCATCCGGCAAACTGATTAATGCCACTTCATTTATGAAGGTCAAACTATGCAATCCATACAATCGGCGGTTTTGTCTATAGTACCTATCGATTGCTGTTGTCATTAGTGAATTTGCAACACCAGTGGCTATGTTATGCGGTGCTGGAACCAAATATTCATCCAGAAACAGGCTGGGCTCAAAAGTTTCCAGATCATCTTGACCTATATCATTTTGCTGGGGAGATATTGGTTCGCTATATGTTAGCGGCATACCTAACGGTAGATAGGTGATAGATTGATCATCTTCAGTAAATGGTGCTAAAAGACCAGTTAGCATAAGGGGATTTATATTGCCATCTGATGCCGTTTCAATTCGTTTGTCTGTTTGCAATTCGTTATACAACTGAGCCACACGTGTTGCTAGTGTAGCATTAGGATTTTCGAAAGAAGTCTTGGTTGAGTTGATGGCATTCTGGAATTCCTGCTTAAATGTTCCATCAAAGCTACTTTGTTGGCGAAAGGAACCAGATTCCAATCCAATTGCCATTCCCCAAAAACGAGGATGAGGTACATTAAAGGCAAGCTCCTGAAGGTTAATTCGATGCTGGCCTGCAGAATCGTCAATCAATAAGTCGAATCGAATCCTCTCAACGCTGTTTAACTGAAGGGAGGGTGGCGGGCTTTCCGGTTCTACCGGAATGAGATTTTCAGTGGTAATCGAAGATAAATCAGCATCAATTGGCGGACTTGTCGCTGCAACCTCCAATAATTGCCAAACGGCTTTGGCTTTGAGAACAACCGTTGTTGTCTTGTGTTCTATATCTGTTACCGGAAAAAGCCATTTTTCCCTATTAGTCAATGTTAACCGTAGTAAGTCTCCCGCCTGGATTGCAAGTGGGGCACTTCCGGTTTCCCAAGTTATACGATGCGTATCTTGTAAAGTAAATTTGTTTCTGGGTAAAGGTGTCAAGTTAAAACGGGTGAATAAGCGCAATGAAGCTGACCAGCGACCTGCAGAGGATGCACGCACAAAAACCGGTTTAGCAGTACCATCATGCTTTAAAGCCACAATACCTGGCACTCGAAATCGAGTTGCCGTTGCTGCTTTCCCGGCGACTCGAACGACATAACATCGTCTTCCTCCATTTGCAAAGAACATTGCAACTGAACGTGAAAGATTTGCAAAGACCGTGCGTCCCTTCACATCATGTGTCAATGGTGTAGTACCCGGTGTTGGATCAGATGGAATATCAGCACCACCATCAATCTCTCTGGCTAATGCGAAATCCCCACCAAAGATACTTTGATACATGTGCATATCATCGATCGGCACAGGCAGATGCAAAGGACCCCGCTCAGCAAAACCGACAAATGCTGCCACATCAAGTGGTGGCAACCCCCGTGTAGTATCAGAGGATTGGGGTAAAAAGTATACCCCTGGAAGTCGGAATGCAGTAGTAGTCGATATCATGTCAAATAATCACTAGTGGTCTTCTGCATTTTCCAGGTTCATTTTTTCACAAGACAAAACCAATTCCTCGATTGCCACATCAGTGCCACCTTTGGCATTTAATGTGGCGCCTTTGTAGCTTTTAGGTTTCGCATTAATGAGTATCCATGTCATAACTGGACCTGTCCTGGCTTCATCCATCAACTCGATGGTCACATTACTGCGAACAGTCTGTGAGCCTTGCCGAACATCTTTTAACCAGTCGTAAAAGTCAGTCCAACCAATGATTCCCCGTTTAAAGGTTACGTCGCTCGCCTTATAGATGCCGTTCATTTTGCGGACATGATTCTCTTTTTCATTGCCATTACGATACTCGGCTTCCGTTACTTCCATACCAAGACCGCTGATTTCTTGAAAACCCGCACGTGTTGCATCGGCATTTCCTCCGAATCGGTCTACTGTTACCCTAAAATTAAATGCACCGTAAGGATTATCCCGCTGTACAGCCATAACTCACACTCCTTTAGTAGCTTATCAAGATTAAGACTTACGATCGGCGGTAAACTGACCGATACGGAAGATGACAAACTCGGCGGGTTTAACAACCGCCACACCTATCTTGCAGACAAGTCGTCCATTATCAAGATCATTTTGAGTCATTGTGGAACGATCGCAACGTACGAAAAAAGCTTCTTCCGGTTTGGTACCCATGAGGGCACCATTACGCCACTCATTAACCAAAAAGTCAGCAATTGTTTGACGGACATTCGCCCAAAGCGCTTCGCTGTTATTTTCAAAAACCGCCCACTGCGTCCCTTTATCTATCGAATGCTCAAGATAGGCAAAATATCGACGCACGCTGATGTATTTCCATTCCGGGTCGGAACTGATCGTTCTAGCGCCCCATAAGCGAAAACCACGCCCTTCAAAGAAACGGAAACAATTAATGCCTAAGGGATTCAAGATGTCTTGCTGTGCTTTATTCAGCAACAACTCAAAACCTATCCCCCCTAACGTGACTTCATTGGCAGGAGCTTTAAATGCACCATACTGCACATCAGTCCGTGCATAAATACCTGCCACATAACCACTGGGGGGTATATGAATTTCACGACGTCCATCAGGATCCATCGGATCAATAGTTGTTATCCAAGGATAATATAGTGCAGCATATTTTGAATCCAGCTTTCCTCGAAATTCCTGAACTTCTGAAAGCACTTGTTTATTGGGCGAGTCAAGAACGGCAACTCGATAACGCATACGTTCACAATGTGTAATGAGATACTGGACGATTTGATCAATACTCCCTTTATTATTAATATAGTTATAGGAGTGTCCAGGCGCTGCAACAATTGATATTTCTTCAATTTCAGCAAATGTCTCAAGACCTGTACTTTGACGCACTTCACCTGATGATGAATCATCTCGCCCCATTTCTTGACCCTTGTAGGCATCAGGTGTGGGTAGCTGACCATCGTTGCCATTTCCTAAGTTATAGGCTTTCTCAAGTTCTGTAAGTGTTGGCGACGAGTTTCTTATATCCCCTTCCGTTAAGAAATCTTCTGGAAATAATGCTGCGAGCAAATGAGCGCCAGAATCCAGTTCGAGTTCATTTTGCGAATCCGATGACGTGATAGCAAACGGAATGGTCAAGTATTGTTGGCGTGATGTAGGATTCTGGGTGAACAAACTTGTGATGGCATTCCGAGCTTTGGGATGCGGCGCAAGATCCGTCCATACCTGTTCATCCTCAAAGCGACCTGGACGCCGAACCCGAACACTCAACGTAATACGATAAACTTGGTCCCCTTCCGTGTCGGCACTGGGATTTAGATCATCCGGTCTTCCTGTAATATTAGTGCCTCTGCCAAATGCCAATTGTTCACCGTCTCTGATCACGTCATATAAACCATCAATTTCGGGCGGCGAAGCAACATGCGTCCCATGTTTTATAAAAACCACATCGTGTTCACGGACACCACTTAACCGCACAGGACTACCATCTACTCCACCTACTAAAAGATTAGGCGAAGCGCGCACTGCAAACACGATACGCATATTACCGGCTTGGCCGGGAAAACGTGCATGTAAAGTTATTTCACTTGGCGGTGATGTATCAGGCGAAATTGCCACACTGTCGTTTTCATTATCTGATGAAAAAATGCGTGTTACATACAATTTACTGCCGCCATTATCAAAAAATGCACGCACGGCATGAGCCATATAGTTGATCTGCAGATCACCATCAAATTCGAGATAATCGATGCCACCGTAGATGCGCTCAAAATCAGAAAAACTGGTAAGCAACTCTGGGGGACCTTCAGTTGGGCCATAGCGGGTAGGTCCTATAAATCCTGCCACGCTTGTACTGACTCCTTCTATCGATTTAGATCGAAAACTAACTTCTTCGACATAAACTCCTGGGGCTAAATATTCTGGCATTGAAGTTCTCCTCTCAAAATAACAATGAAATTTAACCGGACTGAACCCATAACTCAGATTGCGCATCAGTACGAAGAATTAACTCCTCACCAAAATTCAATGTTGCTGATAGACTCTCAACAGATGCGCTTGTTGTTGGCCATATCATTCCTTGAGGCTGGTCTAAAATACTATACAAATCAGGAATAGATGAACCTGGCAATATAGTTAGTTTCTCTGGCGCATAACGTATCCGAATTGTAATCTCCCATTGTTGATTACCTTCTGCCACAGGGGGAGATGAAGGTGGTGGACTGGTAAACGTGGGATAAGGAAAATGCACGGCTAGACTGCCATACTCATCCGCAATTCCATACCAGACACGATTGTTAGGATCCTCGATTTCCAATGCTGCATATGCCGCTGGCTTATTTGTTGCTGAATCGGACTTTTCGATTATTTGTGCACGCACTACTGCCAAGTTAGGTATGCTAGGCCTGGTCGGTGCCGAAAATAGATAAAAACCCGGCAAACTATTAGATGGATCTGTTGGATAAATACCGAAATATGGTAAATTAACACCAAATACGGTATCCAAAAAACGATGGTGATTATCAACAACCCGAACAATGAAACGGCGTGTAAATGGAGGACTGCTTTCAAAGTTTGTAACATCCGATGGGTATTCTATATTGCGCAAGCCAGGTAGCCCATAAAACGCATAAATACCAGACGCCGTTCTTTGAGCTAATGTAACTTTACCTCTTTCATCCATTGGTGTTGCTGTAATTGTCAGGCCATCAGATATCTGGCGATCCAATGCTGGGTCCCAAAACCGGATCCCCAAGGGAGTAAAAATTGCCTGACGTTCGACAGGCCCTGACAATTGTAAACCCATCATCATGTTTTCCCCTGACCAGCCTCGCCAGTCCCTATGACTCGCTCTTGAATCGGACGACCGACACCAGAACGTAAACGTTTTGAATCAATCTTGACTATACGTGCCACATAAGGTACTGAAATTTGATAGGCATGATTAACAATAACATCCCAAATACGAAATAATTCTTCGGTCGTTAATTCAACGGGAGTAACTGTCACTGTCTCATCTTCATGAAAAAGATCAGGATAGTGTTGATTCAAAAGACCTGCAGGTAAGACTGGGATGTCTTCCAGTTCGCGCATCATCCAACCCGCTATGGTATACTGTAGTGAAGCATCTTGCGCCCATGCAGTGAGCAGAAAATGCAGATCTAATGGGAGTTGGGTTTTTATATTCTGACCATCTACTCTTGAATGACCAACGGGGGTACGGTGAACACTGTTTGGAAATATCCGATAGAGGAATAATGAAACACCTGCTGTCATCGGCTGAGTGAAATCCTTTGCCACATAGGCCTTGAATTCAAGCTGTAGATCGCTATTAAAATCAGCTGCCTCATAATTATCACGCAATTGCTGAATCAGCGCTTCAACCACAGCCGTTATAGCCCGATGATCTGCCATGCACTTTCCCTCCCTCTCCCTTCTACTTAATCAGATAGCGAACTGAATAAAATAGAATTATATTTTTTAAAAATATAATCGATTGAAAAAGATGCTTCTTGAAGGAACACTATCTAGAGTATAGTTATTTGTCAAGCAAAATAATTTTGCACCAGCACCTCCCGCTAATTCGAACAACATTTGCTGCAAAATCAAATTGATGAATTTTTTGCGCAATCTATATTTTGAGGCAAAGCAAAACAATCTGACTCAAGCCAGTTTTTACAATTGGCTACTTTTCCCTATAAAACACCCTTCGAACATACTTTTGCCTCGGCTAGAGCATTAAGATGAGTCGTTAAACCCAGATTTTCCAATAGAAATTTAGTGCTGACGAAAAGCTCATTGAATAAACAACATCCACCAAAATTATTTGGAAGAAAAACTTGGAAAGCTAAACAAAGATAATTTATAGAAACCCCAATGTATTCAATAAGTTTTTCTAATGTCTTCCATTAGGAATGCCAGCTAATGGAAAATCTGGGTTAAAGATCAGCACAGTTGGTTTTATTCCAAAGGCAATAGACTTATACAAAGTCTCCCAATCCGGAAGAGGTAGTGGAGGAATAATCCGCGCATCTTCTCCCAGAAGTTTTTACTGCGCTTTGCATTTTGTTTTGCCTGTTGAAACAAGACACAACAGCGCTGCTGTACCTGATCGACCAAAAACGCCAGCATCATCAAATAGGCAAAAACAGTGGACAAATACCGGTAACCGCGGCCAAAGTTATGTTCGAAGTGGTAGCCTTGTGTTTTCAGGGTGTTAAAAGTTTCATGGTAAGAAGCCCCTCAGGCCGCTACACGGCCACAAATCAGAGAGCAACATGAAGAAAAAAAAACCACTGCGCCCGCCCCATGACGAGGACTTCCACGATCTGGTCGCAGAACGTTATGAACGCACGGCTACAGTGATTACCAGCAACCTTGACTTCGGCGAATGGGGTGACGCCTTCCCCAACCAGCTGCTAGGTGCCGCAACCCTGGACAGACTTAGACACGGCGCTTACCGCGTCGTCCTCGACGGCAAAAGTTATCGCTCACCTAAACCCATAGACGAGCAACTTGAAAAAGAACCCAAAAAAGAAAAATAATACACCCTGTCTGAACCCGAAAATCACCACTTTAAAGTGGCTCCATTAGACCGAAAACGGGTGGCTCCATTAAAGGTGAAATTTGACAGCGTTTTTACGGCTGAAGCGCATTATTTTGCAAAAGACAGAATATCGATCTAATTGATGGCGTCAGGCTTGCAGCAATGATTGAAGAAGTTGCTAAAAATAACCCGGTTCAGACTTCTACCAAGAGAAAATCTTCTTTGAAGTTCTCGCCTGAAATCGAAATATCATCGGCTGTACCGGATTGCCCGAAATGCGGACAGTTGATGGTAAAACGAATAGCCAAGAAAGGTGCAAATGCTGGATGCAGGTTCTGGGGATGTTCCGGTTTTCCAGCATACCGTGGTATTCGAGTCATCCATTAAGGTAGGAAAAATACTAAGAATTATTTGTTCAATCATTGAGGAATTGTTGCTCTTCTGGTTCATTGTTGTTTTTAATTGAAATAGAAAAACCGAAAATCCTCTCTTAATTACAAAAAAAATGTTGCCCAGAATGTTGCCCATTCTATGCCAAAACATGCCCATTTATGCTTATTTTTGGGCAACATCGCAATCATAACTAACTGTTTTATATTATATTATTAATTTACACTGCGGGTTCGAATCCCGCCTTCTCCGCCAGATGATTTTTGCTGTCCGTAACAATCAATAACCTATTGGAATATAATGAGGTTTCAGTGGTTCTAAGTACCGCATTGTATGAACGCATCCGATGCAGCGATTGAGACGATTTTTCGATAAGCACCGCCTTGTCGGTTTCGAGTTTCTTGATCCGGTTTTCGTATGCTTTGACCATCAATGTTGATATCCAGAGAAAAAAGAAGGCTGAGACAAATCTCAGCCTTCTTACGTATCAAGAAGTTTTAGCGATTATTTGAACTGTTGCTGCGCATCCATCTCACCCAGTGCTCTGTCAAATCCTTCCAGATCGAATTTATTCTGCAGGTTTCGTAATCCTTTCAGGTATTCTTCGATACGGTATTTCTGGCTCAATTCACGAACCTGTTTCGCCAGATAAGGATCCAATACTTCTAAAACATTCAGATCCCACGGTGGGCAACTTAAACATACCGGTGGAATTGGCCAGCGAGGATGCCATTCCGGATGAATCAGCTCCGGCAACCGTAATAAAATGGGAACACAACTGGATGTATTCAGTATGGTATAACCCGTTGCCAAATAATTGTTGATGACATCAGCTTTTCGAATTTCGCAAGCAGTGTATGAAGGGGCGGAAATGTTCGTTTGATCAATTACGCCAGCTTTCTCGGCTGTAACAAACGCGCTATATATGCTGGAACCCGCCAAGGCGTTCGGGATATATAGCATGGCCAGCAAAACCAGAATACTTTTAATCGTCGTGTATTTCATAACAAGGCTCCTGTTTAATCTTACTCAATGAAGTGTCCGGCAGAGTCCCCTGCACCGAGGATCTAACTCGTGCCGAATCGATGGTGAATATAATTCATATATAATCGATGATCTGTGATGAATCCCACTTTACTGAGCAATTTCGCAGCCAGAGGCTTTATCCGGCTGCAGATGTAATCTGCGTTACTCAAATTGAGTGAAGAATTCAAGCCAGAATGTTTAAAACAGGAACATTTGATCAGATTAACCTTGAACAATAGTTATAAAAATACTGCCTGGCCATAGCAGCCTGCTGAATAAAAAACCATACCTTATTTTTCATCACGCAGCCCATGATCGCTGACCAAAAATATACCCCCCGGATTGAGTATCAAACTTTAATGGAGGCCGGCGAGTTAAAGCCGGATATTGATCAGGCCAACGCAATTAACGCTTTGGAGCGTCTGTATGAAGAACTAAGTTCTTACGCCCGTTCGAATATTCGTAAAAGCAATTGGGTGTCACGTCTGTTTTCCCGCGCGGACAGTACTCTGAATATTCCCAGGGGAATTTATCTCTTCGGCGGCGTTGGCCGCGGAAAATCGATGCTGATGGATTTATTTTATGAAACAGCACCGTTATCTGCGAAACGGCGCATGCATTTTCAGGAATTCATGCTGGATATTCATGCGCGGTTGAAAGCCTGGCACGGTCTTTTGACGCAGCAGCGTAAACTGGCTTTAAACGGGATCGCCCGTGATAGAAAAATTGACCTTGATGATCCGATGCCCGCCATAGCGCACCAAATCGCCAGCACAACAACATTGCTGTGCTTTGACGAATTGCAGATTACCGACATTGCCGATGCGATGGTGGTTACACGCTTATTTCAGGAATTGTTTGATCAAGGCGTGGTGGTTGTTTCCACCTCCAACCGAGGGCCGGATGAGCTTTATAAAAACGGTTTAAACCGCCATCGTTTCATTCCATTCATTGATCGCATCAAGCAAAGGATGGAGATTATTCCGCTAAACGGCCCGATAGATTACCGCTACGACCGCCTGAAAGGCGTGGAAACCTATTTTCATCCGGTAAATGACATAACAACAGCGGCGTTATCGACCACTTTCTTTCGATTAACAGACCGCAATATCGAAGACCGTGACAAAGTGCCGAGCGGCGAATTGATTGTTCAGGGACGCAAATTGTTTGTTCCGAAGTCTGCACGCGGCGTGGCGGTATTTTCATTTAAGCGCCTCTGCGCCAATCCTTTGGGAGCAGCGGACTATCTTGCCGTAGCAAAAGCCTATCATACCGTGATCATGGTCGCTATTCCGCAGTTCACGCATGAAAATACCAGTGAGGCCACCCGTTTCATGCACTTTATCGACGCATTATATGAGCATAACGTTAAATTTCTGTGTTCTGCGGCAGCATCGCCTCAACAATTATATCGTTCAGGCAACATCGGCTTTGAATTCGAACGTGTGGTCTCACGATTAATGGAAATGCAATCGGAAGACTATCTGATACGTGGTCACGGCAAACTATTCCCTAGGCCTGCCTGAAATTCAATTGTGAAATTTACCGATCTGCCGATTGTTTTTGTCGGGATACCAGGATATAGCCGGCAACAGCACCCAGCAGCAGACCCAGCGGACTGGCGATAAAAATCCCGATAGTCGCCGCCTGCTGCGTATCACGCGTGATGAGCATTGGTCCGAAAAAACCAAAGACAAATCCAAAACCACCCAGAATTAAAGCACCACTCAGAACAGCCGCCGCTATGCCGATATTTTTTCCGGAAAGCCATCGCCATGAAAACCAACTCACCAGTACGGCAAACGATAACGAGATTGCGGTATTGATCCATTCCGCTAATCCGGTGGTAATCGCCAAGATGGTTTTAATAAAAAACAGGACAAGCAGGAAAATAATTGAAATTGATGTTAATTTAAGCAGTTGCTTCATAGTGGCAAATAAAAACGACATGCATGCACATCATGCGGCACGGTAATAGAAAGCGCGATTTTTTCCTTCCCGCTTGGCCAGGTACATCGCAGAATCCGCGTTGGACATGAGTGTTCCAATGGTCTTACCATCATGTGGATAAACCGCGATACCGATACTGGAACCAATAATAACACTCCTGCTGTCTTTCAATTGTATTTCAGTCTTGAAACGATTGAACAGGTTTTCAACAAAATGATCTATTTCACTGCGGCTTTCTCCCACCACGTTAAATGCGATGACAAACTCATCGCCTCCCAGCCGTATCAGAATATCTTCTTTGCGAATTGTCGCCTTCAGGCGATTGGCGACTTCTATTAATACTTTGTCTCCAGCTTTATGGCCAAAATGATCATTAACTTCCTTGAAACCATCCAGATCAATAAGCAATAGCACCAGCTGTTCATTATCCTTTTCCGCATTCGCCAGCATAATATTCAACAATTGGTCTCCTGCGCGCCGATTGAACAGCTGCGTCAAAGGATCATGTTCAGATTCATACAAAACGCGTTCCATCTGAAAGGTACGTTCCGTCACGTCAATGACAAGCCCTTCAATCAAAGCTTCTTCTTCATTTTTGTCTTGATCACTGTGCACGACCGAAAACAGACAGTGCAGCCATCTCTCTTCACCACAGGAAATCTGTTCAAGCTGAAGATCACACGCCATGGGCTTGTGTGTTTTTAGAATATCATTCAATAAATCATTAACTTGATGAGGGTCTGAAAACAACTCAGGCAGATAAATATTTTTCTTTTTTAACCGGCGCTCTACCCCCGCTATACCGACTATTTTCTGGAAAGCTCTGTTAGATGATCTTAAATGAAAGCCTCTATCCAACAGAAAAATTCCGGCGCTGGCGCGTTCAAAGATCAATCTGAAGTGTTTTTCCATTGCTTCGACCTGATTCCGTAATTGCCGCTCTTGCACAATGGTATCGCGTACAGATATAAGCAGTTTATTAATATCGGCGACTAAATTGCCAATTTCATTATTTTCATGTCCTTTGGGGCAGCACAAACGGTCGTCATCGCCCGACTTGATTTTATGCAGATTATCCGCTATCGACTGGATTGGCGTCGTTAACAAGCGTCGCATCATAATCAGAACCAGCAGGGCTACTATAATAATCAGAACGAGTAGAATCACCATCTGTTCCAGCACTGCATGCTTGACGGACTGATCCAGCAATTCTTTATTCAAACGAATCTGCAATATACCCATCCGGTCTGAAGCTTCAAACGGGTTATACAGTGAAAAAAACAAGGAAGCAGACGCATCATCCAATGATACGGCATCGTCGGATGTCACTTCCATGCCCGTTCTACTTGTCAGGGCTGCGGCTGAAATAACATCATTCTCCAGCAACCCATCAATAACTTCTCTGGCCAGATCATCGTTATCAAGATACGCCGAAATTTCTGCCGGAATTCTTACTGTCACGAACAATTGTTCAATTGCCTTTTCCATGTCACTTCGTTGTGCAGCCAGATTATAAAAATAAAATACTGTTGACGTGACAATGGCAAAGAAAATAGCGCCCAAAGTCACTAATCGGGTGGCATGCAAATGCAGTTTATGATTCATTTCGTTAAATTCCGTTGACACGTATATGATTGCTACTCGGGCTGAATTAAATTCTGACAACCAATCACTGCCGGGTTTTTCCTAAAATCTCTGCTAGGAGTCTGTCGGACTTAAGTAATCGTAGCGAGCCGAGTGGGAGAACGAGTGCAGATTTTCTCAATTTTGAGGCGCATAGCAAGACTATGTAACGAAAAATTGAGAAAATATGAGCCGTTATCCCATTGGCGCAGTAGATTAGCCTTAAGTCCGACAGACTCCTAGCTTTTCACTTTCGTAAACTTAGGAAGTAGCCAGATTACTGGAAAAAATCGCCTTAAATAGAGTTTGATGAATAACGACGATATCGATCGAAACTTTGGCGAATACTATTGAACCACAACAGCCATGATCTGCAACCGAATAGTCAACATATTCCAATCTACTCCCTCTTCTTGTCGCCCAGTATAAAAGTAACAGCGGCAAATGCTATGAGATTTATCACATGAATGCAAAGGGTAGATAAAAACCACAGCAACTCGCCATTATTTGAATATCCCCTGGCGAGAACATGCAATGTGGTTGAACAACCGGGCACGAAATGGATTACGCAACCCGGTTGTCACGCGTATAATAGACATTTTTCCACAATATTATTGCTAATTCATCGCCGGCCCAAAATACGCAAACATGACCCAGGAAACCACGTCTACTACTCCACCGCATCAGGAAGAAGAAAATCAAATCATCGCAGAGCGTCGCGCCAAGCTGAATGCACTGCGTCAAAACAGAAATGCGTATCCAAATACTTTTCGCCGCGAGCATCTGGCTGCGGCACTGCACGCACAATACGGAGAACAGCCCAAGGAAGCTCTGGAAATCTCACCGGTGCGTGTTAAAGTCGCTGGCCGCATGATGCTGAAGCGTGTCATGGGTAAAGCAAGTTTCGCCACCATTCAGGATATGAGCGGACGCATACAGTTGTTTATTTCCAACAACGATACCGGTGAATCAGCACATACGGCATTCAAACATCATGATCTGGGCGATATTCTGGGCGCTGAAGGCATCTTGTTCAGAACTCAGACCGGAGAGCTTTCAATCCGGGTAAACCACCTGCAGTTACTGACAAAATCATTACGCCCGTTGCCGGAAAAATTTCATGGCTTGACTGATCAGGAACAGAAATACCGCCTGCGCTATCTCGACCTGATGACCAATGAAAACACACGTCGGGTTTTTATCGTCCGCTCCAAGGTTATTCAGGCGATGCGCGATTTCTTTGTTTCGCGGGATTATCTTGAAGTGGAAACACCCATGATGCACCCGATCCCCGGGGGCGCCTCGGCACGGCCGTTCATTACGCATCATAACGCGCTTGATATGGAATTGTTTTTACGTATCGCACCCGAGTTGTATCTCAAGCGACTGGTTGTCGGCGGTCTGGAAAAAGTTTTTGAAATCAACCGGAATTTCAGGAATGAAGGTATCTCAACACGGCATAACCCGGAATTTACCATGCTGGAATTCTACGAAGCCTATCAGGACTTCAGTTTCTTAATGGACTTTACTGAGGAATTGTTGCGCACTGTAACGCAAGCTGTTCTTGGCACGACGATAGTAACCTACCAGCAACGTGAAATTGATTTCGGCATACCTTTTGCGCGCATGACAATCACGCAGGCCATCATGAAGTATCACTCTGAATATACCGAAGCGCAGCTCAATGATCGTGATTTTCTGGTCGATCGCCTGTCGACACTGAATATTCATTACAACCCCAACGACGGCATCGGTGGATTGCAATTATCGCTTTTTGACAACACAACAGAACATTTGCTCTTCGAACCGACATTTATCGTCGATTATCCAGCCGAAGTATCGCCACTGGCTCGACGCAATGATCTTAACCCTGAAATTACCGACCGTTTTGAGCTGTACATTGCAGGACGTGAAATCGCCAACGGATTTTCCGAGCTGAATGATCCGGAAGACCAGGCAGCCCGATTTATGGAACAGGCCAGGGCGAAAGAGGCCGGAGATCATGAAGCAATGCACTATGACGCCGACTATATCCGTGCACTGGAATACGGACTACCGCCGACTGCGGGGGAAGGCATCGGCATTGATCGCCTGGTCATGTTGTTTACCGACAGTCCGAGTATCCGCGACGTTATCCTGTTTCCGCAGCTGCGTCTCGAAGAATAGCGAAAATTCTTCCAGATTCCTGCTGTTCTTCAGTTCAGCCCCTGGGGTGATGTTTGGTATGAAGCTGTTTCAGACGCTCGCTCGCAATGTGAGTATAAATCTGCGTTGTAGAAATATCCGAATGCCCTAGCAGCAACTGCACGACTCGTAGATCAGCGCCATGATTTAGCAAATGTGTCGCGAACGCATGACGTATCGTGTGCGGCGACAATGGCTTGGATATACCGACCGCTTTGGCATGCCGCTTGATCAGATACCAGAACGCCTGTCTAGTCATCGCGCCGCCGCGTGCCGTGACAAAAACAGTATCGGTAACGATACCCTGCAATAACAAAGGACGGGCTTGCCGCGTATAGCGACTCAGCCATTCCATGGATTCCTCACCGAGCGGTGTCAGGCGCTCTCGCATGCCTTTACCCATTACCCTGACTACGCCCATGTCCTGACTAACCTGAGAATATTTCAGATTAATCAATTCTGAAACCCGCAATCCGCTGGCATACAATACTTCCAGCATTGCCCGGTCACGCAGGCCAAGTGAGCTGTTCAGGTTTGGCGCCTGCAACAGCAATTCAACCTCCTGCTCAGTCAGACTTTCAGGTAGATTGCGTATCAACTTTGGTGCCGCGATATTCAAACTCGGATCAGTCATGATTTTTCCCTGGCGCAACAGATAGCGGAAAAAGCGCTTCAGACTGGACAATTCCCGGCTGGTAGTGCTGGCCTTCTTTTTCGCATCCACTCTTGAGGCCAAAAAATCCAGCAGGTCTGCATGTGTTGCATCAATGATGGATTCTTTTTTATGGCTATTATGCTGACTGAGCCAATCCGCAAAAACCTGCAAATCATTACGGTAACTTTGCAGTGTATTACGCGCCAGACCGTCTTCAAGCCATAAGGCATCGAAAAATTCGTCGAAAATTGCGGCATTTTGTTCAGATACTTTCATGTTTCAATAACCAACGTTTAATTTCTAAAGGATCGCCTTCACTGGCATTCATAAAACCGCCCAACCCACCATTCTTGGCAATAATTCTATGGCACGGAATAATAATTGGTATTTTGTTCGCCCCGCAGGCCCTTCCCACCGCTCTTGGCGCAGAATGGATTACCGCCGCGATCTCCGCGTAGCTGGTCGTCTGGCCACTCGGGATTTCCTGAATTTTCTGCCACACCCGGCGCTGATGCGCCGTTCCACTGATATGCAACGAAAGATCAAAGATAAATTTCGGATCTGCGATATAGGCCTCTAATTGCGCACAAACTTCCTTTGCCAAAGGTGTATGCGGTGTCTGTAGTGGTGTATCTATCGGCAAATAATCGATTTCGGTTAACCAGTCTTCTTCTGTACAGATGCCTAAAACCGCAAATGGCGCAAACAGCTTTGCCTGATAATTTTTTTTGTGACTAACCATTGTCTGATTCCCCTGTTTTGGGGAATATCCCGGAAGCTCAATTCAGAATTATACACCCATGGATAGACTTACTAATTGTACTAAAGTTGCACGAGGCGGTAAGTACTCAGTCGCATCCTGTGTCAGGCTAGGAGACTGTCCGAGAATAGACTGATCTACTGCGAACGATTCTGGTTGTCACCTCTAAAAGGGCGTCTCCTTAAAAGTTTTAAACAAAACGCGGGGCGAGCAAAAAATGTTGTAACAAAATCTGGATTTTTAGCATAGTAATCGGCCTACAACGACAAGGCGTCAGGAAGAAACGTGATGAAATTAGTAAAATAGATCTTCCTTCTTTTTTATATTTCATATAATCAATCGCTAATGATTTTTTCCTGAAAGAGATATCCGGTCAGTGATTTTTTTGTGCAGATCTTGATTCCGTGTCGGTGCAATCAGGCTGATTACCCTGACCGCTAAATAGCGATCTGCTGATCATTGGTATAAAGAAAAACCGCCCGGCAGCCAGAAACGGCAGCGGGCGGATATATTCTAGTAAGTGGATACCGGTACTCGAATCGTCCGATATGGTCTGCACCAGTTATCAGGCCTTATCCATTCTTGTTGCGATACGATGATGCTTAAACCTAAAAACCTCAGTTGACCGTTACCCTCGATGACTAACGGTATGAATACATGGAACAACCTGGACAATATCAGCTTACCCAAATGGTGAATCACACTATGGTATTTATAGCACGCTGC
>CAZXBP010000003.1:0-42453 GCA_964639015.1 uncultured Nitrosomonas sp.
GAATTAAAAAGCAGCGTGCTATAAATACCATCGTGTGATTCACCATTTGGGTAAGTTGATATTGTTCAGGTTGTTCCATTTATTCATACCGTTAGTCATCGCGGATAACGGTCAACTGAGGTTTTTTAGGTTTCAATCATGAAATTCCGGATTCTGCTTCCCGTGGCGGGATGCGCATGTTTTCATAAACTGACTGACACATCGGATTCATCACGCAATTACTGTAAAACTTGACTCAAACTTTCCGTTTTCGCCCGGTTTTTATAGTAATGCAATTTCTCAAACAGAGACATATCGTCTTATACTGTGTCATGCATTCAATTCGCCCCCAATTTGATCGGAACTTATCAGGATAAGATGATTCAAAAAACCCCTGAGAATATCCCCGAAACACAGGATAAGCCTATAAATGAACAACAAAACCTGTAGAGAAGCTTTTGTACAGCTCCATCACGATATAGAACAACAGATCGTCGGCCAGCAGGCATTGATTCAGCGGCTATTGCTGGCTTTGCTGTGCGATGGTCATTTGTTGCTGGAAGGTGCGCCAGGTCTGGCGAAAACACGCGCCATCAAGTCATTGGCCAATTGTCTTGAGGCGGATTTTCACCGTGTCCAGTTCACGCCGGATTTGTTACCTGCCGATCTGACCGGCAGTGATGTATTTCATCCTGAAACCGGCAGTTTCACATTCAACAAAGGACCGCTTTTTCATAACGTCATCCTCGCCGATGAAATCAACCGCGCACCGGCCAAAGTCCAATCCGCCTTGCTCGAAGCAATGGAAGAGCGACAGATTACTGTCGGTGCCGCAAGTTATCCATTGCCGCCGCTGTTTTTAGTCATGGCCACGCAGAACCCGATTGAACAGGAAGGCACTTACCCATTGCCCGAAGCGCAACTGGACCGTTTTCTGCTGCATGTGCGCGTGACCTATCCGGACAAGGACGCCAGCCGGAAAATACTGCAACTGGTGCGCCATGAAGTACTGTGCACGCTGGAACACAACCGTCCGTACAGTGTACAGAAAGTGAGCCAGGAACAGGTGTTTACCGCACGGCACGAAATCATGCAACTGCATCTGGCCGAAGCGGTGGAAGACTATATTATTGAAATCATCGAAACAACGCGCAATCCAGCGCAATATGGTCAGGAATTATCCAGCTGGATACGCTGGGGCGCCAGTCCGCGCGGTGCCATCGCAATCGAACGCGCGGCGCGCGCCACAGCGTGGCTGGCGGAGCGTGACTTCGTTACGCCGGAAGACATACAGACAGTTGCCGCCGATGCGTTGCGTCACCGTATCCTGCTGAATTATGAGGCGGAAGCGGAAGGCATCACCGCCCAGCAATGCATTGATCAGATATTAGTCAGCGTACCGGCGCCATGAGCGAAGGCACTGCGCTTGAACTCAATCAGCTTATCCGCTTGCGCGCCGCTGCCCGCGGACTGGAACTCGGTGCGCGCAGGCGAGTATTATCCGCGCAGGCCGGTGGTTATCTTTCGGTCTACCATGGCCGCGGCATGGAATTTGACGAAGTGCGCGCGTACCAGGCCGGTGATGACGCGCGCACGATTGACTGGCGCGTAACCGCGCGGCGTGGGCAGCCACATACCAAGTTGTTTCGCGAAGAACGTGAACGCCCGGTAATGTTGCTGGTTGATTTGCATCCAGGCATGTATTTCGGCAGTCGCGTGCAATATAAATCAGTACTGGCAGGCCGTTTGAGCGCGCTGACAGGCTGGGCTGCGGTACGCGCCGGCGACCGTGTCGGCGGCATTGTTCAGGCTGCCGAAGCGCATCGTGAAATCCAGCCGGCAGCGCGCGAATCGGGACTGCTGCATTTGCTGCGCAGCATGGTGCAGCTGCAACCGGATCATCCGGCTGACATGATGCCGGGGCGCATGGATCGGGCACTGGCACGCATGGCGCGTATCGCCCTGCCAGGCAGCCTGATTGTCATATTCAGTGATTTCAGGGAAGCCGGCGATGCGGCAGAGCGGCATTTGAGCGCATTGTCGCAGCACAACGATGTCATTGCCACTTATCTTTATGATCCGCTGGAGATCACGCCGCCACCGCCCGGCACTTATCGTCTGGGTGTCAACCAGCGGCGCATGACCATCGATACCCGTCACGCCGCAACGGTGGCGGAATGGCGGGCGCAATTTCAGCGTCATCGCGAGAAAGTCCGCAATCTGTGTCTGCGTCATGCCATTCATTTTATGGACATCGCCACCAGCGATCCCATGTTGCAGGCATTGCGCACGGGATTGTCACGGCAGGGAAAAAGTCTGTGATGGAAGCTGATCCACTCGCTGCGCTGCGTCCGCTTCATGTTCCGCCTCCGGTCGGCTGGTGGCCGCCCGCACCGGGCTGGTGGCTTGCGATGATCATTATCGCCATGACTATTTATCTGAGTTACCGCTATTACACGCGGATGGCGCCGAAATATGCAGCTTTAAAGGAACTCAAACTACTGAAAACAAACCGGAACACGACGGACCAACCCGTTGCCTTACTGAATCAGTTACTGAAGCGCTATGCGCTGGCCTGCTGGCCGGCAGAAACAGTCGCTGCGCTGTCCGGACAGGCCTGGCTTGATTTTCTCGATGCCCATGGCGGCAATGGACAATTTTCGCATGGGCCGGGCCGGATATTACAGTTTACGCCTTACCAGAAGCAGCAGGCCGATCTGGATCAATTGATAACGCTGGCGCGTCGGTGGATTAGCGTCAATACCCCAACAAAAAAGACGAATGTTTGATTTTGCCTGGCCCTGGATGTTTCTGCTGCTTTTTCTACCCTGGCTGATCCGGCGTTTCCTGCCGCCCGCAACAGGCGTCAATCAGGGCGTATTGTTTGCCCCTTTCATCCATGCCGATGCGGAAAAATCGATCACGCCGGTCAGTCGCCTGCGGCTGTGTTCGCTACGCGCATGGGGTTTAATGCTGTGCTGGTTGCTGCTGGTAAGCGCGGCAGCGCGGCCGCAGTGGCTGGGCAAGGAAACCGAGCTGCCTGAAACCGGGCGCAATCTGATACTCGCCGTCGATGTATCCGGCAGTATGGAAATTGCAGACCTTGTCGATGAGCATACCAACCGGCTGGAAGTCGTCAAGCAGGTAGCCGGTGACTTCATCCGCCGCCGCGAAGGCGACCGCATCGGTCTGATTTTGTTTGGCAGCGAGGCCTATCTCCAGACACCGCTGACATTTGATCACACCACTGTGGCAAGCCTGTTGCAGGACACGGCAATCGGCATCGCAGGACGGGAAACCGCAATCGGTGACGCCATCGGCATGGCAATCAAGCATTTGAAGTATCTGCAGCACACCGGTGAAGAAGCCGTACTGGTGCTGCTCACCGACGGCGCCAATAACGCCGGCCATGTGCAGCCGCGCAAAGCAGCCGAACTTGCCGCGCAACAAAAGCTGCGGATTTATACTATCGGCGTGGGTGGAGAACCGCGTCAGGTTCAGGGGTTTTTTGGCATGCGCATGATCAATCCGGCATCCGACCTCGATGAAGAAACTTTGCGAACCATCGCCGATCTTACCAGCGGACAGTATTTCCGCGCTACGGACAAGGAAACATTAGAGACGATTTATCAACGACTGGATCAGCTCGAACCCACGTTGAAAGGTAACCGCGTCGTTCGTCCAACGGACGAACTGTTTACCTGGCCGCTGGGTCTCGGGTTGTTGATGAGTTTTCTGCTCGCCCGGCGCTGGTAAAAAGCAACATTATTTATGGAAGAATTTCATTTTTTACGCCCACTCTGGTTTCTGGCACTCATTCCAGCGCTCTGGCTGCTGATTTCGCTTTGGCGCGAACAGACTTCAGGCAGCGTCTGGCATGCCGTTTTTGATCCACGGCTATTGTCCCATTTATGGCTGGAATCGCCCGGCAAGTCGACACACCTGCCACTCGTACTGCTTGCCTCAGGCTGGCTGCTGGCGGTCTTCATACTCGCCGGCCCGGTGTGGGAACGCCAACCCGAACCGGTCTGGCATGCGCAATTGTCGCGCATTCTGATTCTCGATTTGTCACCATCAATGGATGCGCGCGATCTGGCGCCTTCACGCCTCGAACGGGCGCGCTTTAAAATCAGCGATATCCTCGAACGATCGCGCGAAGGCCGTAACGGTCTGGTTGTTTTTGCGGGCGAACCGCATGTTGTTACGCCGCTTACCGAAGACACCGCAACCATCCGGAATCTGATCACGGCGCTAAGTACGGATATTATTCCCGCGCAAGGCAGCTCCGCCGCGCCCGCCTTACAGATGGCAGGCGAATTGCTCAATTTGAAAGGTATATTGCAGGGCGAACTGCTGCTCATCACCGACGGCATCGATGATCCTGCCGTTGCGCTTGCACAGGCGCGCCGGCTGCACGAACAGGGCCATACCCTTTCCATCCTCGGTGTCGGCACGGAATTCGGCGGCGCGATCATGAATAACGGTGTTGCCGAAGTGATACGCTTCAATGCCGGGCCGCTGGAGGAGATCGCCCGCGCCGGCGGCGGCGCATTCAGCCGATTGACGACTGACGATACAGACTTGAACCGGTTACTGCCGGAAATCAATGCGGCAGGCAATTTTGATCCGGTCGAAAGCAGTACGGGCGGCGTTACGCGCTGGGTGGAATATGGTGTCTGGCTGATGCCGGTGGTATTACTGCTCGCCGCAGCGGCATTCCGACGCGGCTGGCTGCTCGGATTCGCCCTGATCTTGATCACACCGCCACCGGCGCATGCGTTCAGCTGGAAAGATTTATGGCTGCGACCCGATCAACAGGCGCACAACCATTTACAGCAGGGCGATGCGCAGACTGCCGCGCAGCAGTTCCGCGACCCCGGCTGGCGCGGCATGGCGTTGTATGAGGCCGGTGATTATGAAGCCGCGGCGCAGGCATTTGCCGAATCCGACACGCTTGAAGCCCGCTATAACCGTGGCAATGCACTCGCACGCGCTGGTGAGTTGCAACAGGCCATCGATGCCTACCGCGACGTGCTGGAGCAAAACCCGCGCCATGAAGACGCCAAAGCCAATCTCGAACTGCTGAAAAAAATGATACAGGATCAACAGCAGGACACAGATTCATCGCAATCATCGGAAAATACCGATAACAACGCCGCCGACCAGGAGAATAGCAATGACAGTGACGCCGAAGACAGACCGGAGCAACAACAGGACACGACCGAGGCTGAAAACAGAGATGACGCTGATAACGGCGACGACCATGACGCGCATCGGCAAACGCATGATCAGCCAACCAATACGCACGACACTGATGCCGATCAGCCTGACATAAACGATCGGCAACAGGAAGAAACACCGGCGCAGGAAAACACGATACTCGACGATAAAGATGAACAGCGACGCAGCGAGGAAGACATCGCGCTGGAGCAGTGGCTGCGGCAGATTCCCGAAGATCCTGCCGGTTTGCTGCGCCGCAAATTCATGCTGGAACACATGCAACGCAGACAACAATGAACAGAATCCGTAATTTTCTTGTCAGTACAAGCCTGCTGTGCAGCCTGTGCCTGATCACCACGCAGGCATGGGCCGCGCTGACCGCACATCTTGACCGCCACCGGATAACCGAGGGTGAAACCGTGAGGTTGACCATCGAAGCCGCCGGGCAGATCGCCGCCATGCCGGATACCCGCGCATTGAATCAGGATTTTGAGGTTACCGGCACCATGAGCGGCAGTCGCGTGAATATCGTCAACGGTAAAATGGATTCACGCACCACCTGGACGCTTTCACTGATTCCGTTGCGCAACGGCGAATTAACCATTCCACCGCTCAAAATCGATGGCGAATACACGCCTGAACTGAAGCTACAGGTCATCGAAGCATCTGCCGGAACGGATGCGGACACAGCCGCGCCGATTTTTATCGAAACCGAAGTCGATAAAACCAACCCCTACGTGCAAGGCATGGCACGTTATACACAGCGGGTTTTTCTTGCTGTCAGTCTTGCGCAGGGCAGTCTGAGCGAACCTGAGCACGAAAACGCACTGGTGCAGAAACTGGGAGAAGACCGCGAGTATGTCGCCCAGCGCAACGGCAGATCCTACACCGTCATTGAACGCCAGTTCGCCATTTTCCCGCAGACCAGCGGTCTCATGGTGATTCCCGCGCCGGTGCTGAACGCCCAAATTCCGCAGAGCAGCAACCGGAATGACCCATTCTTCGATCGCCTGTTCACCAATACTCGTCCAATCCGGCTGCGCGGAGAAGCGATCACCCTCGAGGTCCGGTCGCGCCCCGATCAAAGCAAATCCCCATACTGGTTGCCGGCGGAATCGGTTAGGCTGCGGGAAACGTGGCAACCGGAAAACAACAGTGTCGACTTCGGCGATCCGGTCACCCGCTCGATCATCATCGAAGCACTGGGTGTGACCGGCGAACAACTGCCTGAACCGAAGTTTTCCGACCAGGAAGGTTTTAAAGTCTACCCTGATCGCACACAGTCGAGTACGCAACACCTGTCCGATAATGTTCAGGGCGAGAAAACATTACGCCTCGCCTATATGCCCACGCAGCCCGGCAAGCATATTCTGCCTGCTTTTTCCATACACTGGTGGGATACCACGACAGACAGCGCTCGGACAGCAACGTTGCCGGAACGTGTCATTGAAGTCCTGCCTGGTACGAATCAGCAAAACAGCACGGCCATGCCTGCACGGAATTTCGTCGATCCCGATGAAACAGCAGGCATACCACAAACTCAGCAAAACTTGTCCACAGCACCGTTTTTCCAGGCTGAGCATACGGCAGCCAAGAACGGACAGGCAACCGGTCATGCCGGCTGGTTCTGGACGACCTGGCTGTTTGCCGCATTATGGCTGATGACACTGGGTGTGCTATGGCGCAAACGCCGCGACGCCCCGCAATCCGTTGCAGAAACAAAAACATCCCCTGCCGAACCGCAGAATATCCGGGAAGCAAGAAAACGTATTATTGCCGCCTGCCAGAATAATAATCCACGGGATGCGCGCCACTGCCTGCTCAAATGGGCAGCCGCCCACTGGCCCGATGCGCCCCCCAAAGGACTCGATGAACTTGCGCTGCGACTCAGCGACCCTGCCGTGCGCGAAACATTAAGGCAGCTGGATCGTGCTTTGTATCAGGACAACCACGCGCACTGGAATGGCGGCGAACTTGAAAAACGGATCATCGCATTACCAAAACATGACCGGCAACCAGAAGGCCGTTCAGACAAAAACGCCTTGCCTGGTTTATACTCCTGACAGGATAAATTCAGAATTGGCAAACTCACGACACTCACCACATGCACACTGTTAACCTGTTGGTATTTCGATGATGACTATCATGAACAGCGTTTTCCGCGCAGCTTTCTTCCTGATGATTGTCGCCTCCCCAGTTTCTGCAAATCAGGATGGCATCCGCCCCGGATTATGGGAAGTGGCGACAACTTCCGATCTGTTGAATCTGGTGCCGCATATTCCACCGGACACAATGCAGCAGATCACTGATCTGGCCAGACAGTACGGACTGGTGATGCCCAGAATCCAGAATAAAACGGCAATATCCCATGTCTGTATCACACCGGCAATGGCGGCACAGGACATTCCCACTTATTTCTATGATGGCCAGTCGGGGTGTTCGGTCAAAAATGCCAATCGCAGCGGAAATCGTTTTCAAATCGAATTATTTTGCGACAACGCTCAGTTTCAAGGCAACGGCACAGCGGAAGGTGTTTTTACCAGTCCTGAAGATTTTTCCGGACATACCGAGTTCGACAGCGTGGTCATGGGAAGCCCCGTTTACGCCACCGCCGAAACGCGTGGAAGATGGATGGGTGAGCAATGCGGCGTTACACAACCGGCTACCCGGCCTTCGACTTTACCGCAAACTTTTCCGGCGCAATGAATCGGAGAACAGATGAATCACTATGCATGAACTTTATGCGTCTACCCTGCGCTCTTCTTTCTCGGTAGCCGCTGCTGGTCCGGTTTTTGAATTCATCATCACGACATCAATCGCGTCAAGCGGACAGGGCTTAGCAATACCAAATCCCTGCGCGTAGTTGATTCCAATTTCATTCAATTTTGTTAATGTTTCCCTGGTTTCGACAAGTTCTGCTATTGTTTTAATGGACAGCCTGCGCGCAATCTGATTAATCCCTTTGATCCGCGTCATATCTTCATCATCGTGCAGCATGTTGCAAATGATGCTGCCATCAATCTTCAGGTAATCTAATTTCATTTTTTTAAGCAAATCCATTGAGGCTGGGCTCTGACCGAAACTGCAGAGCGTAATCAGGCAGCCAATTTTACGAATCGCCTCGGTGAAAAGTATCGCATCTTCCAAATTTGAATGTGCATCGTTTTCCTCAATCTCGAAGCACAATTTATCAGCAGATAGTTGACTTTTCTGCAATTTTTCATTGATGAAGGTAATGAATTTTTTGTCGCACAGTGTATCCCTGGCGATATTCAGGCAAAAAACAGCTCTTGTTTCCTTACAATTTTCCGCAATCCAATTGATGACATAACCGGCAACCCAGCAGTCGAGTTGCGGCATCAACCCAAACTGATCAACCAAAGGAAGGAATGAACCCGGAGGCATAAGATTATTTTCTTCTTCCAGCATGCGAATCAAAATTTCATACTGAACTGGCAGCAAGGCGTTCTTGTCAACCGGGACAATTTTTTGACAATAGACATTGAACTTCCCGCCATCAATAGCTTGAGCAATCCGCGACGCCGTTCTGGTGTCTCTCGGATCCGTTCCGCTCGACAGGCTGTTTTTGCTGACTGACAAAATATTGTGGGGCATTGCCTCAGTCTGCTGATTTTTTCTCGATACAACAAGATGCTTTTCCTGTGCTCGCGGCGTGTGCAGTGTATAAAAACCTGCTACTCTCCCTTTGTTATCCAGATACGGTATATATTGTTCGATAAAGATATAGGGAAAACCCTTTGCTGATTTTAAAACACGCTCCTCGTGAACTGTTTTACCCGATAAAACAGCATCAATATGCTTCGAAATACTGGAGGTGAATTCTTTATTTGCGAACTCCGACAGCAGTAAACCATCTATCTGATCCGGTGTTAATCCAAACCATTTTCGAAACAGGCGATTGTGGTAACGACAGCGTTGCTCGGCATTAAAATAAGCCAGCATGACGGGAATATTTTCGTCTACATACTGCGACTTTACCTTGGCTTCAGCCGTAGTTTTTTCCGCCCACAAGCGATGCTTGATCTCGTTGTTCAGTCTTTCCTTGCTGGCTTTCAGTTGTTCAGAATAATTTTTGATTTGCTGAGTTGCATGAATCAATTGACCCAGCATAATCAGAATTACAGAAAGCAGACCTATCCAAAGTATGGCGACCCAGTAACCCACTGTCTCTTCAAAAAAAAGATCAATTAACAATAAAAACGTTACTAACAATAGTGCAACGCCGACTGTGATATAAGATTTTAATTTTATTGAATTAATCATGAATGTTTAAGGATAAGCATCTTTGTTGTCGAGGGAATCAGATCAATATTTGTTTTATGATTTATAGTTTATCGGCATAAAAAGACAAAGGTTTTATAGTCGACCAGAATTTCCATAGACTTGAGGGCTTAACGAAAAAATCATAACTGCACTTCTCATTCACGCTTGAAATTCTGATTGAATTGATCCGCTTATTTTTTAAAGCTGCATAAAGTGGGGAGAACCATTGTTGCTCGAGCTTTTTTAAATTCTCGCGCCAATGATAGGCATCGTTATATTTTTCAGTATTTAACAAGTCATCTAGAACAATTAATTGGTTCTCAGTATTACTGCCTGCCTGTCGCAACCAGGATTCCGCAGTGTCGGGTAATTTCCGGAGATTTATCTCACACAGCATCGCTAATGCCCTAGCAAAATGATCATTGCTCCACACTGTGGAATAAGGAGAAGATGCGGATTGTGGTAGAAATCCGCCTCCCCAGAACCATAGGCTGTTAATGGCGAGCTGATCTCGAACAGCGCGTTTTTGATTCAGTGGATGATCGTGCAGCAGCATCTGAATTTCATTGGTAATTTTATGCCAGGAAATACCATCTTTTCCGGTTGGCATCAGATGATTAATATTATTGCAGGTAGCTGCATTCAGCGTATGCGTATGCAGTTCAGGTGCGCAGGATAACCGTATGTACCAGCGGTAAGGATTCAACGGCAGCACAGCTATATTATTCTGAACCAGGGTTTGATTAATCGCTTCGGAAAATTGCAGGGCTTCTTCCGGCGTGATCTGAAACATAAAGCGATCGGCCAGCATGATGTGATTTTGTTCAATGCGCAAATGAACCGGATCAGCGCGCAACCAGTAATCCCGACTGGATTCAATACGTCGTTGCCCGGAGGAATCCATACGCTGCATAATTGGCGCAACAGGCCAGTCGTGTTGTTTCTCAATATTGAAAGCCTCGCAAAGCCAGGCATTTAAGTCAGTTCCTGAGGATTTTGCTGTCCTGCTTTTAGCCAGTAACGCTGCTAGCGCAGGTGTCGGCAAATCTCGATAAATTTCCGGGAAAGTGGTGTCAGACCAGAATAATGCGGGTATAAAAAGATGTAGATTCATTGAAATAGTTACTGAATTCCTGTTTTGCCTGTTAATCGGTTAATCTTATCTACCGAATCTGAAACTTGCCGCAGTTCCATGAAATACTGCCAATAAAATATTTCGAACTGTGCTTTATCGCGATAAATAAGCCTATTACGGTACGGTACGTCCCAGCAGTCGTTTACCCTAAAACCTCAGTTGAATAAGGTTTAAAGTGCGTTGATTTTTATTTTTGGCAAGGCCACAATGAGGCGTAATGACGCGTTATGACAACGAATTGTAACGCAGCAAAAATTAAAAAGCAGCGTGCTGTAAACACCATCGTTTGATTCACCATCCGGATGAACCGGCATTACTTGAATTGTTTCATGTATTCCTATCGTTAGTCATCCCGGATAACGGTCAACCGAAGTTTTTAGGTTTAAGCGCAATACTTTGCGGCAGACGCCGAACTACAATGGCATTTGATTGATGAAATGTAACAACGATGGCAACGGCTCGGTCAGATCTTGATGACAGAAGCTCTTTTCTCCATGGATACTTCGTCAGATTGATATCGGGGGGATAACACCATTTACGATCGGTGCTGCTTTACAACCCCTGAAATAAAAAAACCGCCACAAAGGGCGGTTTTGCTTGCTTCATATAAGAAGCAAATGTTGGCTATTAAAACTTAAAAACTAATTAATGTCCTGGTTTGCTGGTGCCACCGTATGGACGTGGATCCTGACCTTCTTTCAAGCAATTACCGTTACCGTCAATACCAAATTGACAATCCTCAGCTACCAAATTGGGATCACCCATATCGGCCGAATCAAACATGGAACCACAACCAGATAAAACAAGCGCAAGCAGTGCTGCTAAAAATACTGAAAATTTCATTGCTTCTCCTAATAATCTAATATTTATTTATTGAATAAATAATTTGAAACTAATTGTTATTATTAATATCTCTTTCAAGGGTTATCATAAAACAGCCAGTTTCGGAGTATATACTGAAATAAACCAAACTTACAAGAACGAAGATAATACACTTCAAACAAATAGCTTTCACGCAGCTCAAGCCATTTCCGCACCCGTTCAACAAGTCGATTTTATGCCCTGATTCAATTCGTAAAATGGCAAAGTACCGCCAACAACAAAATCCGGAGTTACACATTATCCCGTTCTCTCAATTGGTCACATGAAAAGAGAAGGTTTCAGAATGGACCGAAACGTCGTTTTCCAGATCATCTGCATCGCTTGCAGGTCGCCGCCCATATTTGCGGACGAAGACCGATTATTCCACTAAAAAGTCAAATCCCACTGCAACCAGAATCGTTGATCCGATTGATTCTGCACGATCAAATGACTGATCTGGAAATTGACCTTGTTTGCGTGGCCATTAAAAAAATAAGTCACCACACCGCTGATTTCTTTTTGCTGATCGTTTTTTACATGCGTATTGGGATCAACAAATGCATACCGTCCGGCAAACTCCAGATTTCTGGGAATAGCTGGAAAAATATGGTGCGGGAAATAGCCGGCCTGAACCAGACCGCCCATCAGATTGGTTTTTCTTGCCGGGTCCCCGTAAGCTTTGAATGTGTCGGTAATTTCTTTCCAGTGCAGTTCATGCTGCACTGAAAAGCCCTGCCATTTGAAGCGGATTTCTTCCATCATCTGACTGATGCGATATTGCCCATCCTGCCCGGGCGCAAATCCCGGAAGATCGCGGCAACTCCGGCTGTCAGTCTGGAACGCTGTGCATCTGCTTCGATTCGTTGCAGCGGCAAATGCAAAATTAAGCGCCGGTTGTTCATGGAACTCGATATCGGATTGAGAAAACGGCATTTCCCCGCCCAGTGCATTCCATTGCAACCGCCCTGAATACATCATGTGCTTATCGTCATTACTGCCTTCGCCCACACCCAGACCACTAAAAATACCGGCGGAATAGCTGATATCATGCCAGGTTCCGGGAAACACATTACCGAATAACTGCACGCCCTGCTGCCTGTCTACAGTAAAAATGTCATTAACAATGGAGCGATTGACGAACTGCTGATTGGCGGAAGACGTGACGCGTTCGTCGTTATAAATCACCTTCCCGCGACCAAACCATACTTTTGCCCACTGATATTTGTCGATGGTCAGCGTTAAGTCTCGCAACACAGGCTGAGACCAGTCGTATTGCAGATAATACTTCAACCACGGCCAGTATGCGTGGCCTCTGAGCCGGGTTCTGGCGCGGCGAATCCTGAATGAACTGTCGTCACGCTCAAGATCCGCGATAGAGCGCGGATCACTATCAAAAGGATCGGAATAACGGATTTGCGCCCTGTTCTGAATTGCAAGCGAGAATCTGTTATTTTCTGTCCGGAATTCAAACCCGTTCCTGCCATAACTGACATTGGCAAAACCATCAGGCAGGCCGACCTTAGTTTCCTTATCAGCGGATTTAAGCTCTGACCCAGGCTCGGATTTTGACTCTGCCGCATGTTTGACAGGCGCGATTTCTTCCGCCTTAACCGTATTCGGCTTATCGGGAACAACTTCGGATCCGGAATCAGGTTCAGCAGACGATGCAACCGTGCCCGCAGACTCCCCCATAGATTTGAGCTTTTCGAGTCGCTCTAGCTTTTCGTCAAGTTCCTTCAGCTTGGCATCCAGACGCTCCTCTATTGCCAGGAGTTCTTGTTTGTAACGCTCGGGATCTTTAACTTCGGCCGCCGCAGAAGTTATCGGGATCACCACGGATAGCAATAAAATGGCTGAAACCATCAGCCAGGCAGTGAAAAAATGGTGCATAAATCGTATATTGCAGTCAAAAGTATTAATTATTACAGTTTTATTACAGTTTTGTTACAAGATGACAAGCAAGAAAGATTCCTGGAATATGATTCTAAAAAATCAGGCACGATGTGATTTTCTGTAAACTGCTTATGCTTTCTTCGACTCTGTTTTTCTGTTCCCGCCGCCACCCATAATCCGCAAAACAATATCGGACGAGGAAATACCGGGTGTGTAAGGCAGTTCCTGTATCATTTCCGCCGGCAACGATTCGCATAATTCAAGCTTTTCCCGGCGTTCATGTTCCGATGCACAGGCAAACGTATAAATATTAAAGCCATGTTGCTCCATGTATTCCGGAGTTACGCTGGCCGGTGTTTCAGTCAGCACGGTATCGACATACCTGCAGGCCGCAACAATCGCTGCGCGTTCCGCCTGCTTCATGACCGGCAGCTTGCCTTTATTTTCTGCCACACGTTCGTCGGTTACCACGCAAACTGTCAAGTGCGTACCCAGGGCACGCGCTGCCTGCAGAAAATTAACATGACCTTCATGAAACAAATCAGCCACCATACGGGTATACACGCGTCGTTGATGTTGACGTTTCGGCCATTCAGGGATATCCCGGTTTAAGCGATTGAGCGCACGTTCCAGCCATTGCCTGCTGCGCAGTATCAGCGTGTCATCGGGGTCTTTTAAGGCAATTTGATGCGCGTAACTCCAGGCCTTCGCCAGATCACCCGTTAACCAGTTTTGCGCCAGCCGGTGATAGGCATAACACCGCACCAGTAACGAGAAACGCCTTAAATTCAGTGCAGAAACAACGGTATCCCAATACGGATTGGGTGTACGCCAGTCACCGTAAAAAGCGGTCAGAATGATTTCCGGCTGCCGTGGAAACCAGACCTTGCCATAATCTGTTGTACGCGTCACCAGATCAAATGACGGAAACACCGATATCCGTTGATAGTCGGACGGATAACCGGGCAAAGCAAAGCCGCCGGTGATCTGCTGATCGGAATTTTTCTGCAAGCCGCAGACATCGAGCGTAATACCCAGTTCAGGATGGATATAGTCGCGGTAGTTGTCGTAGTCTATCCGCATCGAGGATCGTACCCATCCCGCTTGCTCCAGCGCTGCGCAGCATGCATCCCAGAATTCCATCCACACCGCAATATCAATATCCTTGTCGGATTCCAGCAAGCGATTATTTCTGACCAGACCCAGCAACGTTCCGGCATACGGAAATGCCGGAATACCCTGATCGGACAGTTGTGCGCAGGTTGCCCATAACAACGCTTCAGCTTTTCCGGACGCAAAAGCACTGTCGCCGGATAGCCGGATTTCTGCGCCTTTCTTTTGCGGCGGAACCTTGCCGCTTTTGGCCAGCGCCATTAAATGGTTCAGCGCGCGATCGAAATGCATTTGCGCGGACGGCAAATCGAGCAACATGAAATTGGCGCTACCAAGCACATGCGCCCAATGCGCTTTATAAAAATCACCCTGAACATGCGCATAGACTTTTGCCGCACACGCCAACGCTTCGGCAGCACGGTTTGTCCGCATTGCCAGTGCACACCATAGCCTTGCCACATCCTGCGATAGCGGCTGTTCTTTTATCAAGGGTTCCAGTATCACACCGGCATCGTTCAGTTTTCCAGCCGCAATTAATTTCTTTGAATCCAACAGCAAAGTATTCAAATCATTCGTCATATCCGTCACTCATTTTTTCGCCTGTTTCGCCCAATCAATCTCATACCGGTCATCACATTAACCAGCAGTTTGAGTTGCATTTTAATCATTAATCAATATAATAGGAATAATTCTCATTAATATTAGTATTAATCTAATGAGAGTAAGATTTTATTCATTTAATGCAGCAAGGAGGCATAATTATGACAGTCAGCACATCACCCCGCCCGAATTTGGGCTCCGGGGCCATCAAGTTTATCGATGGCATTCCTTTTGAAGGACTGGGATCCGCCGGATTTGACGATAATGATTTACTCATTATCGGCGACGAGCTGGACAATATTCTTGAAGGCGGCCCCGGCCATGATGAAATCGAAGGCGGAGCCGGTAACGACATTATCCGCGGCGGAGACGGCAACGGCATTCTCAGGGGCGGCGACGGCGACGATGATATCGACGGACAGGCAGGAACCGAAAGATTGTTTGGCGGAAACGGCAACGACATCCTACGCGCAGGCGGTTCACCGGATGATCGTGATCAGCTTAACGGCGGCGCAGGCAACGATACTTTCGGTTTTTATGGCGCAGGTCAATTCAGAATATCCGACTTCAACTTAGGTGAGGATCGTTTGTTCTTTGATTCGGAAATTCTCGGCATCAATTCAGTGCCGGAACTGCTTTCTCTTATCACCAATATTGATGACAGAGGCGACACAGGTTTCACCGTTGAATTTCTTGACGGCGTTGCAAGCATTGATCTGGTTGGTGTCAATGTAAACTCGATTACAGCTGACATGATTGTGTTCAGCCTGTAGCAGGTCATAAATCAAAATCATTTATTGCCTGTTTTAAAAACCCCCGCTCTGAATAAAAATTCAGTGCGGGGTTTTTTATGGAACATCCTGTTTGCTGTTTCCGCTTAAATCAATTCGCCTTGATAATCTGAAATGATTTCAACGATAGCCGTCCGTGCAGCAATTGCCTTATCGGTATTACCGGATACACTGGCTTCTTCAAGATCCTGCAGCGCATTTTCCAGTTGCACGCGCCGCAGTGAATCCAGGCGAAGCGCCAGATCAGGAATAATAATACCTGCATACAGAGATACACGTTCGGCCGCGATCACTGCCTGATCTGTGTCGACGGTAATTGCGGCATCGACTTCATTGAGATTTTTGTTAATCTGGCCGATAATTCCCCTGCTGATATCGCTGACGATCTGATCAGCCACAACGCTGCCCAGAACGCCGGTAAATTGTGTTTTGATGCGATTATTGCCAGCCGGGTTATCCTGAACAATAAATCCCTCAACGGTGCGATAAAAATATTCGCCTTCAATCTGCTTTTCTCTCGCTGAAATCGGGTCGCTGTCGCGATCTTTAACGATACCTTCGACTTCACGCAGCACGCCGATCAAATAGCTTCTGGCCAATGGAATGATCACTTGCTCACGCGCAATAGCCAGTCGGGTTTTGTCATCAACATGCTCTTTATTCAAAGCTTGCCTGCCCTGGATAAAAGCCAGCGTAATCTGATCATCAATATCGGGATTACTGCCGGATTGAATCGACTGTCTATCAGCTGTCAGTACCTTGTTTTCCCGGGCAGCCGTACCGACAATGGCCTGAAAGGCAACATACGCACGATCCCATTCCAGCGCCAGCTCATCGGTAGACATGTCGTCAAACGCATCCAATGCCAGCGTGATGCGGTTATAAATCGCCAGTGCAAAAACCCGCTGCAGTGATTTATCAATCACCTGTGCGGCAAATAAAGAATTCGCGGTGTCGCGCGTAGCCTCAATGGCTGCGACGACTTCGCTGTCGATTGCCAGTCCATAAATCTGGTCAACGATTTGCGTCAGTTGTTGCAAATCTCCGGCATAGGCTGCCGCAATGGCATCGGTGTCCATCGGAAATTCTCTTCGCAATGTGCCGATTTCCTGGAATGCGCTGAGCGCGCCATCAATGACCACCTCTGTGCCATGCGTTTTTGAATAGCTGTTCAAATTCAATTCATTTTCATAGCTGACCAGTATGGTTTCAATTGCCTGGCGTGCTTCCGCCGATTTAGCTGCACTATTTTCGCTGCTGGCGCTTTGCAAATTATTGAATGCGGCTTCCAGATTGCCGCGAACGGCTGCGCCTAAGCGTAACTCAATATCCGGCAGCAGAATGTTTGCGAAAGAAACCGCGCCAGCAGCCTCTGCCATTGCATGTGCACGATCATTACCGATACTATCCGCTTGTCCATTCATTTCACCTCTTACTCGGCCGATGATACCTTTGCTCAATTCGCTGACAATTTCATCAGCAGTTACTGCAGAAGCATCTCCAACCAGTTGAGCTTTAATAAATTGATTACCAAGAGGATTGTCCCGGGAAATCAAGGATTCAATGATGCGATAGAAAATTTCGCCTTCTTTCTGCTCAATCTTGGCGGTTTCAGGATCTGAGCTTCTGTTCTCTATGATGCCGCCGACCTCACGTAATACTGCGATGTAATAAGCACGAGCCAGTGACATTCTGATGACATAACGCTCCACACCAAAGTTTGCAAAATCTTCGGTTGGATTGGTTTTATCTAATGCCGTTCTAATACGTGCAAAGGAATTGTTAACAATAACATCCAATCCGGGATTAGCACCTTCCTCAAGGAACTCCCTGTCCGCTGCGAGAACCTGATTGGCTCTTGCAACGGTTCCGGAAATTGCCTGAAATGCCGCAACCGCTTCATCCAACAGCTGAATCAATGTAACCGAGGCTCCACCCTGAAACTCATCCCTGATTGTGCTTATGCGATTCCAGATGGTTTGATAAAAAACACGCTGCAACGTCTTGTCGATAACTTGTCCAGCCAGTCTAGGCTCGTGATCATTTTTAATTTCGTCGATCGCGGCCAGAACATCGCTATCCAGCGTTAATGAATTGATGGTATCGATTTCCTGCGTCAAAGACTGCAATGCACCCGCATATGTCGCGGCGATGGCATTACCGTCAATCGGTGTTTCGCGCCGCAACGTTCCAATGGTCTGAAAAGCGGTAACAGCTGATTCAATGGTCGCCACATTTGATGCGGCAGTAACCTGACCGATGCAGACTGAAAGCATGCACAAACTGACAATGACTGACTTAGTCCAGGAACTAAATCTTTTTATTTCCAACATAATAGGTTTCTCCCAAGAGCAGTTAATAAAGTTGCTAATAACAATGATAATGATTATTATTAATTAATACAAACGAAAATTTATATGTTTTACTAAAAGGCGTCTCTAAAAATTTAGCGTTTTAAGCAAGACGAGGCAAGAATAAAAAATATTGGCGCAGCATATGATTGATATATGAGGAGAGATTTTTTGTGATCAACGCCGTATGTATCGAAACATGAATTTCTAGAAATGCCCTAAAAATTAGCAATCAAGGTTGCCCTGACAGCGATCGGCGAACCCGGCGTGATATTAAAATCATTATGCGCGGAAGCGAAATACTTGGTATCAAACAAATTCTCGATATTCAACTGACCGCGAAAACTTTTAGTGAACCTGGCGAACAGCGCTGCGTCAACACGCGTGAAATCGGGCAAACTCACCCGATTGGTCAGGGAAGCAAACATATCGTCACGATGGATCACGCCAACGGCCGCGCCAATGTTTGGCGTGAAGTCATAGCGGCTCCACATTGAAAATGTATGGCGCGGCAGTTCGGCAACGGTCGCACCTTTTTTTGCAATCCCGAATACATCGCTGGTCAGTTCTCCGGTTTGATAAGCATAGCCGCCCATTACGCTCCAGTTTTGCGTCAATTGACCGCCCAGACTGACTTCAACACCTTCAGTACGCTGACCTTTGCTCAAAAATGTCTGTCCGCCGACAATCGAATTAATGACATTGGTGCGATCCAGTTGATAGGCAGCCCCGGTCAGAGCCAGATCCGGACGGATATCCCACTTGAGGCCAACCTCCATAGTGGTGAATTTTTCCGGTTTCAATGTTTCCACCGTAACGTTTAATGCATTCAACTGGTCACCGGCGCGCGGCACAAAAGCCTGACTATAACTTGCATACAGCGATATCGGCTCAATCGGTTTGTAAATCACGCCGAAACGCGGCGCAATCAAATCATCCTGAGTTTTTATATGATCTCTTGGGCCGTTTTTCTGCTGAAAATTAACCTCGAACAAATCGTAACGCACCCCGGCAATGACCTGAATCTGCGGAATGATTTCAATCTGATCCTGAATATAGAGTGAAATAACATCCACGACACTACGATTCAAAGCATCGATACCGTCGCCTGAGTCCCGGTTTCTGAAAGTGATTGGCGCATTGGTGATCGAATTACTGAGCGGTACAAACAAATTGGTACTTCCCGCGCTATCATTGAACAGCCCCATTTCACGCCGGTTGTGCGTTTCCTGCCGCCCGATTTCAATGCCGGCCAGCAGCGTATGCGAAATCGGACCGGTATCCAACGAATACAGCACATTGGTTTGATTAAAAACATTATCGCGCTCCGTCGCGTTGTTGTAGGCACCGATCGGCAGCAATCCGGTGAGCAAGTTAAGTCCGCCGCTTGCAAATACGTTCTGATAGAATTTATCGTAAGTCGTATAGTTCGTGCGATTCTGTACGGTAACGCCGGAATCGAATTTATGTTCGATGAAAGCACCAAACGATAATACATCCACATTGGCATTACTTCGCCGGGGATCGCCAAAAAATTGCGCACGCTTCACATCGACAGGCCCGGTCACCTGCCCGGTGCTGCCGACAACAGACGTAATTCCTCGATCCGCTGTGCGATCATCGTGAAAACGTTCCATATTGACAACGACTTTCGTGCGATGCGTCGGCTTAATGGTCAGCGTGGGTGAAATACCGAGCCGTTCCATGTCGACGCCATTCCGGAAGCTTCCTGAATTTTCGTATAAGGCATTCAACCGCACCGCAGCAACGTCATTGATGACATAGCCGACATCCGCGGACATTCTTTTTTGTTCAAATGACCCGCCTTGGAATGAAAATTCCTGCACCGGACTCCAGTGCGCTTCCTTGGTAACCCGATTGACCACCCCTCCCGAACCGCCACGTCCGAAAATCATGCCATTAGCGCCTTTCAGCACTTCTATACGTTCAATGTTATACAGATCGCGAAAAAATTCCGCATCATCACGAATGCCGTCAATGAAAAAATCACCGGTCGAGCGGTTTCCGCGAAACACCAGCGCATCGCGGTTTCCTTCGCCCTGAGAAATGCCGACGCCTGGAACGTAACGAACGGCATCGGCAAGACTCCGGATAGACTGATCTTTAATCAAGTCGTCTGTAATCACGGTAATCGACTGCGGCACATCGCGCAGCAAAGTGTTCGTTTTAGTCGCCGTCGTGGTGCTGGTAGCAGCGTAACGACTGACCGTGTCCGCCGTGACTTGAATCGATGGCAAGGTTACAATCTGTTCGACTCCGCTAGCTGTTGCTGCCGCAGTAATCGCATAACCTTCTCCCGATCGTACAACCTGTAAGCCGGAATTTTCCAGCAATCGGTCAAGTGCCTGCCTGGTCTCGAAATCACCGGTCAATCCAAAGGACACTTTTCCCTGTAACAGGACGGGATCAAAAGTCAGTTTTACCCCGGACTGCTGTGCAAACTGCGCTAACGCATCTTTTAGAAGTCCGGCTTCAATCGTGTAGGATTTTACAGCGGGTGCAACACTGACTGAAGATTCAGCCATACCGGATCGCAGGGGGAAGAGCATGTGAATGAGGCTGATCAATACAACTAGGCTGATCTTCCCTATCGGGTTGCGGATTTTTATCATGCGCTGGGCTATTATTGATGATTTATATCAGATCGGAAACAGGATTTATGTCAATCGAACGACTCTCGAAAAAGAAATAATTATCATGAATAATGAGGAGATGCATGAAAAGCCGGATGCTGAGACACGATGATCGATGGAAATAAACTCGCCAACTTTTATTAATAATGATAATAATTCGTAATTATACGCCAGCGCTTATAAAATGCAACTCATGTTTGTTATGGAATGACAGTCCAGCTGGGCATTCCGTCACTCAATATGACAGACGACTGCAAGCTCGTTCGCCGGCATCCTCATCTATTCAAGGTAAAAAAACAGCTCTGATACTTTTACCTGAAAACCTCAGTTGACCGTTATTCACAATAACTAACGGTATGAATAAATAGAATAACCTGAACAATACCCATCCACCCAGATGGTGAGTCACACTATGGTATTTAGGTTTAATTGTTATTGTTTTGTTGAAATTGTCAGAAATTCAATTTTCCTGTTAAATGAAATATCCGAAAATTTTTTGCGCATCATGCAGCACTGCTGCTGATTGCTTGTAAAAACAACGTGCAGACTTCTCAAAATCATATAACCACCAGCCATTATGCGCACAAGTCTTTTTCTTTTGTCAGAATCGTAAGACAATTCCAATGCTATGGTATCGCTGCTCAACGAAGAGTCCTGAATAGCGATCATTTCGGTAGAATCCCATATTTCCAAAATACATAATCAGGTCGGCAGTTCAATGAAAAATGAAACAACTCATACCCCCATGATGCAGCAGTACCTGGGCATTAAGGCACAGTACAGCGATATGCTGTTGTTTTACCGCATGGGAGATTTTTATGAATTATTTTATGAAGATGCTGAAAAAGCAGCCGCCCTGCTCGATATCACGCTGACGCGACGCGGCGTCTCCGCCGGAGAGCCCATCAAAATGGCGGGATTACCCTATCATGCGGCTGAGCAATATCTTGCCAAACTGGTCAAACTGGGTGAGTCAGTCGCTATCTGCGAACAGGTCGGTGATCCGGCAACAAGCAAAGGACCGGTGGCGCGCAAAGTCACACGCATCGTCACGCCCGGCACGCTGACCGATGCCGCACTGATGGAAGACAAGCGCGACTGCATTCTGCTTGCGCTATTTGCGCAGGATTCAACACTAGGTCTGGCATGGCTTAATCTGGCCGCGGGACAATTGCGGTTGATGCAGACATCGCCCGACCAGCTCATCAGTGAATTAGAGCGATTACAGCCTGCTGAAATCCTGGTGCCTGAAGCCTACCAATCAGTGCATGGCCTGGCGGAGCATTGGATCATTAAGTACCTGCCGCCCTGGCAGTTTGATCAAAAAAATGCAGTTCTCAGCCTGACCCGGCATTTTAATACGAAGGATCTTTCCGGTTTTGGCTGCGATGATTTGCCGGCAGCATTATGCGCAGCCAATGCATTGCTGGAATATACCCGCCTGACTCAAGGCAGTTCCGCAATTCATGTGACGTCCTTGCAGTCCGAACGTGATAGTGTGTACGTGCGTATGAATCCAGCCACACGCCGCAATCTGGAGCTATCAGAAACCATACGCGGAGAGCGTGCGCCGACGCTGCTTTCCTTGCTGGATACCTGCGCCACCAGCATGGGCAGCCGTCTGATGCAATTCTGGCTCCACCATCCGCTGCGTGATCTGCCTGCTATTCAACAGCGGCTGGATAGCGTGACCAATCTGGTTACACACAATATTTATATTGCAGCGCATGAAGGTTTGAAACAGGTTGCCGACATTGAGCGCATCACCGCGCGCATTGCACTGAAATCGGCACGTCCCAGAGATTTATCCGGTCTGCGGGATAGCCTGAAACAACTGCCTGGCGTGATCAATGCACTCAGCGGATGCACTGCGCATAGAATCGTACACTTGACACACGCTATTCAAGCGGAACCGGAACTGATCGATTTGCTCGAAAAAGCCATCCAGCTCGAGCCTGGTGCCGTACTGCGCGAAGGTAACGTCATCGCAGACAACTACGATACGGAACTGGATGAATTACGGGCTTTACAGAATGACTGCGGCGCATTTCTGCTGCAACTCGAAGCGCAGGAAAAAGCACGTACAGGGATTCCCAATTTAAAGGTGGAATATAATCGCGTGCATGGCTTTTATATCGAAGTCACGCACGCGCACAACGATAAAATACCCGAAAATTACCGCCGCCGGCAAACACTGAAAAGCGCCGAACGCTATATCACACCCGAACTCAAAATTTTTGAAGATAAAGCTCTGGCTGCGCAGGACAAAGCTTTATCACGTGAAAAATACCTGTACGATGATTTGCTCGACAGACTGTCAGCGTACGTACAGCACCTGCAGAAAATCGCCGCCGGGGTAGCGGAAATCGATGTTCTGAGCACTTTTGCAGAACGTGCGCAATCTTTGAGCTATACAGCGCCGGTCTTATCGCATGAAAACGTTATTGATATTGAGGAAGGTCGTCACCCCGTCGTTGAGCGCCAGGTCGAGCATTATATTCCCAATGACGTGCAACTCGGCCAGCACCACTACAGCAAATGTCAGATGCTGATGATCACCGGCCCCAATATGGGCGGCAAGTCAACCTACATGCGCCAAACGGCACTGATTGCATTACTGGCGCATTGCGGCAGCTTCGTCCCCGCGGCAAAAGCGCATATTGGTATTCTTGATCAGATTTTCACCCGCATCGGCGCATCGGATGATCTGGCCGGCGGGCGCTCTACTTTTATGGTGGAAATGACGGAAGCAGCCAATATTCTCCATAATGCGACCGCGCACAGCCTTGTGCTCATGGATGAAATCGGCCGCGGCACATCGACTTTTGATGGACTCGCGCTTGCTTTCGCCATAGCGCGTTATCTGCTGACCAGAAATCAGAGTTGCACACTCTTCGCCACGCATTATTTTGAATTAACAGCACTCGCAACGGAATTCAAACAAATCCGGAACGTACACCTGGATGCGGTCGAACATAAAAATCATATCGTTTTTCTGCACAAAGTCGCCGCGGGTCCGGCAAGTCGAAGCTATGGGTTGCAGGTTGCCGCTTTGGCCGGCGTTCCCGGCATCGCCATTCGAGTCGCAAAAAAACATCTCTCAGCATTGGAAGCCAATAGTACGGACAAGCAGCCGCAACTGGATCTTTTTTTTGATGACAGCGCCACAGACGAGCATCACATTTCAACCGAAGCCTTTGTTGAAAATCCTGTTATTACCCTGTTACGAACTATTTCACCCGATGAACTGACGCCAAGACAGGCGCTTGAGCAGCTCTACCACCTTAAACAGATTCTCAATGAACAACAGTAGAAAAGTATGCGCAGAGTTGTGCTAAATGACCTGTTAATGGGCATGTCCACTCGGGTCGTGCGCATGCTGATGCGCGATTTCTTCCGTTGTTGCCGGACGTACATCAATAACCGTACAGGAAAAATTGAGTTTCATCCCAGCTAAAGGGTGATTACCATCAACCACCACCTTATCATCCTCAATATCGGTTACCGTATAAACAATAAATTCTTCCGAATCTTCGGGGGCACCTTCAAAGCGCATGCCGACACTTACATTATCAGGGAATGCGCTGCGCGGCTCAATGTGAATCAGGCTGCCGTCATACTCACCAAAGGAATTTTCCGGCTCCATTGAAACAGTGCAGGAAAAACCCACTTCCTTCTGATGCAGCGCTTCCTCCACCAGAGGAAAAATACCGTCATAACCGCCATGCAGGTAACTGATCGGTTCATCGGTTTTTTCAATAATATTTCCGGAGGTATCTGATAATTCGTAATGCAACGAAACCACGGTATTTTTTTCTATCAACATATGTTTATTCAATCCATGTATAAAGTTTATAACTATTTGAATACTGCCTGAGAGAGATTATCACGTATCCAACACCGCTATCGCAACCGTCACCAAACCGATAACCAGATTTAATCCGATCAACACTCTGATCTGCACCAATGCTATGCCTGCCGCCTGCCATTCTTCCGCTGCCACATAGCGCTTGAATTTTCGATACACTGTGAAAAAAACATGGAGAAAAATCAGTACCATCATCATGCCCAGGGCAGCCATTAAATAGACGTTAAACGACAATCTTCCCAATCCGCCCAGCTCGGCGATCATATGAAAACCGCTGGCAAGAATTATCGTTATTGACAGCCACACCCAATGAAAGAAACTGCCAAAAATCGCCTGCCAGAATTTAAACATCTCTGGCAGTTGCAGCTGTTGATTCATCACTGGGCGCAATATCATATAGGCAAAAAACATGCCACCAACCCAAATGACGACACCTAGCAGGTGCAAAACTTTCAGGATTTCCATACTGATTCCTTCGCGCAAAATTCTGATAATTCAATCATTGATATTTTTAACCGCTTTCACGGGAGAAAAGCTCTGCCGATGTATTTCTGTGGCGCCATATTGTTCAAGCGCGGCGATATGTTCTTTTGTAGGATACCCCTTATGCCGATTAAATCCATACTGCGGGAAAACCAAATGGTGCTCCATCATTTCCGCATCGCGCGTTGTCTTTGCCAGAATTGACGCTGCCGCAATCTCCGCAATCAACGCGTCGCCTTTGATAACGGTAGTTACCGGATTCTTGATCTTTGGCGCATGGTTGCCATCAATTAAAACCAACTCCGGCATCATCGGCAGCAGTTCAACGGCTCTTTTCATCGCCAGCAATGTTGCCTGCAAGATATTCAGCCGGTCAATTTCCGTCACTGAAGCTGACGCCACAGTCCAGGCCAGAGCACGTTCCTTGATCATTGCCGCAAGATAATCCCGTTTCTTCTCGCTTAATTGTTTGGAATCCGCCAGACCGGCAATACCATGCTCCGGACCCAAAATAACGCATGCCGCGAAAACCGGACCGGCAAGAGGGCCGCGACCTGCCTCATCAACACCAGCGATTAATTGGTTCACTTTACAAGCTGATGAAACGTTGCTTCAGTCTTAAAAACCGGTTACACGCTTCTGGCTGTGCACATCAGCTTAGCTTCCGTGACCAGCTGATCGTTGACCTCCGCGCGAACTGAATATTTCCACACCCCTTTAATCTGCCGATCAATAGTGGCTTTTAGAATAAGTTGATCTCCGGCTGTTACCGGCTTTTTGAAGCGCACACCATCGATACCCACAAAATAATAGACCGAATCTTCCTTGCTGGTATTTTCTTCTGTCTTTAAGGTCAGCAATGCAGCAGCCTGCGCCAGTGCCTCAACAATAAGCACACCCGGCATCACCGGATGGTGTGGAAAATGTCCCGCAAAAAAGGGTTCATTAATGGATACATTTTTCAGCGCCACAATATCTTTTCCCACGTCAATGGAAATAACTCTATCCACTAACAGCAATGGATAACGATGCGGCAAGTATTTAAGAATTTCATGAATATTCATCTGTAATTTCCTTTTCTGATTCAGGTTTCAAAAATCACTGTGCGGCACTGCGCCCATTCAACACATCAATGACCTGATCAGTAATGTCGATACGCTGACTGCGGTATACCGAGTCCTGCAACTGGAGAATTAGATCATAGCGTTCTTTTTCAGCAATCTGCTTAATCGCTTTATCAATCAGATTGAGAATAACGCCGTACTCTTCGTTCTGACGCGCAGTCAGATCCTCGCGCATCTGGCGTTGTGCCCGCTGATAAGTGCGGCTTAGATTGGCGAGTTCACGCTCCAGTTCAAGCCGATCAGCGTCACTCATGGTTGCACCTTTCTTTTCCAGCCGGTCCTGCATCACCCTGGTCTGCTCGGCCATTTCCTTTATTTCCGCATCCCGTGGGAGAAATTCCTGGTCAATTTTTTTGTGTGCTTCCAATGCGGGTTGTGATTCACGCAGAATTTTTTCGGTATTGACTACACCGATTTTGATACTGTTGTCGGCATAAACAATGCCGGACCCCGGCGACGCTATCAGGACAAGCGTTATTAATAAAATATATCGCCATAGGAAATTCAGGTGCAACAGATGTCTCCGGCCGCTCATCATGAAAATCAGAATTGCTGTCCAAAAAGAAACTGAAACGTCTGTATATTATCTTCCGGCTTCTCGTTAAGCGGCTTGGCCAGACTGACTTTCAATGGACCCATCGGTGATATCCAGGTCACTGAAATGCCCGCGGAATAGCGCATCAAATCAGCAAATCCTTGTCTGATGCTGCCATCCGCATTCTGTTTCTCCTTGAAACTGTCGAAAACCGTGCCCGCGTCGATGAAAGCACCCAGACGAACAGAACGGTCGTCTTTCATGAATGGCATCGGAAATAATAGCTCAAGATTGGCCACAACACGTTTGCTGGCGCCTAATGCAAAGGTTCTGTCCGAGTTCGGGATTCCCTCTCTCGGACCCAGTGAATTCAGATCATATCCGCGTATTGAATTATTGCCACCGGCAAAAAAGTTCTTGAAGAAAGGCAGTGGCTTGCCTGAATAACCATCGGCAATACCAAATTCCGTATTCAGAAATAATGTGAACATCTGGGACAGTGGGAAATATGTTCTCTGGTTATAGCTGGCTTTATAATAATTCAGATCGGCCCCCGGAACACTGGCTTCAGCAAACAACCGATGCGTAGTACCCGAAGTGGTATAAATAGCGCTATCGCGCCTGTCCCTTGCCCAGCTCACGGTAACGGGAAGGTTGTTCGTAGTGCTGCCAAATTGCTCGACAAACCGGACAGTGCGCGGCAGGCTGTCTGCAAAAGTGTCTATACTGGTCTGTTCAGCGCCGGCGCTGAACGAGACAATGTCATTTTCGGCAATCGGAATACCAAAGCGCATGATGGCACCTGTGGTTGTCGTCCTGAATGCATTGACTCTGGATAAACGCGAGGTATTCAGGTTTCTGCGGAAAACATCGAATCCCAGACTGACGCCGTTGACAGTGAAATACGGGTTGGTAAATGATGCGGAATAAACACGATTAATCCTGCCCGTATTGACCTGCATGCTGAGATGATTGCCCGTGCCAAAGATATTATCCTGTGAAACAGAGCCATTGAGTATTAACCCCTCGCGATCCGAAAATCCGGCGCCGAACATTACGGCCCCCGTCGGTCTTTCGGTTACTCGGACATTCACATCAACCTGGTCAGGCGCATCGGGAACCGGCGGCGTCTCCACATCCACACTGTTAAAGTAGAATAATCTATCAACGCGCTGCCTGGAAAGATTGATTTTCGATGTAGAATGCCACGCACCTTCCATCTGCCGGAATTCACGGCGAATCACTTCATCCTTTGTCCGGTCATTGCCGGAAATATTGATACGACGAATGTAAACACGCCGCCCGGGATCGACGAAAAACGTGAATCCCGCCTGCTGATTCTCCGGATCAAGGTCGGGAGCCGCGTTGACATTGGCAAACGCATAACCTTCATCACCCAGACGATCAGTAATTAACTTGATGGATTCAGTCAGCTTTCCACGCGCGAATACATCCCCGGACTGCAACAATATCAGCTTTCTGAGCTCTTCTTCGGGTACCAGCAACTCACCGGCGAGCTTGATATCGGATACGGTATATTGTTTCCCTTCCGAAAAATTGACGGTGATATAGATATCCTGCATGTCGGGCGTAATTGAAACCTGCGTGGACTCAATACTGAATTCCAGATAACCGCGATCCAGATAGTAAGAACGCACTGTTTCCAGATCTGCGGATAATTTCTGTTTGGAATACTGGTCGTTTTTGGTGAACCAGGTCATCAGACCCGGTGTCGTCAGGACAAAAAGGCCCCGCAACGTTTTGTCATCGAAGGTTTCATTGCCGACAAAACTGATCTGCCTGATACGCGCCGTCCGTCCTTCCTTGATGTCAAAGTTGATCGCGACCCGATTGCGCTCCAAAGGTGTCGTCGTGGTGGTGATTTGAACGGCATATTTACCGGTGCTGATGTATTGCCGTTTGAGTTCCTGCTCAGCGCGATCAAGCATGGAACGGCTGAAAATTCTGGACTCCGACAGTCCCGCCTGTTTCAGGCCTTCCTTGAGTTTGTCTTTTTCGAACGCCTTTGAACCTGTGATGTTTATCTGTGCTATGGCCGGTCGTTCTTCAACCTGCACAATCAGCACACCACGCTCAACTTTGAGTTTGACATCCTTGAAAAACCCGGTTGCATACAGCGCCTTGACTGCCGCGGTCGCTTTCGCCTCATCAAGCGTATCACCGACCTTCACTGGCAGGTAACTGAACACTGTCCCGGCTTCTGTCCGCTGAATCCCTTCAACACGGATATCGACAACCACGAACGACTCGTCCGCCGAAACTGAAAAAGCGCACAAGAAAATAACCAGTGCAACAAAGGGTTTAAAAATCATTCTTTAACCAGTAGTAAGTCGGCTAATATCGTTATAAATTGCGAATGTCATCAGCGTAAACAACATGGCCAAGCCAACTTTCTGACCGATAATCATGACCTTTTCTGAAACCGGTGATCCTTTAATAATTTCAATCGTATAATACAGTAAATGTCCGCCATCCAGAATCGGGATGGGTAACAGATTCAGCACGGCCAGACTGACACTGATCAACGCCAGAAATGCCAGATAGGAAACCAGTCCCATTTGCGCGGATTGTCCCGCGTAATCCGCGATGGATATTGGCCCGCTGATATTTTTCCAGGACACATCGCCAAAAACCATTTTATACAGCATGCGCAGCGTTAACGCCGTCGTTTCCCAGGTTTTCTCCAGCGCTTTTCTGACAGCCTCATCCGCCGGATAGGTTACAACCACACGCAACGCGTCAAACACGGATTGATCAATTACCGGCACGATACCAATTCTGCCGATTGTGCGGCCATGTTCGATTTCTGCTTCGGGCGTAACACTCAGTTCAATGATCTGTCCATCACGCAGAATCTCCAGAACCAGAATACGACCAGGGCTTGATTGTATTTCCGGTACAAATTCCATCCAACTGTGAACCGCGTTATCATTGACGGCAAGTATTTCATCACCAGCCATCATGCCCGCGCGCGCGCCAGCGCCTCCAGGCATCACTTCGGCGACAACAGGTTTTATTTCCGGGTGGTAAGCATTAAATCCGATTTTTCCAAGCACATCGCCTTCCAGTTCATCGGGATGGAAACCACTTAAATCCAGTTGCCGCAAATTGATTTCGCCGCGCTGATTAACTGTTTCAACCGGAACATCAGATGATTGATTAACCGCGTGGCGTAATAATGTCCAGCGAACATCCTGCCAGCTTTCAATCGCGTCATTCTTAATCCGAACAATTGTTTCGCCTTCCTCAAACCTAGCCTGTGCCACCGGCGTATCAGGTATTGCAGTACCAATGATCGGTTTAACGCCTTCGACACCGAGAACAAACATCAGCCAGTACATGACAATCGCCAGCAGAAAATTAGCCAGCGGGCCTGCTGCAACAATGGCAAATCGCCGTCCGACAGGCTGACGATTAAACGCTCGCGACAATTCATTCTCGGACACGCGCCCTTCATTTTCATCGAGCATTTTAACGTAGCCGCCGAGGGGAATTGCCGCAACAACCCACTCTGTCTGGTCCCTGCCAATGCGCCTGCGGAATATCGGCTGACCAAAACCGACCGAGAATCTCAATACCTTGACCCCGTTCCAGCGGGCAACCAAATAGTGCCCGAATTCATGGAAAGTGATCAATATGCCCAAGGCAACAACAAAAGCAATCAGAGTAAAGAGTATTGACATGTCTGTTCAGTATTGCACCAGAAAAAAGGAGTGGCTGTTTTTATTTCATTCATCAGTCGGTCGAATTGCTGGAAATCGATTCCGGTTGTTTTCGCTTTTGTGCATGGACTGTAGTCCGAGTTGTTATCTTACCATTAGAAAAAAAATCGCGGCATGGAAAAGCGACAAAGAACGCCCTTGCCTAATTCTGTGCCGCAAGCCAATTCCGGGCTGTTTCACGCGCAATACCATCTGCGTCCAGCACATCGCTCAAAGAATGAATTGTCTGCTGTGGCACATTTCGTATGACATGTTCAATCACAATCGGAATAGCCGTAAAAGGCATCTTCTCATCAAGAAACGCTGCGACAGCAACTTCGTTTGCCGCATTGAGCACCGCTGGCATGTTGCCACCCATTTCCAACACTTCGTAGGCCAGTCGCAAACAGGGAAAGCGCTCAAAATCAGGCGGTTCAAAATCCAGATGTCCAACATCAAACATATTCAGTGACGTAACACCACTTTCTATTCTTTCGGGATAACCCATGGCATGCGCAATAGGCGTGCGCATATCCGGGTTACCCAATTGCGCCAGAACCGAACCATCCACATATTCAACCATTGAATGGATTACACTTTGCGGGTGAATAACCACCTGAATGTTTTCGGGAGGCGCATTAAACAACCAGTGCGCCTCTATGACTTCAAGTCCCTTATTCATCATGGTTGCCGAATCCACCGATATTTTTCGCCCCATATCCCAGTTCGGATGCGCGCAAGCTTGCTCAGGTGTCACATGCATCAACAAATCCCGTGACACGGTTCTGAACGGACCACCGGACGCAGTCAACAAAATGCGCCTGATACCTTTTTCTGTCAGATTCCCATTAAAATCTTGCGGCAACGACTGATGAATCGCGTTATGCTCGCTATCAATCGGCAATAATACGGCATGATGTTTTTTAACCACATCCATGAAAATCCGTCCCGCCATCACCAGCGTCTCTTTATTGGCGAGCAATACAAGCTTGCCGGCTTGTGCCGCAGCAAATGTCGGTCGTATACCCGCGGCGCCGACAATGGCCGCCATGACCGCATCGACTTCAGGTAACGAAGCTACTTTTTCCAATGACTCCACGCCTGACAGCACAACCGTATCCAACTTCGCCTGCCTGATTGCTTCTTCCAGTCGCTGTGCGGATGCGGGTTCCAGCATTACGGCAAATTGCGGTTTAAACTGGCTGCATTGCGACAGCATTTTCTCGACATTGTTATTGGCAGTCAACGCAAGAACCTTGAAACGATCGGGATGGCGCCGGACAACATCCAGCGTGCTGTCACCGATACTGCCGGTTGATCCCAGAATGGTCAAATGGCGGATAGTATTATTCATGGTTGAAAAGAATTAAAAACCTGCACGGCCAATATGGCAACAGGCAATGCAGCGGTCAATGCGTCAATACGATCCAGAATGCCGCCATGACCGGGAAGAATGTTGCCGCTGTCTTTTACGCCCGCCTGTCGTTTAATGAGCGACTCAAATAAATCGCCCATAATGCCTAATACTGTCAAAATGATCAACAGCGGAATCAGCGTTACCACATACGCGCCATCTGCAAAAACAAAAACCCATAGCACCCCGTAAATTACGACGGCCAGAACTGCGCCCGCAACACCTTCCCAGGTTTTCCCTGGACTGATGTGATAAGCGAGTTTATGTTTGCCAAAAGCTCTGCCGGCAAAATAGGCAGCAGTATCAGAAATCCAGATCGTTCCCATAAAACCCAATAGCAACACCGGACTAATGGCGCGTAACTGATAGAGCGCAAGCGTCGCAGGAATCAATATCAGCCAGCCTGTCAGCATTAATGCGGGTGTATTAGTGATTTTGCAGGGATGCTTTAATTGAAAAGGCACATAACCCGACCAAAACAACGCTGACAGGACATAAACCCAAATCATCGCTGAGGTATAGGCATTGATTTCTACCGCCTCACTGAGCAGAAACAACAGTTCCCCCCCCAGCAGGGTCGTCAGAATCATGAAAATAACCGTATTTCTGACCGAGAACCCGGCCAGATTACACCATTCGCGCGCACCTGTTACCGCCAGCACCAGCAGCAAAGCCGCCCAGAATATATTCTGCAGATACAACAGCGCCAGTAAAAAAAGCGGCAGTACAACTGCTGCTGTAATGATGCGCGTTTTTAGCATGGCGATCCTGCTTTCAACAGAAAAAAGTCCGATTATTTATAAAAAACATAAGCGTGTCTGTCTCTAAAAATTCAAAGTTTTAACCTAAAAACCTCAGTTGAATGGGGTTTAAAGTGCGTTGATTTTTATTTCCGGCAAGGCACAATGCGGTGTAATAACGCGTTATTACAACGAATTGTAACGCAGCAAAAATTAACAAGCGGCGTGCTGTAAACACCATCGTTTGACTCACCATCCGGATGAACCGGCATTGCTCGAATTGTTTCATGTATTCCTATCGTTAGTCATCCCGGATAACGGTCAACCGAGGTTTTCAGGTTTAAATAAGAAATGAGCGAAACGCGGCGTGAGCAAAAAATATCGACGCCACATAGGATTGATATGTGAGGAAATATTTTTGCGCGTAACGCAGTGTTGTGACGAAATCTGGATTTTTAGAGAAGTCCATAATACAGCTAGAGGCGCATGGCTCAACAAATACCGTATGTGCGGTTTGATTTATTGTTGAATCTGTTCACTGGTTTGCCCAAAACGGCGCTCGCGCCGCCGATAAGACTGAATCGCCAGACCAAACTCCTTTTCATTAAAATCCGGCCAAAGTGTCTTGGTGAAATATAATTCGGTATAGGCAAGCTGCCATAGCAGAAAATTACTGATACGATATTCCCCTCCGGTACGGATAAACAGATCCGGCTCCGGCGCATAGTTCATGGAAAGAAATTGCGTGAGATCTTCTTCTTTGAATTGCGCCGATTTATCGTGGGAGTTTCTTATCATTTTGTCCATAGCCTGCATAATATCCCATCGGCCACCGTAATTCGCAGCAATAGTGAGCGTAAGTCTGGAATTACCTGCTGTCAGTTGCTCTCCCTGATGAATGAACTTTACGATTCTGGATTCAAACCGTGAAATATCGCCAATCACCTTGAAACGGATGCCGTTTTCGTGCAACTTGGTCATTTCCTGCTCCAGGGCGCCTGCGAACAGTTGCATAAGAAACGAAACTTCATCAGCAGGCCTGCGCCAGTTTTCGCTGCTGAAAGCGAAAAGTGTCAAATATTCGATGCCATGATCAGAACATGATTTAATAACATTCCGGACGGTTTCCACACCCTGCTTATGCCCCGCCATTCGCGGCATTAGCCGTTTTCTTGCCCAGCGTCCATTACCATCCATAATGATCGCGATATGCCGCGGCACCTGGTCTGTGTCTGGTATTTCTCGCGTGGAGCTCGTACCTGAAGACATTTCAGATCGCCATTAATTCAGCTTCTTTAGCCAGTAAGATCTTTTCAATTTCGGCAATATAACGATCAGTTAATTTTTGAATTTCATCCTGGCCGCGTCGTTCGTCATCTTCAGAAACTTCCTTGGATTTTAGCAATTCCTTGAGCTGAGCGTTCGCGTCACGACGAATATTGCGCATCGCAACCCGCACATGTTCAGCCTCCTGCTTGACGATTTTGGTTAATTCTTTGCGGCGCTCCTCCGTCAAGGGCGGCATGGGAACACGAATGACTTCTCCTACAGACATGGGATTGAGGCCAAGATCGGAGTCACGTATTGCTTTTTCTATGGCATTTGCCATTTTCTTTTCCCAGGGAATAACACCGATGGTACGCGGATCAATCAAATTAACATTTGCGACCTGATTGATCGGCGTCGACGCGCCATAATAATCAACCGTGACATGATCAAGCAAACCCGTATGCGCTCTTCCACTTCTTATTTTGCCCAGATCAACTTTCAGAGCTTCCAGGCTTTTCTGCATTTTTTGTTCCGCAGATTTCTTTACATCAGCAATCATAATTTTTTCCAATAAGCAAAGTTACCATCAGCGTTAAGCAATGAACGAGAAATCAGATCCCTCGCGCCATCAAACTAAAACTGTGCTTATACCGCCCACGTAAGTTCCTTCATTTTCGCCAATTATAATGCGTTCCAGCGCGCCTGATTTGAAGATACTGAACACATTCAGCGGTAATTTCTGGTCTCTGCATAGCGTCAGCGCTGTTGCATCCATGACTTGCAGATTTCTGGCTATCGCTTCATCAAATGAAATTTTCTGATAACGCTTAGCTTGAGGATCAATTGCAGGATCACTTGTATAAACACCATCGACCTTGGTTGCTTTCAGCATTATATCCGCATTCATTTCCATGCTGCGCAGCGCTGCTGCTGTATCTGTAGTGAAAAAAGGATTTCCTGTGCCAGCTGCAAAAATAACGATCCAGCCTTCTTTCAGATAACGCATCGCCTTGTTACGAACATACGGCTCTACAACCTGCTCTATCCGCAATGCGGACTGTATACGCGGTATCAAACCTGCCTGTTTCATCGCATCTTGCAGCGCCAGCGCATTCATGACCGTTGCAAGCATACCCATATAATCGGCAGTGACCCGCTCTAAACCGTCATTTGCGGTTTTCATGCCGCGAAAAATATTGCCGCCTCCCACCACGATCGCGATTTCAACGCCCATTTTATTGACTTCTTTGATCTCTGCGACTATCCGACTGACTACGGATTGATTAATCCCATAGCTGTTCTCGCCCATCAGGGCTTCCCCTGACAACTTCAGCAGGATGCGTTTATATTGCGGAATCATGGATTGCGGCGTTTTTAAAATAACTTGATTCTTATTGTGTCTGCTCCATTTGCGCCCTGACTTCATCGGCGAAATTATCGACTTTCTTTTCGATACCTTCACCTACAACATACATCGTAAAACCGCTTACTGATGCAGATTTCTGCGCCAGTAGCTTTTCCACCGTGAGATCAGGATCTTTGACAAATGGCTGCCCTAACAACGTTACCTCTGCCAGAAACTTGGCAACCCGACCTTCAACCATTTTTTCGATGATATTGGCCGGCTTCCCGCTTTCAGCTGCCTGAGCAGTGAATATCTGGCGTTCGTGTTCAATTACTTCGGCTGATACCTGATCCTTATTGACACACACGGGTTTACTCGCGGCAATGTGCATGGCCAGATCCTTGCCTATTGTTTCGTCCCCACCATTGTAATCAATCATCACGCCGATCTTACTGCCGTGCAGGTAGGATGCCAGTCTGCCTTCAGTTACATGATTCACGCAGCGGCGAACACTGATATTCTCGCCGAGCTTCATGATCAGCGCCTTGCGGACTTCTTCAACTGCCTCATCATTGGAAAAAGTAGCTTCGCTCAGACGCTGCGCATCCGGAATTTTTTTCGAAGCAGTCAATTCAGCCAAATCATTCGCGAATTTAATAAAATCATCGTTTTTAGCCACAAAATCGGTCTCGCAATTTACCTCCACCAATGCACCACTTTTCCCATCAGCAGAAATATATGCGCCAACCACACCCTCTGCGGCGATACGGCCCGCCGCTTTACTCGCTTTCGCACCGCTTTTGATTCTCAGCAGATCTTCAGCCGCTTTCATATCACCATCAGATTCAACCAACGCCTTTTTGCATTCCATCATGCCCAGCCCGGTCAACTCGCGTAATTCTTTTACCATGCCTGCGGAAATCGCCGCCATATCCCATTTACTCCAATCTATATTAAAACTCAGTATCTTTACTTTTAACCGGTGAAGACTTTTTCTTCGGCAATCATCCGCAATAACCCATGGAAGTTGTGCGTTCGGCCATCAAAAAAGCCTGAGAAACCGAAAAACCGCGTTTTAAGAACACGGCTATTAGAAAAAAACGATCAGTCTTCGGCTACCATTTCCACAATTTCCTGGATCGCCTGATTGCGCCCTTCCAGAACAGCGTCCGCCACGCCACGCGCATATAACCGTATCGCCCGGCTGGAATCGTCATTTCCTGGAATGATGTAATGCAGTCCGTCAGGATTATGATTTGTGTCCACTACGCCAATCACAGGAATTCCGAGCTTTCTGGCTTCGGTGATAGCTCCTTTCTGATAGCCTACATCGACCACGAACAACGCATCCGGCAAACCATTCATATCCTTGATCCCGCCCAGACTTGCATTCAGCTTCGCCAGTTCGCGCTGCATATCAAGCGCTTCCTTTTTGATCATTTTCTCGAGCGTACCGTCCTGTACCATTGTCTCCATATCATGAAGACGCTTGATCGACTGCTTGATCGTCTTGAAATTAGTCAACATACCGCCAAGCCAGCGTTGATCGACATAAGGCGAACCACAGCGCATTGCCTCTTCGCGGATGATATCGCGAGCCTGACGCTTGGTGCCTACAAACAAAATCACACCTTTATTTGCAGACAACTGGCGAACGTATTTCATGGTTTCTTCATACAACTCCAGTGTACGTTCCAGATTGATGATGTGGATTTTGTTACGGTGGCCGAAGATATAAGGGGCCATCTTGGGATTCCAGAAGCGTGTTTGATGACCGAAGTGAACACCTGCTTCCAGCATTTGCCGCATTGTAATTGCCATAAATTTTCCTTTAAAGGGTTGAACCTCCATCTGCCCTATGAATTTGAAATTGCTGCACGCAATCCCAACACCCTCTTTACTGCGACAGATGTGCGATATTATCTAAAATGAAATTGCCGGCGTCTGTCGGTATCACCGCATTTTTTGTATCAACGCTCAGCAACCGCGCATTATAGCATTTTCCTGCCCGCACTCAAGCCGTTATAGTTTAGCGGGTTATGATTCCGAGATCGTCCGGCTCCGGCAGAGGTATTGTCATCGTAGTCGATTTTAATCGACCGCACGAATCAATGCGGCACCTTTTGTCAATCATTTTGCCACGAACATTCGTCGGCGTTTTTTGATTTCCTGAATCCGTGGTGATTGCGGCTGTCTCGACAAATCGGCACTGTCATACCATTAACGGGGGTTAAAAGCCTCAGGTGGCGCAGGAGGAATTACCCATTTTGATTTTCAGGCGCTCAAGATTCAGAATTTTGACATGCTTGTTATTTACTGTAATTATCGCGTCCTCCTGTAATTTCGAGAAAGCACGACTGACTGTTTCCAATTTCAATCCGAGATAACTGCCAATTTCTTCACGCGTCATGCGCAAATTAAAATCAGTTTCGGAATAACCCCGGATTGCGAAGCGTCGAGACATATTCAACAAAAACGAAGCCAGTCGCGCTTCAGCCTTCATGCTGCCCAACAGCAGCATGACGCCATGATCACGCACGATCTCCCTGCTCATGATTTTGTGAAAATGATGCATCAGTGAAGGTATAGCCCGACTGATATCTTCAAGTTTAGAAAACGGGATTTCGCACACCTCACTGTCTTCCAAAGCAACGGCATCGCAGGTATGCATATCGGTACTTATCGCATCCAGCCCGAGCAGTTCTCCCGTCATATGAAAACCCGTCACCTGCTGACGCCCGTCTTCTTCCAATACGCAGGTTTTCAGGAAACCACTTCTGACAGCATACAACGCCTGAAACTTTGCTCCAGTGCGATGCAGGTAACCGCCGCGCTGAATTTTCCGCTTGTGGACGATCACCTCGCCCAGCGTCTCCACTTCCTCGTCATTCAATCCAACGGGCAGGCATAATTCGCGCAGACTGCATGTCGCACAGCTCGAGCGTATCTGTGCGACATCAAAATGCTTGGCTGAGAATCGTTCTGGCAACAAAATTTTCGTCTTATTCAGAAAGTTTTAAAAATATTAAATTCTTAGTATTGATTTTAATCAAAACCGGATTATCAATCCTCTGTGCATAATTTTACTGATATTAAGGGGGAATGTGTTGATTTTTCTTTTTTTTAAGAATCCTGCTTAAAAATTGATGACCATATTGGAAATTTTATGCATTTTGCGCGCTGTAATTTTTCCTTCCTACGCGTCGAGTCCATAAACAACACGACCTGCGCCCAGTCCAAATGGCCGATTTAAACACATCCGATTCCAGCCCGGTTAAACACCCGAGTGTCAACAATGGCTGCCGCGCCTTATACCCCGGCCCAGCCGCTTTTACCGATACTTTTAACCCGAAAACCTATCTCAATCAGATAAACAAGGGGGGAGCCGGACGCCGCCCGCTATTCGTCGACCTCCATTTTCCCTTTTGCGATGACAACGCATTGCAGCGCAGCAACAGTGGTGATCAAAAAAAGATGCATCACAATAATGCCGCCTTGAGCCAATACGTAGACTATCTCATTAAAGAGATCAGATTATTGCGCAATTTTTGCCGGCATGCTCCAGAAATTGAACAAATAGCTATCAACGGCGGCATGCAAATGCTGCTTGATCGCCATCAAATCGAAAGGCTTGTCCAGGCTTTGCATCAAAACTTCAAACTCAGCCAAAAGACAATCTTCTCCATTACGCTGAATCCTCGGTTTTGCCGCAACACCTCAATCAGTATTTATCGGGAAATCGGTATCAGCGAAATTACAATTAACGCGCAAAATTTGCTACGCTCTAACGATAAGCAAACTGCAACCCATCAGGAAATCATTACCCTGGACGCGATTTACACTGCACAGCACACCGGCTTCACGACAATACGAATAACACTGGATTGCAACATCGGAGAATCACGCAAAAATAAATTCGATGCTGCGCTCGAGAAAATCATGAATACGCATCCCAATCGCATCGATCTCAACCAATTCGGAGAATCAGCAGAAAAAAATGTAACGGAAGATCAGATTCACGCTCGCCTGCAGACAGCCCACCTGTTGTCAAACGCCGGGTACATTCATATCGGATTGAATTCATTCGCACGTCACGACGATCCGCTCGTCAAGGCACAACAACAAGGAAGATTACATTACGGCATACAAGGTTATTCCACCTTTCCAGACAGCGACATTCTTGCGCTGGGCGTATCGGCTATCGGTAAAATGGGCACAATACTACTTCAAAAACATCAGAATCTGGCGTATTACTACAATCAGCTGGATCAAAATCACTTTCCCGCAATGCGGGGACTGGAACTTTCTCTCGACGATCTGTTACGCCGCTCGGTTATTTATGCATTAATCTGCCACGACGTCATTCCCTTTGAATCCGTGGAATCTTTTTTCTCCATTGATTTCAAACACTATTTCTCCACCGAAATGGCTGCACTGCAGGTTTATGAAAGCATCGGTCTGTTGGAAATTAATGGAGAGGAAATAGCGGTTACAGCAAAAGGGCGTCTATTTATTGACAGTATTTGCAGAATTTTTGATAGATACAGGAATTAAGGGAATCCCTGAAAATCCACATTTCTTAAGCATCGTCACGAAAAATCAGGTTTAAAACCTGATTTTTCGTGACGGGCACCGGGAAATCTGAATTCCCTGGAGAGCTTTCCGGAGAATTGCGATCATAGCGGGGCAAGACTGGATGAGCGGAATTTTTCGATCATTTGAGGCAAATAGTCGCTCTATTGAACGTTCAACGCACAGGATCGAAAAATCCGGCCAGACCAGGACCGTCCGCAGTTGATCAGTCTATTCTCGGACACCTCCCAGAACAACCACAGCACCACCTGAGCGCTTATTGTATTTCACTGTTAGCCAGCAGATAATCCGCGAGACGATCAGCCGCTTCGCCCTGAATATTCGGAAACGCCGGCATTCTCATACTGCCCTTCTGGAATTTGTTCTTCAGCGCTTCCTTGTTGGCGACTTTTTCGCTCAATATCATTGCCACATCTCCCCTCAACGGTTTGTGACACTCCGTGCAGGCTGTGCTGAAGATTCTTTCCCCGGTCGCATCCGCAGGCGGCGTATAGTCATTACCTCCACCACAGCCCACCAACGCAGCCAACACAACTGAACTTAACAAAATACTCTTTTTCTTCATCATCAACTCCAGGATTTTCTCTTTTTAAAAAATTTTACTTGCTCTACTGTTAATTATTCCCAGCTTCACGTTTACGCTCGAAACGTATTTTCGACCGCTTCACGTTTTAAAAATGAATAAACATACTGGGTAAGGCTGTAATTTGTCAAACAAAAAATAATTCAGAATCCACACAAAAACATTGGATTGTCGAGGATTAACCATACCCTATGCTGTCGCACGGCAAAATTCTGATCACGCAATTATTCTACACGCTACCCGGCAAACCCGTTCATTAAAAAAACGATAAGCGCGCTTTTTACGATTCAAAGCCGGCACCACACACAAAATGAATTCAGTACCGGAAACTGGGAGGCTGTCCGAGAATAGCGATCGTAGCGAGGGCAAGGCTGATTGCGCGGGATTTTTCGGTTATTTGAGGCGAATAGTCGCTCTATTCAACGAAAAAGATCGGAAAATCCAGCCAGCCAGCCAGAATCGTCCGCAGCAAGTCAGTCTATTCCCGGACAGTCTCCTAACGAATCACGACCATTTTTCAGAATGCCATGCACTGAATTTTCTTAACAATTTTTTGACATTTGCTATGTTATCCTCCATTTGAAGATGTAAAAGATTATTTACATTACTGATATGATTCATGCAGTTATATTGAATAAATTCCAGAATGGTGCGCTGAAAAAACCGTAACGGACAATCCGATAACAAGACCAGAAGCTTATAGGGTGCCGGGCAGGAACACGAAATATAACGGACATCCGGGCGCAGCCAGATGATCGCACGGCAGGTTTTCAATGTATCCAGAAGCGAATCAACGCACTTTAAACCCCATTCAACCGAGGTTTTTAGGTTAAATCTTTATCGTCGCGTAAATGAGTGCGCGCCGCTTCTGCAGCGGACCTGAATTTTTCAATAAAAATCATTAACCAACAAGCTATTTCATTTATTTATACACCACTGAAAGAAAAGAGGAAAATATGCTAAAAAAAGTAAGCACGCTGATACTACTCGCCGCAATACCCATCATCATGAACAACTCGGCATCTGCCGCGACATCCTATGACGAAGATTTTCAATCATGGGGAAATGTGACCGCAAGAGGTAATTTCGAGTCGCTGGGTAACTCAAAAATTTTATGGTGGCTGGAAGGTCAAGGACGTTTCGGTGCTGACTCATCACGATTTGCCCAGGGTATTATCAGGCCGGGCGTAGGCTACGCATTAACCGATAAAACCAGCGTCTGGCTCGGTTATGCCTGGATTCCCACCAGCCGTCCTTTTGCGGCACGCAGTCCTTTCAACGAACACCGCATCTGGCAGCAATTACTGTGGAGTGACCGTTTCTCATTTGGTACGCTGCAAAGCCGTACACGTCTTGAACAACGCTTTTTCGACATTCCCGGCAGCACGGACGTCCACCACCGCTTCCGGCAATTATTCAAACTCGGCATACCGATTGCAGAAATCCCCAACTTGAGTTTTGTCGTGGCCAACGAGATTTTCATGAACTTTAACGATGTTGACATGGGCTTCCAGAGCGGTTTTGATCAGAATCGCTTATTCGGTGGTTTTGCCTATCGCTTCAGTCCGATGGTAACGACAGAGATAGGATATATGAATCAGTACCTTAACAGAAGGAACTCAAGCAGGCCGGATTCAATGCAGCACATTCTGTCGGTTAACTTATTCTTGAATTTCTGACCGCCGGACACGGAGAAAAACGGACTCAGTGACGCAGTTTTTCGAAACATTCATATACAACAAAAACTTCTCTTTCTCGGTATCTACACCAGAGATACTGAAACTCAACCGCCGGTCAATTTCTTTGGAAATCGAAGGAATTGACCGGTTTTTTTCAGATTAAACCTAGGAGTCTGTCGGACTTAAGCAATCGTAGCGAGCCGAGTGGGAGAACGAG
>CAZXBP010000004.1:0-41465 GCA_964639015.1 uncultured Nitrosomonas sp.
TCCGGATATAACCAGTCTGTTTTAAATGTTGAATAGCGCAGCGCTATAGTACATTCTGAATGTAAAAAAAAGCAATGCAACATAAAGGCAGTTATGAGTGTTTTTTCCATTCCCTGCAAAAGGTATGTACATGAGAACAGAAACCAATCGTGCAGTAAATTCCCGAAATGAAGGTGATCGCATTATACCGGGGAAGGCTCAGGATCAAACACCACAAGCAAAGGATGATCTTTTTTCCTTGAACGCGATTACCGGAAACGCAGACCAGATTTTTATGCTCGACGTCATGGCAAATGACGGGAGTGGAGATGCCAAATCGCTCTGGTCGATTGATGATGGCAGCAATTCCGGATCATCCGATCTGCTGACCGGTGATGTGGTTGGTATCGCCGAATCGAGTGCCCTGGGTGCGCACATTTCAATTACCGCGGATGGAAAAATTGCTTATTCCTATACGCCGGAACTGCGTGCAAAATTTGTGTCGTTGTCTGCTGATAAGTTGCTCACCGATACATTTACTTATGCCATTCAACTGGGTAATGGCGTTTTAAGCTGGGCGACTGCTACGGTGGAAATTGCCGGTGTCAATGATCCGCCGGTGCTTTCTGAGACATTGATTGATCTTAATGATGGTGAGGTAAATACATCGTACATGATCCTTGAGAGTGATTTATTGATCGGATTTTCCGATCTGGATCGCGATGTACTGTCAGTCGCGAATCTATTGGCGACAAATGGTGTGCTGACTGAAACGCCAGGCGGATGGTTTTTTACCCCGGATACGGATTTTACCGGTACAGTCAAATTGCAATATAACGTCATCGACAGCCATGGCGGCAGCGTACCGATAAACCAGAGCTTCATGATCATCGACACCCCGGATACGATAGCGCCACAATTGGTTTCCAGTATACCCTGGCATTCAGGAACATTAAAAACGGATCAGAATATTGTGCTTGATTTTGACGAATCAATTGTTGCGGGCAGCGGTAATATCATTATCAGCAATGGCGTCGACACGCGTGCGATTGACATTAATGATACAAGCCAGGTGACTTTTACAAGCGGAAAAAAAGGCGGATCGGTTATTATCGATCCAACCGACGATTTGATTGTTGATACCCAGTACAATATTAAGATGAGCAGCGGCGTGATTCTGGATGCTGCAGGCAATACTTATCAAGGTATCAGTGATTCAGATGCGCTTGATTTTATGACCATCGTGTCAGATCCACGACTGAACTGGAGTAACCCATGGGACGAAGGAACATTAAAAGCGGATAGCAGCATTGAGTTGTACTTCGATGAGCCGGTTGTGGCGGGCAATGGCGCGATAATCGTCAGTAATGGTTCAGACACGCGCACGATAGACATTCAGGATACGAATCAGGTGACATTCGATGGCGATGGAGGCGTTATCATCGATCTGATCGATGATTTGAATTCAGACATCCATTACTTCATTCAGATTACGGCCGGTGCAGTTCTGGATACGGATGGTCATGCCTATGCTGGAATCAACGATGCTGAAACTCTGGATTTCATAACTACCGTACCCGAGCCTTTGCTGCTCTGGAGCAACCCATGGGATGATGGGACACTAAAGGTCGATAACAACATTGAATTGTATTTTGATGAAACGGTTGTTGTAGGTAGTGGGGCGATAATTATCGGTAATGGCACGGACATTCGCACGATAGATATTGGGGATAAGAGTCAGGTGACATTCGATGGTTATGGTGGCGTTATCATCAATCCGAGCGATGACTTGATTCCTGATACCCATTACTCTATTCAAATCACTGCCGGTGCAGTTCTGGATGCGGATGGTCGTGCCTTTGCCGGGATCGGCGATCCTGATACGCTTCATTTCACTACAATCCATACCCGTCCATTGTTGGCTTTTAGTAGTCCAGCAGATGATGCAGTCGATGTATGGGTAGGCAGCGATATTTCCTTGTATTTTGATGAATTGGTGACTATTGGCACCGGAAACATTACGATCAGCAATGGCGTCGATATTCGCACAATTGATATCCAGGATAGCAATCAGGTGATGTTTGACGGTTATAGCGGTGTCTATATTAATCCGGCAATTGATTTGATCCCCAATGCCGATTACTTCATTCAAATGGATAGCGGCGTGGTCACGGATATGACAGGTAATCCTTATGCGGGTATACACGATACAACCACGCTGAATTTTTCAACAACGGATTCTCCGGTGACTACAATGATATTCCCGCCACTGCTTGAACCAATGTTATTCTAGCAAAATTTCTGATTAACCCGCATGGTTTGGCAATGAATGATCGTGCGGGTTTTCTGTATTGTGCATGTTGAAACAGCTTTTTGGCTGAAGTCGGCAATGGATGGAGGGCCTTGACGGTGCCGGAAAATAATAAAACGGTGACCGCTTTGCTTCAGGCTGCGTTGCGTTGTTATCAAAACGGGCGGTTTGGAGAAGCTACCGAATACTGCCGTAAAGTTTGCGCGGTTGCACCGGAACAACCCGATGCACTTCACTTGCTGGCCATTATTTACGCGCAGAATCGTGAATTTTCAATGGCAAATGAATTTTTCGGCAAAGCCATTGCGGTTTCTCCTCGAAGGGCTGATTTCTATAGTAATTATGCCAATGCCCTGTTTGAGCAGGGGTGCTTCGAAGAAGCCATGCGCTGTTGCCGGCAATCGCTGGAATATGATTCATCAGATGCCGCTGCGCATAATATTCTGGGCAGTATTTTGTTGTCGATCAATCGGTTAAGCGATGCAGTTGCAAGCTTCCGCAGCGCACTGGTATTGCAACCCAATAATCCTCAGGTGTTGAATAATCTCGGCAATGCCTTACAGAAGATGAGAAAAACCGAGGAGGCAATTAATTGTTATCGTAACGCCCTGAAGTTGCGCGAAAATTATCCGGAAGCACATAACAATCTAGGGGTAGGTCTAAAACAGCTCGACAGAATTGACGATGCCCGTAAACATTTTTTACGTGCTGTCGCGCTGCGCCCGAATTTTATTCAGGCAAAACACAATTGCATGGAGATTGATCCGGCATGGCGCGCGCCGCTGGAAGGCAAGCGACTGGTTTTACGGCGTTACCATGCGAAAGATGCTGCCTTTCTGCATAAATGCCACGGGAATGCGGCATTTATGGATTTATACAACCGGTATATTCCACGCCATCAACACATTGACGATCTGGCGGCAACATTGTCGCTGGCCCATGGGAAGCATCCATGTCAACTCAAAACGGTCGACTGGATTATTGTCAGGAAATCAACCCGGGAATGTATCGGCATTGCCAATCTGGTTGATATTCAATATCAGCACAGGCGTGCGGAATTTCAGATTGGTTTACCGAATCCTGGCGATCGTGCGTGTGGGATTGCCCTGGAAGCAACCCTGCTGGTGCTCGATTACGCATTCAACCGTGTGGGACTGAATAAAATCACTACGGCTGTATACGGTCACAATACATCATCCCAGGAAAATGTGCTGGGATTGGGGTTTGTGCAGGAAAGTTACTTGCGGGAGCATTTGATCGACAAAGCAAGCGGGAAATTTATCGATGTGTTCGGCAGCAGTATGACATTGAGCGATTATCGCAAAAATAAGAAACTCTCCAGGCTGTCAAGTCGCCTTCTTGGCAGAAATATTGCCGGTTTACCTGAATCCATGAAAAATTCTGTTTCGACAGACTATTGATCAGGCAGCGTGATCTCAACAGGATTCTGGAAACTCAAATATAGAAACGTAAATGAATGTTTTTTTGATCGCATTATCTCGCCCACTTATTGGCATGTTTTGCTCAGGGCGATTAAAAAACAGCTGGATTGATGATGAAAATGCGGTTTTCGAGCAGGCCTGATTAGTACGCAGAGACTCAGCGCCATCGAATCCGGCGACCACTGTATTTTCCGCGCTTGGATAAATGTCTGGATTATTGTTTTTCCGGGAAATTGATTTGCGATGAAAGCGCTTCAATCATCTGCTTCAATGCGGCCAGTTCTGTTTCAAGGTACATGACATGTGATTTCAGTTCGGTGAAATCACTTTCTGTTACGGAATTTTCAGTTGGCCGGTAGATTTCCCTTGAGTCTGCCGGAAGATCATTATTCATTTCAGGCATGCCTGACAACAAATGCGCCCAGCGATTTTCCCGTGAACCCGGTTGCCGCGGCAATTTCACGACCAGGCTGCCTTCGCGGTGCTCAGCCAGTTCTTCCAGAAAACTTTCCACCGAAGAGATATCAGCGAATTTATGCAGTCGTTCGCTATTAATACGCAATTCTCCCGCTGTTTGCGGTCCGCGCAGCATTAACATGGTGATCAGAGCGACGGATTGAGATGGAATTTTCAGGGCACGTTCAATATTATGCGAAAACCTGTCCGCCCGCCCGCCGCTGATCTCAGTCGCAAGTCCTTTGTGTTTCAAACTGTCAATAGCTGCGCGCACTTCTGCCAGTGACGCATTTATAATCGGGTCGCGGCTGGATTTCTGGTTACAGCCGGAAACCAGTGCGTTGAGCGTTAGCGGATAAATATCAGGCACTGTGCGTTGTTTCTCAGCCAATACGCCAAGCACGCGCGTTTCAATCAGCGATAATGCGGGAAGTAGAGTGTCGCTCATGGTTAAATATTGCCTAAAAAGAAAAGCTCAAGTGTAACACCTGGAGTTCGTCGCCATGGAATTGGCCGCCCTTTTTTATGTCCTGTCAAAACTGATTGTTCAAATTATTCCTCGTGTATCATCATCAGCATCTGTCCGGCGGCCACATAGCCGCCTTCCAGGCAGAAGATCTGACGTATGACGCCATTGACGGGTGCTTCGACCATGAACTCCATTTTCATCGATTCGACAACGACCAGCGGCGTTCCTTGCGTAACATGTTCCCCCTCGGTAGCCAGTATTTTCCAAACTGTACCGGTTACATGTGCGCCGATGACATGCATTCCCTCAGGTAAATCCAGTTCGCTTTGTGCCGTGGCATCATCAAGGCTGTCTTCATTTAATTCACTTAAATACTCCGGTTGCCCGTCCTTTCGCCAGCGCTCTCGTTCCGCATCAAAAGCGGCCTGCTGATTAAGCTTGAATGCCTGGATAGATGCGCTGTTCTGTTGCAGAAACTGATTGTAGTGCCGCAGACTGAAGGTGGTTTCCTCAATACGCAGCTTGAATGTTCCGGCGATAAAATCCATGCGCAGCTTGAGCAACTCGTTTTCGCTGACCGGGTAAAAGCGAATCTGATCAAAAAAGCGCAACAGCCAGGGTTTGTCATCCTTGAAATCATCGGTCTGGCGAAAACGGTTCCACATTTGTACAGTCCGGCCGACAAATTGATAGCCGCCCGGTCCTTCCATGCCGTAGATGCATAAATAGGCACCGCCGATACCGACGGCATTTTCCGGGGTCCATGTTCTTGCCGGATTGTATTTTGTGGTAACCAGGCGGTGACGCGGATCAATGGGCGTTGCAACCGGCGCGCCGAGGTACACATCGCCGAGTCCCAGCACGAGATAGGACGCATCGAAAACGATACGCTGCACGGCTTCAATGCTGTCCAGACCGTTAATGCGGCGGATGAATTCGATATTGCTCGGACACCACGGTGCGTCGCTGCGCACGGATTGCATATACTTCTCAATGGCCAGTTTTGTCGCTGCGTCATCCCATGATAAAGGCAGATGTACGATGCGGGATGGAACTTCCAGTTCATCGATTTCGGGTAATTTTGCTTCTGTGTCGATCAGAAATTGCAGCAACCGGTCACGCGGTAGAGATTGAGAATCAAAGTGTATCTGCAGCGATCGGATACCCGGCGTCAGGTCGATGATTCCCGGAAGAATTCCAGTGTTCCGTGCGATCTGGATGCTGTTCATCAAGGCATGCGCGCGCAGTCTGAGATTGAAATCAAGCACTATCGGGCCGTACTCGATCAACAGATACTTGTCGCCGGCCTGCCGGTAAACGACTGTCGGTGATTGCGCATTTTCAGGGATGATATGCAGAACAGGATTTCCTGGCAGAGATGATACTGAGGGTGCGACTGCCTGTTCAGGGAAACTGATCTGTGCAATGGCCGCATCTGCATGACGTTCCATTGCCGCTGCCTGTTCCATTGACAGCGGATAGAAGCGTACCGTGTCGCCGGGCTTCAATTGTCCGAGCTTCCATAATTCGGCGTGGACGACAGTCGCCGGACAAACGAAACCACCGAGACTCGGACCGTCGGGACCGAGAATGACGGGCATGTCTCCGGTAAAGTCGACGGTTCCAATCGCATACGCATTATCATGAATGTTGGATGGGTGCAGGCCCGCCTCGCCACCATCGTTGCGCGCCCATTCGGGTTTAGGACCGAGCAGCCGGATACCGGTGCGGTCGGAGTTGTGATGTATAGTCCATGACGTACTGAAAAACATCCGGATATCGGCTTCGGTAAAGTAATCAGGCGCGCCGTGCGGGCCGTACAATACGCCGATTTCCCAATTGCCGGTATAGCGCGGAATTGACCCCCGCGGCAAACAACGCTGTTGATGACGCCGGGTTTCCTGAATGTGCAATACATCACAACTGCGTAACGCGCGTCCTGTGTGTCCGCCAAACTGGCCTTGAATAAATGTCGATTTACTGCCCAGATAACCGGTTACCTGGATTCCGTCCTGTATGGCCAGATAAGCCCGGCAGCCGTAGCCGCTGGTTTTGCCGAACTTGAGTATGGCGCCGGCTATGACCGCATGTGATTGCCATGGTTGCAGAGTTTTGCCGTCAAGCTGCGCTTCGATGGCTGCTCCGGTAATCGCGATTACGCTGTCGCAGTTAAACCGCAGCGTTGGGCCGGAGAAGGTAATTTCCAGCGCAGCTTTATCCGGGGAATTGCCGACAAGCTGATTTGCCAGACGAAAGGCGAGGGCATCCATCGGACCTGAGGGGGGAACGCCAACTTGCCAGTATCCGAGTCGCCCGGGATAATCCTGTATCGTGGTTTGTACGCCGGGACTCAGCACGTCGACAGTGTGCTGCTGGTAGCGAAAGCCGTCGAGGAATCGCGTATTGTGTTGTCCCTGATGAAATGCCGCGCTGTTCAGTATCTGGGCGAGATATTCCCGGTTGGTTTCGATGCCCTGTATGACGGTTTGATCGAGTGCGTGCCGCATGGCGGAAATGGCCTGATCACGCGTGGGTTTATGCACGATGATTTTCGCCAGCATGGGATCATAGAATGGCGTTATTTCAATGCCACGGTCTACCCAGGTTTCAATCCGTGCGGCGGCTGGAAACCGAACATCGGTCAGTAAGCCACTGGACGGCTGAAAATTAATGGCGGGATTTTCGGCATAGAGACGTACCTGAATCGCACTGCCGCCAGGTTGTATTTCGCAGGAATTAAGGGATGGTAAGTCGCCGGATGCCTGACGCACCATCCATTCCACCAGATCAACGCCGGTCACCATTTCGGTGACGCCATGTTCGACTTGAAGCCGGGTGTTCACTTCAAGAAAATAAAATGTGTTGCTGGCAGCATCAACCAGAAACTCCACCGTGCCCGCCGATTGGTAATTGATCGATTTGCCGAGTAGAATTGCAGCGTCAATGAGTGCCTGTCGCAGTTTTTCCGAAAGATTCGGCGCGGGCGTTTCTTCGACAACTTTCTGATTGCGGCGCTGCATCGAGCAATCGCGTTCGCCCAGTGCGATGACGCTGCCTTCGCCGTCACCGAAAATCTGTACTTCAATATGCCGTGCCTGTTCGATATATTTTTCGAGAAAAATGCCGGCATCCTTGAAATGATTCTGCGCGAGAAATTTTACGGCATCGTAGGCTTCGGTTAATTCCGCTTTGTTCCAGCATAACCGCATGCCAATACCGCCGCCGCCCGCGGTGCTTTTCAGCATAACCGGATAACCGATATGCCCGGCGGTATGCAATGCCTCGTCGAGACTGCCCAGCAGGCCGGTTCCCGGCAGCAAGGGAACCCGGGTTTTTGTGGCAAGTTCGCGCGCGGTGTGTTTCAGTCCGAAAATGCGGATTTGTTCGGCGGTTGGACCGATAAAGCGGATTTTATGCGCTGCGCATTGTTCCGCGAAGTCGGCATTTTCACTTAAAAAACCGTAACCCGGGTGGATAGCTTGCGACCCGGTTTGTTGCGCAACTGCCAGTATTTTGTCTGTCCGCAGATAACTGTCCGCTACCGCGCCGCTGCCGATGCAGAAAGCTTCATCGGCTTCGGCGACATGGCGCGACAGCGCATCCGCATCGGTATAAACCGCCACACTCTTGACGCCGATTCGGCGCAATGTTCGTATGATGCGGCAGGCGATCGCGCCGCGATTGGCAATCAGTACTTTTTTAAACATAGTTCTGGTACCCTCAGCAATATCAATCCCAGACCAGCAGACGGATCGGAGTCGGATTGTAGGCGTTACACGGATTGTTCAGTTGCGGGCAGTTGGAAATCAGTACGATGACATCCATTTCAGCGCGCATTTCAACATACTTGCCAGGCGCCGAGATGCCATCGTCAAATTCAAGTCTGCCGTCTTCGGTGACCGGCACGTTCATGAAAAAATTAATGTTGCTTGGCAAGTCCCGTTTGCTCATGCCACGTTGTTCGCAAAGCGGATCGTGTGCCAGCGCATGCAGGAAATTATCCCGGCAGCTGTGCATCGGATATTTTTCCAGCGCATAGCGTACGGTATTGCTTTCCGCTGAACAGGCGCCACCCAGCGTGTCATGCCGGCCACAGGTGTCCGCGACAATAGTCAGCAGAACATTGCCGCAATTCGAATAGAGTCTGCTGTCGGTTGTCAGATAGAGCCGGTTCTGACGGCGTATGGTGTCGGTGGCGCTGTAGCGCTCCAACGCATGGTGCGCATTAAAAAACAGTGTATCGACAGCCTGGTTACCTTCCAGATCAACAATTCTGAATGTTTGTCCGGCTTGAATTTCTTTGACCCATGGTTCCCCGGCCGGGCAGATTTCATCCACTACCGCACTAGCAGGATCAAGGCGGCTTTCTGTCAGTTGTTGCGTATTCATAATTCACCTCCATGATCTTTTGCACTGTGCAGGCAGTAACGATGCGTATTGTGCTGCGCCCGTACGTTCTCGGCTACGCTTGCGCATTCAGTGGCTTTTTCAGGCGGTGTAACAAATAACGCCAGATTGACCGGGCCCGGATGATAATGATCAGCCGGATCGAGCGGATGCGGCGCTGTGGAAAGTGTTATCAGCGTATTCATTTCGAAACTCAGATCCACATAACCACCGGCCGTGCTGTTATCTGGATGGAAGCACAGCTCACCGCTTTTATCGGCGGTTACTTTGCTGAAGAAATTAATGTTGGCTACAATGTCGCGCTTGCCTAAGCCCCATTTTCCCAATTCAATCAGCATGCCGTCCAATCCATTGCGATGCATGTTGTTGCGGTGCTCCTGATAGCGTGAAACACCATGTTTTTGCCGGGTCAGTTCAGCATCGCTCAGTCCGCAGACAGTATCATGCCAGCCCACCGTATCCGCAGTGATACAACAGAACATCCGCCCCATATCGGAATGGCAGGCATGCCCTCTGGTTAAATAAAATGTGTGCTGCGATTTGAGTGTGTCGGCCATGTTGTAGCGTTCCAGTTTCTCCTCCTGGTTGTAAAATAAAGCTGAGACATTGGCACCGCCATCAATGTCCGTCAGACGCAGCGTCATTCCGCGCCGGATTATGCCGGACCAGTGACCGCCTCCCGGGACAAGTTCCTGCCAGAGAAAGTGTTGTTCGTTCATTTTGGACTCCTTCTTATCGGTTTCAGCCTTTGTTACCGGCCGGCATGCGGATTCTGTTTATGATGATGGATAACGTGGTTATGCTCAGGATACTGCCAAGCACCAGTGGTATTGCCCATAACTGCCACCAGGGCGCGTCAGGTGAAACCGCATAAGTACGTGGCCAGGCGATATTGATGAATTCAAAAACCGACCAGATAAACGCCACTGAATTAATCACCAGTCCCCACACGCCGAGTTTAAGCTCGCCGAGTGCCGGATTCCAGCGTCCGGTCAACCGGGTAAACAGGCCGACGCCGGTGGTCATGGCGAACATGGCATATAATCCGCCGGTGCCGAAGGCAATCACTGTCGCGACAGCGCCGTCATTCAGTCCGAGCAACAGGCCCAGGCCCGACAGGATAACGGTGCATAAAATTGCATTGCGCGGTGTCCTGTCTGCCGTGACATGGCTCAGCATCGCAGGCATATTGCCTTCGCGCGCCATTGAAAAAACGATGCGCGAGGTATATTTGACGACGGACGCGCCACAGGCCAGGAAAGCGATCATGACTATGCCGGAAAACGGTTTTTCTATCCATTGGCCAAACCGGTCCGCTATCAATGGCGTTACCGGGTCTGCTGTCTTGCTGGCGTTTGTCAGTGACTCATGATCAAAAGCCAGAATCAGTGAAGCTGAATTAAATAATACGACGGCGCCGACAGCACTTAATGCCAGGAAAATGGCGCGTGGCACCATGCGTTTGGGTTGATGCGTTTCCTCAGCGGTTGTAGAACAGGAATCAAAACCGATAAAAGCCCAGCCTGCTATGGCGAGTGCGGCCAGAAATGCGGCCATTTCAGTGGGGGCAGTGCCTGAGCCCATATGTTGAAATAATTCGGAAAATCCATGCTGACGGAAAAAAAAGAATAACAGCAGCGCGATGCCGAATGATCCTATGATTTCCGCGTAAACGCCTAAAGCGATTAATGTTTTGAAAATATTGACATGCGCAAGATTGAGCAGGGCGCAAAGCAGCAGAAAAGCGGCGCCCCATAACACCATGGATATTCCACTGTTATCCAGCGCGCCCGAGAAGGTTGCCAGCCAGATTCCGCCGGTATACGCCGTCGTGGTCAGCATGGCGATGGCGGAACAGACATATATGACGCCAGCGTATTGACCGGTTATCGTACCACCCAGTTGCCGTGCCCATTTATAAGCGCCGCCGGCAATCGGAAATTGCGAAGCGAGCTCGGCATAGACCGTAGCAACCGTTAATTGCATGAGCAGACAGATCGCCAGTGCAGCAAACCAGCCGCCGCCGGTAACAGTAGTTTGAACGCCGATAATGGCATAAAGACCCACAACGGGCGAAACAACAGCGAAACCCATGGTAAAACTGTGCCATACAGTCATGCTGCGGTTAAGCGTATCCGCAGCAGACGGGGCGCTGTTGGAAGGCGCGCTTGAATCCTGTTTTGATAATATTGTCATGATTGAAGACTCCTTTCGCACAAATTTTTGTGTACAACTGCTGTGTACAACGCCAATTGCGCGGTTATTACGGATTTGTTACGGATTACAGTTCCCGGAACACAGAATGCTATGCAATGGATGCGCACAATGGGCGCCATGCATATACCTATCTCCCGGGCTTTTATCCCTCCGTGGAGTCTCGCTCTGTCTGAAGAAGCGCTGACGATTAAACACGAGACCGGAAACTCTCGAACCAGACGCTATTGCTGACTGATGATCTAAAAAGCAATGTTCAGAGTCAGTTGATGTTCAATAGCCGGAACCCTAGTTTCCAATATATTTTGCATCAAGCACAAAATAGCCTTAAGAATATCAAAACTCGCGGATAAATGCAAAATAAACGATATATCCGCCAGGAGGCGGGAGTAGGCGTTAGGAGGCCGAATCCGGTGTGTTATTACGCTCAAACGGCGGTGCTGACATCTACCGATTGGCAAAACAATGTGCTTTTCTTGTTTTTACAGCCTTGCTTACTCTCTGCTTCGTAATTTGATCCCGTGTGTACTTCGTTAACTGTAGTTCTTGACACTCTCTCCTGTCACGCATTAGTTCTGGTGGATGAGAGTTTAGCGAATATCTTTCTGGTCAACACTAAATTTCCGGCAGTGTCGGGTTAATTTAATGATTGATATCATCAGTTTTTGCGGGATCAGAACCATTCCTGAAAAAAAGGTCTTGGTTCCGCTTGCATGACATCATTATTTTTATCTTCAGCCGGGCCTAAAGATCTTTCTTCTACTGTAGCAGGTGCTTGTCGATCGCGTTCGATAATTGCCATTCCAGCCTGATTCAAACCTACTGCGACTGAAAAAATAGTTACTGAATTAATAATATAGAAAATAAATTTATAATAAATTGTAACGGATTTGTCTGCCAGGGCCATTGAACCGAATACAAAGCTGATTATCAGTGCGGTAACGGCGCCGGGAAACCCAAATGCCGTTACCAACGCACCCGTGATCATGGTTGTCGCACTGCCAGCAAGACCAGGGGTAATCATTGCTCTGGAACTTATAAAATTATCCATGTTTGCCACCTATTCAGACTAAGTTGTATGTATTATTTTTTATAAAAGAACGCGTTAAAAGTCTGTTGAAAAACTATCCGCGTTGCCGCTGTGACATTAAAACAGGTTCAAAATGCGTGCTTATGATGCATAAACTCCGCTTTCCCGTCTGTTTTTGCCTTGTATTGACTGCCTTTTTCAAAAACCTGTTAACTGCTCGGTTCGCCTTCCCGGATATCAATGTCCGGTAATTCCTCACCTTCTTGCGGTAGTAAACGCGGAATAGCTGTACCTTCCAGATATAAATCTATTTCACGTTCCCGGCGTGTCACGAGTCCTTGCCATACTTTGCCGCCAGCTCGTACCCAGCGTCTGAGTTGCGTAGGAACTTCCGAGTGTTGTTGTTCATTAACCTTTTTAAGCAAAGTGGATTTATTAAAATTGCCGCTGCCAACATTAAAAACAAAATCCACCAATGCGGCGAACTGGCCCGGAGTCAAATCAACTGATACGGCTTTCATCACTGAGTACTTGGCCCAATTCATGTCTTCAATTAAAAGCGCTTCGCCCTGTTGTTCGGTGATACCTGATTTGAATTCCAGTTTTTCGGTGCCGTCACAAGATGCTTTTTTTATTAGATGCCCATAACCAATGGTACAAAAACCGGCTGCGTCATTATAAAGTCTGCTGCGAAAACCTTCGGAAATCTTGGTTAATTTTATTCCGGGTGGATATACTTCTCTTAATTCGACACCATCGGGAATCAATCCGCGCGTTTCTTCTAAAAAAATTCCAGGTGTCAGAGCATCCGATATTTGTTCGATCGGCTGATGCTGTTGCCGAGCACATCCGGATAACTGTATGACTAGTGCAATGTTGAGAATAATCAAAGTGATCGTTTTATGCATTTTGTTCTCCTTGAATTTATAGGATCGAATAATCTTTTAAAGATACCCTTGCGCTATGTTCCCTTTTTCGTGTAATTCGCTATAGCCCGAAACTGAAACACGTTCGCTGCATTGCCAAATCCTCGTCATTCGTTTTCGAAAATAAGACTACATATAGTTATCAGAATTTTCTTAAGCATATCGAGGCTATCACTGATGACGCAAAATTGCCAGACTTTGAAGAAAGTCGTTGTGTTTGTAATAACACTGTTTGTTCGGTTATAGACCATTGCCAATTAAAATAAAAGGTGCCCAATAATACGGATGAGTGGTGCGTTGATTATGGGTTGCTGCCGTATTCTGTTCACGTTGCACGCCTCGTTCGGAGTCTGGCGTTGTTGATCTTGCAGAGTCTGTCAGCATGGATAATTGCGCTTTTTGAAGCGCATCTGCTTTTGTGGTGCCAGGTTTTTTGAGCTCCTTGTAGAATTTATTCATGAGCAGTTGCGTTCCACGGTCATCGACTGGCCACAAAGAAGCGAGCGTGGCTTTTGCTCCGGCACTTTCCATTAAAAAACCTAATCCTAGAATTTCTTCGCCTTGGCCAAAAACGGCTCCTAGTGCAGTTTCACAGGCACTTAATACAATTAAATCAACATTTGTAAGATTCCATTCATACTTAACCTGGTCAACGGTTACTCGTTCACCATTGCCGAACAGGATAAACGATTCATACGCTTTGCCTGGCACAAGTGCTGCGTGCGTCGCAAAATGGACAATGTTGAAGTGATTGATTTCTGTAATCACTGCATCCGGGCTGAAATTTTTGTCCAGAAGTTTAGTCATGTTGGGATAAATTTCAGTTAAATTATTTACTTCCTCGCCGGCGTATCGTAGTCCACTAAAATCAAAAATCTGGTCTCCGATGGTAAAAGTGTAATTTCCAGTGGTAAAAGCGGCTGCCAATAATTTTGTTTCTTTAACCGGACGAGTATTCAGATCAGTTAAAGAAAAAGCGGTGATGTTGTTAATTTTATATCGTTGTATCAACCATTGTTGCCCGTCATGCAAGGCTGCTAGAGGAATGTATCGCAATACCCCATCCGGTGCATACAGAATGGTATCCGCATGAACTTCCTTTAATAAATGTTCGACTGGCTCAATGACCCATTGGTATAATTTTTGAGCGAAGTTCTGTACTGCGTCCTGCCGTTCTATTAATGCGACTCGGAAATTTAATACTGTTCGGATCAGTTCCTGGCGGTCGATGGAAACCGGTACGTGCAGCGGGGGACTGATGCCTGTGACCAGAACCAGTTCGAGCCGGTCTTCCATGATTAAGGGATAAAGCAATACGACATGTTCACCCAGTCGTTTTAAATTGTCACGCAGTGGTCTCAGCTGCTCTAATGCGGGCATTTGGGTGCGGACTTCACGGCTGAGTTGATCGACTAAATCTCTAATTTCATTACTTTCAATAAAACTGATAAATGCTCTCTGTAGCTGCTGTTCCTGTTTGATAAGCTGCCTCAGTTTGTCGTTTTGCGCTGTTGTCCGGTTGCTTTTATCTATGTTGTTTAATGCGACCAGTTCCTTTCCAACACGGATGGACTGTTGCTGTAACAGTGCGTATTGGTTCTGGATCTGTTGTTCGGGTGATAGCATGGTGATGCCTGTGGCTGTGCCGGGATTGCCACGAACAGGCCCTAAAAAGTTTGCTGCTTCCTGGATTTTTAATAAGTCCAGTATCTGCTGGGCTTCGATAACTCTATCCTGCCGTAGCAATAAGTCAGCCAGCTTGCGGTAAAAATCCTGCACTCGGTTTAAATACGCTTTTTGCTCTTGTTGCGGCAGTGTCTGGAGTTCTTCGCGAATTGCTTCGCTGATATTGACAGCCATTTTATAAAAAACAATGGCCAGTGTGTTTTGTCCGGATTGTGCGAACAGATCGGCCATGTTGGCCAGAGTGATTCTTTCACTTTCGCGATCACCGGTTTCATGCCAAATCAACAGCGCTTTTTGAAAAACTTCCAACGCTAAAATATGTCTGTTTATTCGTGCATAAACACTGCCAATGCTGTCATAGGTTGCAGCAATTTGTATACGGGTATTTAATTCTTCCAAGACTGGCAGAGCCTGAAACAATACATGCAGGGCTTCTTCCTGCCGTCCCATTTCGCTGAGCAGCATACCAAAATTATTACGGGTCTCGGCTGCGCCAAAGCGATCCTGATTTTTTTCGCGTAACGCTATAGCCTGCCTGAAAGCGTCAAGTGCGGCGCTATAATTTTGCCGCTCCGATTCAATATAGCCGATATTGTGATAAGCGGACGCAATACCTGCTGTGTTTCCAGCCTGCTGGTAAATGGCCAGTGCATGATGCTGATAGATAAACGCTTTGTCATACTGTCCCATTTCGGCGTAAACCGAACCTAGATTGGTTTGAATGTTTCCCAAGTCATTTGAGGTCGCATGAGTTGTTTTTGCAAAAAGCTGCTGCGCCTGATGATAGTGCTCAACGGCTTTAATATAGCGTCCCTGAGCAAGATAGGTGGCGGCCAGATTTCCCATTGTACGGGCTTCGCCCAGTATGTCCTTGTTGATGATTCTTAATTCAAGCGCTTTGTTTAAATAGGCCCGGGATTTTTCAATATTGCCGGTCTTCTGATATGTCAATCCCAGCATATTGTGCAGGATAGCCCGGTCATGCCCACTATCGTTTATTCTCAACGCCAGTGCCTGCTCGAAGCTTTCTATGGCGGCAATGTTGTTTTGCAGTTTAAGGTGGGTACGGCCTATTTTATAATGAAGATCTGCGCGCAGGGCATTACCATTGTCAGCTGGCAAGTAAGCCAGTGCATTCTGGTAATGTCTGAGTGCTGCCGGATAATCTTGTTTCTGGTATGCTGTAAAACCAGCGTAGCGTTCGATCCGGGCACGATCAGAAGGGCTGGAGCGAAGAAAATCAGTTAATGATGAACAGGCCGCGACATGAACAATCAGCAATAAAACAATGCAGCATCTGGGGACTACACTTTGATGCAATGTGCTGTTTTTATGGTGACTGATCGCACTCACATCATTACGGATTGCGTGAAATTGGTTTGCGTCTGTGGAATAAAAGCATCACCAGCAAAAGCATTAGACTCAAAGTCAACAATACAGGATGTTTGACAGCAATCACGAGTGGCCAGAGCAGTGCCCGGGTGACAGACCTGGCTGTCTCGTGGTGGGAAATAAAGTTGGCAAACGGGGGAGAATGCGTTTCATATAAAGTAATGATACGTCTGCCCAATGCTGTTTTTGCTAAATAGATATCTCTGAATTGTCTGAGAATTTGCACTTCTTCGGCAAGAGGACTGCCATATGCGGCAGTGGCGATAAAGCAGGGATGACTCTCCCGGCGGCCACCAATATTTGACTGTCCCGACCCATACCCGGAATCGCCTAAATGATCTGCGTCATCCGCAAAGCCCTGCTGGCCGGTAGTCATTTTGCGCATGATTGTCTGCTGGTTCTCCAGGCCCTCGATCTGGCTCTCCATTTGATTTAATTGTTCATGCATCCGGCCTATTTCCAGTTGCAATTCCTGCTTGATTTGCGGTTGTGCAGTACTGTCTAAAATACGCTGTTTGTCTCTGATCTGACGTTCAAGCTGTAACGCATTTTCACGTGCACGACGGGTTTGTATTTTTAATTCATTTAATTCTCTGCGAATCTGTATGCGCTGCTCCTGATCTAATGGCTTCTGATTCATGAGCTGTTCCGGTTTTTGAATGGGGGCCGGACCCGTATTGACTGGCATGCTCTCCTGAATTCGCAACGGCCCCTGACTACGTGGTATTTTCTGAGTTTCCAGCTTACGTGGCTGAATCGTTTGGGTTCTTTCGGAACCGGTACCAATTTCCGCCGGAAAGCGTTTAATCATTCTGTCTTTCTCGTCAGCGTACGAAGCCGAAGAAACAAGCAAAAATAATAGGCAGCTTATTTTTATAAAAAAAACTGGCATGAAAATGGAAAAACGCATTGAGAAACTCTCATGTCTATATTATAAATGTTGATCTGTCAGTGCGTGGAAGGTCAGTGATCAGAATCTATCACGCGCATCGTAATGCTGCTTCTAGTCCATGCGGTATCAGTCTCGTCAGTCTCAACCGGTTGTGAAACACCTCGTGTACCTTTCAGGTATTGATCCAGTATCTTATACAAACCGCTTTTGGCATCACCTCGCTGTACAGCTGACTGTGTTAACCGTGACCACGGTACCGGATTTGTTTCCTGCGTTCCAAAAACAACAATCTGGTCTTCAATGTTCAAAGGTTCTGAAGCGACAAATGTTTCACCTTTAGCCGCAAAAACGACTTCTTCACCTGGACCCAGAGGGATAGCTGTTGCGTCAGCCGGTAAGCCAAAAATACTGCCGTCTGTCGATAAAATCAAACCACCTACCAGTAAGCGAACAGTCGATTTTTCACTGATTTTTACTTTGACATTCCATTTGTAACAAAGCGGAATTTCCTGAGCTGTGATTGCATTGGGCGGTGCCTGCCGCCAATTTTTATTCTGTGCGCACTGATCCTGTTTATCAGCCGGTACCAACTGGACTTGCAGCGTGTCCTGATCCGCAAAAAGACTGCCGCCTTCACCGCGCAGTGAACTCAACACCCGTTGCAGAGCATGCAGCCGTAGATTTTCAATCACGCTGTCAGCGTTGGTGAAACGGTTTCGTACCCGGTTTTCCGGGCCGCTGACAATGTATTGATCATTTTCATAACTGATCTCGAAAATGCCGTTATTTTCGACCAGTTGTATCATATTTTTTGCATCCTGATTTTGATTCAGGCTTGCGCTGATCAAGTTGGCTTTTTCTGCCGTTATGCCATCTTGCTCGGTGTGCGGGCGCAGTGTGACCTTAAGTATTCGCTGGGCGTCGCTGGGTCTTGATAAAATAGCCAGATCACCCGGGCGGATCGGTGAAGTATTAACTGATCTGGAAATAATCTTGGCTGTGGCATTCAAACGCGTGCTTTCTTCCACAACGATCACGGCCTTGGCCTTGGTTGGGTCGTGAAGATCGGCACCTTTTACAAAACCATCGTACACTCTAAATTCAGCACCTGTATCGATGCCGGGTAGGGGGAATCCCCCCAGCTTAAGCTGTGGTGCAGTTTCAATCACTTCCCATGCCAGTGGCAATTTTCTGTTTACACCGGCAAAAACTGTCCGTTGCAAATCACCCTGAAAATAGGGAATTTGATAACTTTCCGCTTTTACCAGTGGCCTGATCTGCCGGGCTGCCTGTGCATAGGTCAATTGTGTTGCGTTTACCTGTCCGAATGTCATCAGAATCGCATCGGTAAAAATACCGCGTGAATTTTTTTCCAGCGCCACTGTTCCGTCCCCAGCGGCTGTAAAAACGACAATACCGGGTAATGATTTTGAAACCCAGCCGGTTTTCTGGTTATTTGTTGCGGGCTTTGCGTCTGCACTGCGTTTGATGATGGTTTCGGCTTCGGCTTCCGGCGGCGGTATATACCGGGATAAAAATTCAGTGTCGCCGCGCAGGGCGGTACCCGAATTGCACGAATCCAGAAACACGGTAATACGGTTAGTCTTCTGATGCAGGCGGGTCAGTAATTCGTCGAATTCATCGTCGGTAAAATCCTTGATTCCACTGTCTCTTGCATCATGAAAAACGAATGTTTCATCCATACCATCGGACTCGTCCCCATTATGATCCCGTGTTTGTGAACCATGTCCTGCATAGTAAAAAACCACCTCGTCGTTCGGTTGTGCCCGTTCAATCAAGAAACTCGAAAAATACTGTTTAAAATTTGCCGTTGTTGCCGCTTCATCTACTAATACACAGACGTTTTCTTTTGGGAAATCATAACCGTTTGCACCGGTCAGTAATTGATAAATTCGCCGTGCATCCTCAGGTGGGCCAGGCAGATCCGGTATTTTCTCGCTTTTATACTGACCGACGCCCACGATCAACGCGAGACGGCGAGTGCCATCTGTCGCTGGAACGACATTTTTTGCGGAACAGGCTTTGGCTAAAGCCGTTGTGTCAAGCGCCGCAAAGACTTGCGGGGGATCTATGCCCGGTAACAAACAGAGCAAGATCATAATCAGTACGGCGTTTAATGGTTTCTGTTTGATGACAGAAAAATATTGAGGTCTTAAGTTGTTTGCAGTGTTCATAAATTTCCTCTCGCAAACCTCGTCCGAAAGTTGAAGACGGACAACAGCAATGTTCAGCTTCTTGAATCGGTTGCAACTCTCTGTAATGTGATTGACCATCGTCGGTCGAATCTTTTTTAATCAGGATAGTTATCGCTTCTATTGGAACCGGTATCACGAGGTGTGCCGCTACTGCCACCGGATTTGCCGCGCAATATGGTAGCGACAATACCAGCGGCTACGCCGGCACCGACAAGTACTTTAACCCAGCTGACTTCGCTTTTGTAGAATGTGTAGTCATCTCTCCAGCGGATTCGCCTTTCAATCTCTTCAAAGGAAACAGGTTTAGGTCCAATAATTGAATCCGTTGTCAGGGTAATTTCTTCGCCGCTATTGACGATAGCGCTTTGAGCCGGATCTGCGAGTAATGATAGCTTAACCAATCCGCGTAATACTGTAATTTCAGTCTGCTGATCTGACACGCTGATGTGGTATATCGTATCTCGTGTGCTGGCGCTGGCATGTGTCGTAACAATATTGTATTCACAATTTGCAGTATCTCCATAACCATTGCCCATGGAAAAGTCCTGGATTTGTATTGAGCAACTACCGCTGTCATCCTTGAATTCAATGCGAGCACTGCTTTTTGGGCCTGTGCTGACAAAAGAATTATTTTTAATATCTGTCGTTTCTTCTATTGGAACACCGTTTACTAAAACCTTGTTCCCGGAAGCATATAATATGCCTATGTCTTCACCAGCTTTCTTCGTTATATGATGAAAACGTGGATCGGTATTTTCGTCCTGCTCCCAGAATCCTCCCGCGTTTGAAACATTCCGGTTTCCAACAGGAACAGTCGAACAAGCGCTCAGTGAAACTGTAAAAATCAGGATTAATAAAGTATTACAGAAAATAACGGAAGGAACGGACGAGTCTAGATGCGACTTGTCTTCTTTACTAGCAGGCGATGAAATAAATATGCAATTCAACATCTTCATTCATTTGTCCTCTTCAAAAGTCTTCCTGCTCAAATGGTATCGACAAAATTTAAATCATATGCCATTACAGATTTAAAAGACCAGCGGTAAATCAGACATGTATTCAGTACAGGCATGCACTGAATGAACAAATGGCTGCTGCTGTATACGTGATGCTTTCAAAGCTCCTGTTGTTGGATCATTAGAATGATTTTAAGAAGAGGCGGAAATCCATATCCTTTATAAGGATAAACAGCATGCTTTGTCAATAGATTTTTGGATCGTTTGATGAAAAAAGAGCAGTGCTGCGCTTAAAGGCGATGCTAGCGTAAGGGATATGAAGCAAGTTCGAATCCAGGTTTTGGCGGAAACAAATGCTTACTGCCAGTTGCCCATAAGAATAAAGGGTGCCCAGAAATAAGGATGTTTAAACTGTGATTCCAGAACTTCATCTGCTGGTAGCGATGCGCCTCTGATACGCGCCTTGCCGTTTGTCCTATCCAGAATCACATTGCCTCGGATAAACAACTGCTGTGTTTGACGAATGGCCTCGGCTTTTGAAATGTTTTTCTCTTCCCTGATTGTGTAAAACTGCTCCATGAATACTGCAGTGCTTTGGTCGGCTACGGGCCAGAGTGTGGCCAGTACGGCATGTGCGCCTTTTCTTTGTATAAGCGTGCCGAGTCCTTCGAGTTCTTTACCATCATGTTGCGGATCATCCAACGCGCCCAACGCGGTTTCGCATGCCGACAACGTAATAAGGTCCTTGCCTGCCATCTGATAATCACCTTGCAGCAAGTCCTGCAGACTGATGTGCATACCTTTGCCGGCCAGTAAAAACGAGTCGATCGGGGAAGCGGGTGCAAATTTAAAATGTGTCGCGAGATGGATTACCTGGTAAGTATCTTTTTGTTTTAATGCCTGCATCAGTTGATCAGGAGTAAATTCCTGATTCAGGTAGGCACTGCCGGGTAGTATGCCAATTTCATCTGCGATTTTTTCCTTTACGATCGCATTGATTTCATCCTCGACGGCGGGTAAATCGCTGAAAATAGGATCCAGGGGTTCCGAGACGCCGAAACCGGCGACCGACCAGTGAATTCGAGGTTTCTCGAGTAGCAGATAACTTTGTGCCGCAGCGTTGTACATTGTTATAGCATATTGTTCAACCAGGTAATTCTTGCCGTCGAATAATGCGGAAAATGGCAGGTAACGCAAGGAACGTGCAGGATAAATCAGAAGTGTTTCGGGTTGGAGCAGATTCAGATCGGCCTGTATTGGTTCGATTAATTGTTTAAATAATTTTTCAGCTACAATTAAAGGATTGCTGTGGCTTGATAGCTTTTCTCTGAATGTATAAATTAATTGATTCAGTTCCGAACGACTGATCGGTTGTTCGTATAATGTTGGTGGAAATGATAAGTTGGAATCGACCAGTAGGATTCTTAGTTTTTCATCGGTATACAGATAATAAACCAAAACGGTATTCTCGAACTTACTCAGCAAATACTGTGTCTGATTGATCTCATCAAGGTCTCTGGCATAAAATTCCTTCAAATGGCGTGCCTCTGCGAATGCCTGTTCAAGCTCGTTCAAGAATTCCAGATAGATTGTCCGGGCTTCCTCAAGTGCTGCATTCAGTTCATTGAGACGCTGTGTTTCCGTTTGTGTCAGTATCTGCCCGGATTCTTTTTTCTTGATCAATTGCGCGTAGGTTTTGCGCTGCTCGATTAAATCGGATGTCAGCTGATGATAGCGAGTGGCATAATCAGTTTCTGTTCTGGTGTAGGTGGCTTTGGTCGAGTTTCCTTCGAGTGTGCCCTGGCGTTGAATGAAATCAAAATATTCCTCCTCCTTGAGCATTGCCAGGACTTGTTGTGCCTCTGGAAAACGGCCTTGATCAATCAGTAAATTTGCCAAATTTTCATAAATGACGCGTTTATCTTCCAGAAAACTTTTTTGCAGATTTTGGTTGAGTTCCAGGTTTTCTGAACGCAGAGATTGAATGTTATTGACTGCCAGCTTGCCAAAAAAAACGGCCAGATTCGGATGGTTCAAATATTTATGAATATCACTTAATTTTCCAAAGATACGCCAGAGTAAAGCTGCTTCGGCTAGCTCTGTCTGAATCAGCAAGGCCTGCTTTAAATACTCTAATGTATCGTCATACCGGTCGAGATCGGAATAAGTCAGCGCAATGTTGTAATAAGTCGCGCTCAGTCCTGATCTATCATTCAATTGTTTTTTGATATCTAGCGATTTCAGAAAATATTCCAGTGCTGTTTCATATTGTGCTTCTGATTTAAAAATGACGGCTAGATTATTCAGGGCGCGTGCTTCTCCATCAAGATCGCCAAGTGCCTGTTTTATTTTAATTGATCTAAAAAAGTACGCTTTTGCCTTTTTGAATTTTCCCAGGCGCCAATAGATTTCCGCAATATTGTTTAAATGATTTGCTTCATAAGCTTCTGTATTTGTTTCGCGGGCAATTTTCAGTGCACGATTACAGAATTCCAAAGCGCGTTCATAATCATTCAGATCCCGGTAAACGCGGCACAGGTTGCCTAGAACATTACCTTGACCCGCCCAATCTTCGATTTCCTTTCTGAGTCGTAAAGAACGATTATAAAATTCAAGCGCTTCAGCATATTGTCCTCGGCGTTGTGACAGTTCCCCCAGATTATTGAGTGCTTTAGCCTGTAACAGGACTTCCCCGGCCTGGCTTGCCAATGTCAGGGCTGTTTGATAAAAATTTTCAGCACGGTTAAATTCGCCCTGGCTTTTATATATTGCGCCCAGATTTCTGGCGCTGTCGCTGGCGAGTTTCAAATTTCCGATCTGTTGCGCAAGAAGTTGAGCCTGTTCTGAATGGTGTTTTGCTTTGGGGTAATTTCCCATTTGTCTATATGCCTGGCCCATAATGACATGTGTCTCGGCTTTTAACTCTGGATCTGATAACGCATCGGTAATTTGCTGTGCCTGAACGGCCAGATCGATGGCCTCCGAATGATTGCCCAGGCTTTCATTGATGCGTGCAAGTCCTGTGAGAAAAGATGCAGACCATGTAAGCATGTTTTCGTTTTGGTTTGCTTTGTTTAATCCTTGGCTCCAGTAAAGCTGTGCCTGTTGTAGATTACCATGTCGATATGCGTTCAGACCCAGCTGATAGAGATTGTGCACAGGCATACCAGATATGTGGGTACCGGGTGTGGTACAACCGGCAATCAATATCATGAAAATAAGACCTAAAAACCAACTGGAGGATATCAGTAATTTACTGAAAAGCATTTTATAACTCATTGAATAATAGATCATGCAAGATCATAAACTGCATCAGCAGGAAATTACCAACCAAGCCATCCTGAATAATTTACATGCTATGCTATGGCTTTCAGTGTAATGTTGCGTTTCCAGTAATGGCTTTAATATTTTGCGTATATACAGAAAATCGGAAAGGTACGAACAAACGATCGCAGCAAATCGTTCTTTTGTGGTTGATTAAAGGAGTATAGCGTTGTTTGATAAATTGAGAATTCCTTTTTTTTGTGCGTCAATTGTTTGCCTGGTCATTGTATTTGCGATTGAACTGGGTGCTCAGTTTTTTTTAAGTGCAGACAAAGGCAGCCTTGCAACACCAGGACTGGGAATCATGTATCTGGCCTGGCTGGACTGGCTGTTGCTGTTTACTATTTTGCTGATGGGTACTGCATTGATAGTACCCGATAGAATTCACGGTCGCATTCAGGGAATTATTACTTTCATTGTCGCGCTGCTGACATTGCTGGGCACCATAGTTGCGATATTTACTGCCTTTGGACTGTTGATGCTCATGGTCTCGTTGTTGTTAGCGGTGCCATTCGGTACAGCGGTTTATTTTGCGGAATTTGCGGATTTTAAAGTGGGTGCAGCAGCCACCACCCTGGCATTCATTATGATTTTTAAAATTGCTTTTGCGATTTTTCTGGTGCTGGCGCATCAGCGCTTTTTACAAAACAAGGGGTTAGTGCTTCTGATTGCAACTTCTTTAGTGGCGACAATTTTACTCGGATTTCTTCATGGAATAGCGCCACCATTTCTGGCCTATATTACCGATGACATCGGGGCACTGATCAGCGCTATTCTGGCTGCCATCTGGGCACTTTTTTTTCTCATTGGATCGATTCCCGCCGTTATCAAGGCGTTGCGGATCGACAGGGCTTTGAAGTAATATCCCTGAAGACAGCACACAATTAGTCAAATGCTATTTTGACTTTCCGCTGATCAACGCAATTTTTGCATTCGATAGTAATCGTTGCCGCAGTCTTATCCTGTATATCTTTATTCCCCAGGACGACGAAATCAATCGTGTCGTTGTCAGATTCATCTGAAGGCCAGGAAAATGGATCCTGTTTATCGCCATTCGCCGGCAAGAAAGTAACTTTCAATTGAACGCTGCGCTTATCAGGTCTGAGTGATAGTTTCTTGAATGATTCGTCGAAACCAGGCACAGTAATTTCGCATTCGGGTGTTTGTTCACTCAGCTGAAATCCCGTATTTGAATGCAAACAGTTGATACCGACGTCGTCAGGTTTCAGCGAAGCGGTGAATGGCGCAAGTAGTTTATTTATTACATTAACCCAGCTGTCTTTCTTGTAATCTGATGCGACTTCACGTTGTCGTTCTCTACTTTCTCCTGATATTCCATGATTCGGCTTTTCGATCAGATTCAGGCTTAGACCAACAAAAAAGATCGCCACCAGTAGAAACAAGCAGACGATGACGATCTTTGTAGAGCTCATTTTGAATCTTCATCCGGCTCTGCTGGTGCCAACTGACGAGCGATACGTGCATTATGCTTGATTCCGGAGCTGATGATTGCCTCCAGAAAAACCGGATGGGCAATAATTTCCTGTTTCTTTGTCGAAACAACAAGTTCTATTTCGGTTTTCTCAGGAACCTTTCCGCTACGGGGTTTCTGGTCAATAATTGTTCCCTCCGCCAAATCAGGCTTGAATTGTGTGCTGATGCCACCCAGCGCCAGTTTCGCTGATTGCAGTTTCATCAATGCATCCTGAAGCTGTTTGTTTCTGACATTCGGTACATCTATGCCGGGATCAGCGATCGTTAACGTGACTCGAGTTTCTCTTGCGCTGACTTCCGTACCGGACTCTGGTGATTGCGCCAGAATGGTTCCGGCTGGTTTCGATGCGTCAAACTTTGGTTCAGTGATTATATTTCGTTGATTGAAGCCTTTATTCATCAGGCGTTCTTTAGCGCCTTGCAATATCATATCCTTGACATCAGGCATGGTGGTAACCGAATCCGCCAGTATCAATGTTACCGTGGTATCGTGCGCATCGACTTTCGTATTTACTTCGGGTGTCTGTTCCAACACTGTGTTAGCCGCAGTGGAAGCATCAAATCGTACTTCTGATTCTATTTCAGTAAATTCAAGCTTCTCCAGTATGGTTTTTGCCTCTTCAAAAGACTTTCCTGTTACATTTGGCATGATAACTGTCAGACTATCTTTTTGTTCAACTGGCGCTTCCTCGTCTGAGTCACTGAAAATATAGTAACCGACTGCAGACGAGGCGATTACTAAAACACTTGCCAACAGCCAGACAATCCACATTTTGGATTTGGGTTCCGGTTCTTCAGGCGTTTTTTCCTGAGCTGGAACATTGACTGCAATTGTTTCGCTCTCGGTATAGTCTTCATCAGAATTTTCAATGTTATAAACGAGGAGGCGAAGTTTATAGCTACCCTCCGCCGCATCGCTTGCATTGATTTGAACTGAAAAATGATCGGTAGCGTCAATCCCGAGTTTTTTCTCGGTTTTATCTACTATAGTGAACCATGATTTTTTCGCGGGTTCCTCGGTAATGATTTTGGCGCCCACTCTTAATTGAGAAGCGCTGATATTGTTTACATTAAACTGAATGCTCGCCTGACCGTTTATATCACAGGTCACTGTATCGGAAGATTGAGTAATTTCGACAATTTTGACCATGAATGCTTCTCCTTTTAATGAGGACTAAACTCCAAATAATGCATAACGTATACCGGTTTTTCTTGTTCAATGATTCTTTCGATCAACACCTGAAATTTTTGCGCAGTTTTCGGTGCAGTAATTTTTATATGAAACGGTATCACATCATTATTTTCCTGCAAAACCTTTTCGTTAATTGTAAAGCCTTTCACGCCTGTCGCGGTTTCGAGAAATAGCTTCAGGCCGGCCGCAGTACCTCGTAATTTCGATAATCGGGTTGCTGCTATAATCAGTTCGCGCAGACGTCCGCTATCGAGCAGTTGCAGTGGTTCTGTTTCAATAACAGCTGAATCGGGTGCAGAAGAAAAAAAACGATCCAAATCTACCCAGCTTGCTAAAAATGGCAGAAAATTTTCCGGAGTAGTGTAAGGGTCAAAGTATTCCGGTAGTTGCCGTAGAGTTGCTTCCGCAGGTTCAGACAAGATCTCCATTGCCTGTAACAAGCCATAAAGCGGTGATCCGGGCTGATCGGTTCTTTGAAAGATCTCTGGTAATAATTGCTTGAGTTCCTGGTGCTTCATTTTAGTTGCTGATCTCTATTTCATGCGTGCCGGAATAAAACAGCCAATTCGGGGGAATTCGAACTTCGTTACTGAATTCATGCTGAGAGCATTTGGTATAATGCAAACCACTATCCAGGCTACGATATACACCCAGTATGCCGCCAGCCATAATAACACCGAAATTTACTGCACCAGCTACCGCATCAATCGTTTCCAGTTTACCAACATCTTTTAAGGGTAAACCACATTCGGAAGCGTTCAGCACTTCCCATTCAGGGCTGTGCAAATCGGAGTTTAATCTCAACACGCCCAGCCGATACGAGGCAGCTAATACGATCGACCCTTGAAAAGCCAATGATCTGCACCCGCCAGCCGTCCAGTTTCTGGAGTAAGCTTTCCAGCCTTCAGGGTTAACAGAAGAATCGGACAAAACCCAGCGAAAGCAGCCTTTGCCTTGGTCAGAACCTGGAGCGGCGATGCCAGCCCAAAGATAACGATGAGGGCCTTTATGTTGCGCCGAGAGGACTTCAATTAATTCCCCTGCAAGGCCGATATTCTGGAAACTGCCTGATTTTCCACCATCAAATGATAAGTAGACCCCTTTGTTTTCGTATCCGGCAGCAGCAACAAAAGTTCGTCCACCGAGTGCGGATGAGACCGTAACAGCACGAAAACCATGTTCTGGGAGCTTTGTATCAACAAGAATCTGGACAGGAACAGCATTTTTTTGCAGACTCAATTCATAGAGTCCTTTTTCGCTTGCCAGTAAAAGATATGGAAAACCATCCCGGTCAATCCATGCGATATCGTCGACGTTAAACTGAAATTGTTGCGCTGCTATCCAGGTTTGTCCACAATCTCTGGAAATTTTTACTGATGAAATATGTGATGACACTTTCGTCGTGACGGCCAGCAGACCCGCGTGCCGGACGCTATGGCATGACTCGATCGGAAAGGATTGAATGTGTTCTACTTGCTCACCGTCAAACCGGGCGATCAGCTCCCAACTGGAGCCATTATTGGTAGATCTGAAAACACGTTCGTCACAACCGCTGTACCAGGCATCCTGCTGAAAAGCATCAGCACAAATACCGATAACTCTTGTATCCGGTGCATCGTCTATAATCATTTGCATCGTATCTACTGAGAGTACCGCGGGTTCGGATCCAATGATTTTATAGACATCCCATGCTTTCAAGCTCTGGCCAAATGGCCAGGGTGACTTGGATCCTGCTGATAATTTGACCGGACAAATACTGCTGTAGAGTTCCTTTAGAACGCGCTGCTTAACCTGGTTGGCTTGCTCTTCACGATGAACCGTTATTTTTGCCTTGATACTGACTTTTTTGTAATTCATCCAACTGACAATGCAGTGTGTTCCCAGTGGTTTCCTGCTATCCAGGACAGTTTGAATTTGTTTGCGTACAGACTCAATGTGACTGGATTGCAAGCTGTCGGCCGTAATGGAATGTAATTGATTGGTGCTGACATTGATTTCAGGAACCAGCGCCACTTCAACTGTTCCTGGCGTTGCATGCGCCCAGAGTTGGGCTTGGGTAAATGCTTTGGCCCGATTTACAGCGCCGGAACACTGAGTGGCAATGAGTTCGAAATCTCGGGCGGTCACTGCGCGACTAAGGGAATGCAGTTCCTGAGGTCCTCGGATCAGGGCATTCTGCAATGATTCCTGATCGCGTCCGCCGGTTGCCGGTATTGGGTTTGTGACTGATACCCCGACGATGGGATCCTTTAGCACTGTGAGCGCATGCGCGGAAACATTTCCCGCTGATCCACCGCCGTACTTGTACCAGACCCGGATTTCCTGGCCGACGGGCGGAATTCCGGCCAAAGCTTCAGGCGCTGCTTTCATTAATCCGGAGTCATCCTGGCGATGTACAGCGGGCGCGAAAGTAATCGTGCCTGCATGTCGATCTGCTATATATACGAATTGGTTATTGCTGCAATCAGAAAAATTTTCCACCTCTTCCCAAATGCGATAGGATTTATTTAAGTGCCTGACTGCGGTGGCATGCGCCTCGAGCTTGTCAGGTGGTGTTTCGATACCGACAATTAAATCCAGTTTGTCGGATGTTGGGTATATAATCGGCGCATTTTTGACGGCCAGTGTAAGCCCGGGCAGACCAGAACCAATACCAATGAGTTCGGCATTAATCTGGTTGCAATGATAAGCCCGGGCCTGGACGCTTATTTCCCCAGCCGGTATTGTTACGGTTTCAGTCAGAGTAAAAACCGGCACACTCGTGCCGGAAGTGCTGTTTGCAGTAGTAACACGTGTATTCAATGGAATTTCAACAGCTTGTGGCAGTGGCTTGCTGAGAGAAAACTCAAGCGTGACATGTGCTGCGGAGGACGGCGTCAGTCTGACACCGATCAATTTAAGGAACTCAATATAGGCCTTTTCCGGGATTCTGTTAAGTCGATAGATCATTGTCTCGGTGAGAAAAGCAAATGCTTCAAGCAAAACAATTCCCGGATCGCCAGGGGAAAGATCATTCCATTCGGGGCAGCGTTGTCGGATTTGGAGTTTGGCAGCCTCCACCAGATCCGTAAATGTTCTGTCATCTAAGTTAGGCGATTGCATCGGCATCAGATTTCAGTTCCCATGAGTTGGTAAGCAATGGTCAGTTGTTCCGGTTGTTTTAATTTCCGTATGCGGTATTCCAGGGTAATGTCCATCAGATTAGGGTCGTCAACATTTGCATTCGCGTCTATATGGACGATGTCAATGCGCGGCTCCCATTGCTCAAGTGCCATTCTGACATAATGAATTGCCAGTCCATGCGTAGTCGCATCATTTGGCATAAAAGCGAGCTGGTGTAGATTGCACCCGTACTTGGGGCGCATGATTCTTTCACCCGGTATGGTGGACATCAATAGTAAGATGGACTGTCGAATGGCGGCACGACCACTAATCATGGCGATTTTTCCGTTTGGTTCAACATGCAAACCCATACCCATGCCGTGATTTCCAATATCGGGGTGATTGAATCGCCAGGCGGTATTCAGTTTGTCAGGCATCAGACCCCCGAAACAAGCTTTTGTCCTGCGTTGCGAACTTTGTAAGTTACGATTCCGGGCGGCGTACCGTCCGTTAAACCGGCTACATTCGATAAGCAGACGCTGCGGCCATTGATACGTACCAACATAGAGTAACCACGAGTAACTTTCAGAGTTTGTGTGCACGGTTTTATGGAAGGACCCGTATTTGGGCAACCGGTAATCGTTTTGTTTTCAGGATCCCTGGCCACTAAAACACGCCTGCCTTTGATTCTGACAAAATTCTGAGATGGCTTATTCAATACTATGCCTAATTCGTGCGCACAAACCAATACCGCATTTTCAGTCAGCCAGTACATCATGCCTCCTCAAAGTCAATTTTTTTGCCCCGAATGATAATTGAATTTCCCGGTGCTTCAATCGCTAAATCCGTTTTTGAATGTATCGTCATTCGATCATCTGTTAATGTGACAGAGCTGCCGTTGTTACGTGTGATTCCAATTTCTGCAGGTGTCATACTAATACAGTGTCCGTTTTGCGTCTCAATTCTAATGGAGTTTTCTGTGTCATCCAGTAGAAAGCTTTGCCTGCCTGCTGTTTGAGTGACAAACCGTTTGATAGCGCCCTGATCAACCACAGAGTTAGGTAGCGGTTTTTCGCCATAAAGCCCACCCAGAACAATTGGCTGGGCAGGTTCCTCGTTGACGAAGAGTAGTAAAACGGTATCGCCCACATCGGGCAAAATGAGCTGACCCTTACCGGCGCCTGCACCAGGTATTAAGACTTCAAGCCAGTCTGTTTCGATATCATTATAGGTGGGTAATGAAACTTTAATACGCCCCAGATTATCTGGATCACTGACTTGAGACACAATTCCGACAGTGGCATTCTTCAAAGTTTTGGGTTGAACAGAGGCAAATACAGGCACGGCAGTGTTAATTTCGGAAATAAAGCCCTTGTCCGGGCTAATTGAATGATATGTTTCAGTCAGGACGTAGCGACCTTCCAACGGTGCGGCGGCGCCCGACACCTGCACCGCTGCGCCTGGCGTCAGATTTGGATTGCCTTCCGTAATTCCCCAAAACGTGACTTGTTGCGCAATCCGCCTGTCCAGTTCGCTCTGAGCGTTAATTTCCGCCAGGTAGTCATTTTCACAGTTATAGTCGACGATGTTACGTTGTTTGTCCGCGCCAAACCTGGCCGCATCAATAAATTCATGAGCTGGCATTTTTGTATTAGCGGCTTGCGCTTTTTTAGCGTGAGACACTGTGCGTTGCAGGTTCCAGCCGGTCGCACCGACAGACTGTGTTGCTGTGTCAGCATTGACCGAGAATCGAGCCTCAAACAGATTTTTCCCCAAAACTAAATGCTCATTCGTTTCATATCCATCCAGCCCGGTAATGCGTAGGTTGTACTGATTTAAAAAAAAGTATAATCCGTAACTCCTTCCCAGTTCAGACAGAAGCTCCAGGTCAGACTGCCTATATTGCACCAGTCTTGGTGTAATCGGCGCTGATTCATTCCCAAGAACCGTGACTCCTAAATCAAGTGTTAATTCTTTGGCGAGCTGATGAAAATTTACTTTTATATGTGTGCGTACCGGCTGATGTTTGCGTAACCGATGAAGAAGATCGTAGGCCCGGATGTGGATCAGTGGTCGAATCGATGCAGTGTAATGCTGTTCAATAGCGGTTATCTGTCCGTAAAACAAGGATTGTTTCTGATGTCCGATTTGAATATGTATTGTTGCGCCAATTTTAGATAACGCCTCTGACGATAAACTTTCATGCGATTCTTGCAAAATGATTTCACACTGGCTCGGCGAAGACAGGATCTGCTTAATCCGAATCTCATGGATGGTTTGAATTACCTCGGCAGCGAGGGTAAGGCCATCAATTTCTATGATAATCTGAGGCACGGTTGAATACATCATTATTCACCTGTATCCTGAGTTTCATTAACGCCATTTGGTTTTGATGTTAATGATTTCAACCATTCAAGCGGATCGGCCAGGTTGTACCGATCCGCTATATCGCGCCATTGATGAGGGTCGCCAGTCAGGTGAAAAGCTGAAAGATCGATTCTTTCGTATGCATTTTCCGGTAGTTCGGGTTGCGCACTTAACATATCAGGAAATGAATTTTCCTTCTGAACGTTGAGTGTTTCAGGCAGACTTTGTCCATCAATTAAACTACTGAGCGTCTGTTGTTCTTCAGTTGGCCACATTTCATTTTCAAGGAGTGACGAAGCGGGTTGTTCCTGCATTCTGATAAGTCTTAATCTGAGCCATGAACGACGTGGAATGCCCTGGGATGAAAATGATTCCAGTTTTTCAGCTATTGCTGAGATGACTCCCGGTATGTTCCAGGATTTCCCCCAAATGAAACGACATATGGCCGGTCGGTACGTGCGATCGCTTCGTTGATGGTTTTCTGCAAGATTCCATATAGGCTGAGTGAGGTCGCGTACATTCTGGCTGACAATGGATGAGCCTGGAATTGAAACATCAAAAACCAGATCCAGATCAATGGTGGTCGTTCCTGCGCCGGTGAACAGCAACGGATTATCCCCGCTTCCGTCTGCGCTGATCAATCCGTTTAATGACTCACGCGGTCGTACACCCGTTGTTCGCCGCATAATGACAGTTTCGGGATTAAGCAGGCAACTTAGTCTTTCGTTGTTTTCAACGAGGAATGTTACCCGTTCCACGATATACCTCTTTGTTCCAGTTCATTTTGATGGTTGCGCTTGAGTGCTTCTTGTAATTGTGCGAAATTAACCATCGGCTGAATTGCTTTATCTGACTCTGATATTTTTTCCCGGGGTAATTCGGGCCATGGGTCATCACGTAAACGCCTTTCTTTTTCTCCCGGTAGACCAGGCCAGCGTGGCAAGTCAGGCTCAATTGGTTTGGCGGTCTTGGAAATTGAGGTCGTGTATCGCCTTTGATTTGATTCGGATGAAATATCCGTTGCGGTCGTGCCGTCTGTCTTAAGTGAGCGCCTGACCACGCTCTGCCGGTTAAAATTCAATTGTTCTCGAGATTTGTGTGAAAGAGAAGCATGTATTGTTTTGTCAGAATCCGATGCTGCAGTTTCGTTGAAGCCAAACGTAGTGATCGTATGTTTGTTCGCAAAATCGTGTGGATCGGCAATTATTTCTGGATGTTGATGTGATGTTTTGCGTTTATCATGCAGATCCTGTTTGATTCGAATTCGGTTGGCTATTGTGATCTGTTCATGCGAAGTGTTGTATTGTTGCTGATATTTTTTGCTTTGAGTTGATGCGTTTGGACTGGTGACGTTCAGTCGCAATGATTCAGATTGTCGGTCGCCGGATAATATCGCCGAATTTGGCTTAGCGTACCTGGCAGAAGGCCTCGTTTGGCTTGTTTTCTTTAATTCAGTTTTATTTGTTGTGGCTTTTTTTTCCGGGACACTGATGAAAGCATCGCCATTGAATGGTTTTCTCGCTTTTCTGTAGCCGTATTCTTTTATTTGCCCTAATGAGTGTCTCTTTCGTGTTTTATCGCGCTGTGTTTCTGCATTGTGATCATTGACTCCAAAGTCGTTGAGTGAGCCAGACCACGTGTTTTCAGATGTTCGGTCGAACAATTTGCCATCAGATAGTTCCAAATCCGATTCAGGTTTTGTTTTTATGGTGTAAGTTTGTTTTGCAGTGGTTTCTTTATAGTCTGAATTGTCTTCATTGATAAAGTGATCACCCGGCGACTGCGGTAACTTCCTGTCATGCGCTGCGAAGTATTTGGAAATATTTTTTTTGTCAAAAAACTGTTCATCAAGTAAATGAGGAGCGCCACGCCTGACGCTTTCTACCCAATGAAGCGGGGGCTTTTCACTCATATCACTGGAAACCATTGGACTGGTAACAGGAGTATTTTTTGTTTCTGAAGAGTATGCGCCAGTTTGAGCATCATCGCCAAAGCGATTATCCAGTAAATGAGGCGCACCCTGACGCACTTTTGCCAACCAATGCGCTGGTGGACGTTCATCTGAATAATCGGATATGGAACGTTTCGCTGATGAATCTTCCTGATCCAAAAGCCTTTCAATCGAATTGGCATACCGTGCCAATGCTCTGGCTATCCCCTGAAGCAGCTTGCGGGCAAGCTTAAGCACGAGTTAACCCTTCATGTGCGAGATGCAACGTTTCAATCGCAACTTCATTGGATAAGGCGTCCAGTGGTGCGCCTCTCCATTTGCAGGGCCAGGCGTTATCAAGGTTCCAGCGGGTAACCTCCCGTTTGCCATCGTTATCTCTCAGTATGATGGAAATGTTCCTGCGGGAAACCTCGCCTTTGACTGCGGTCATCAACCAATCCCACATTTCTGTGGATTCCGTTAGGCCCCATTTTAGTTCGATGTTATTGTACGAAACCCTGCCTGCCAGTTTGCGTACTGCTGGTCCTGCGCCGCCCTCGCGAAAATCGATGGTTTCTATGTCAACGCAGAGTCCGTTGATTTTTGTAAAGTAACATACTTTTCCACCGCCTAAGTCGAGAACAAAGTTATAAGCTCTGTAAATATTTTGTTCGGCCATGTTTAAACTCCTGCAGTTGTTGCTGATTCGGTTTCACTTGTCCATTGTCCAATACGGAATACAATGAATTCTGCCGGCTTAACCGGAGCAATTCCTATTTCTGCGATGAGCTGACCCGCGTCCCTGACTTCCGGAGGATTTGTTTCAGCATCACACTTAACGAAAAAAGCTTGTTCAGGTGTTGCTCCCAATAACGCTCCGTCACGCCAGACGCGCATCAGAAATGCGCGGATATCACGTTCAACTGATTTCCACGTCATCATGTCGTTTGGCTCAAACACTGTCCATCGCGTACCTTCCTGAATGGACTCTTTAATCATATTGAATGTTCTTCTGACAGGGATATAACGCCATTCGCTCGCTTCAGCAGCCAATGTTCTGGCACCCCATACACGAAAGCCGTCAGGAAACATGCGTATGACGTTGACGCCTTTACGATTCAGTTCACCATGCTCTTCTCTCGAGACGTTATACGCCAACCCCAGTGCGCCTCTGACTTGTTCGTTGGCAGGTGCTTTATGAACACCGCGCGTGGCGTCGGTACGCGCATAAATCCCTGCTATGGCGCCAGAAGGCGGTATGTTTATGATTGATCCAGAACTCGGTTGTAGCGCATCCAGCCCTCTGAACCAGGGAAAATAAAATGCACCATATCCTTCGTCCGAATTTCGGGGTCTTAATCCTTGCGATGCAGTGCTTTCGATTTTTACATCCGTTGCCGGTTTGGTTTCTGCAGAATCGCTGCCGGAAACCGTTTTCAAAACTTTTAGCGCGTTGGTGTCAGATACAGATTCCGGTGCGTCCAGAATCGCAATACGATCCTGCAATTTCTCGCAGTGCGTGAGTAAAGCGTCATAAGAAATTGCATCGCTATAGCCTGGCGCCGCAACAATGGCTACTTCGTCTATGGTTTCCAGTGCGTATAATCCACTCCGTTTTTTAACGTCGCCAGCAATGGATCCGTTTTCACCTATATTGACAATATAGCAGCGACTGCCATGGTTGTTGAAAAAACTGAAGACGGCCTGTGCCAAGTGGGTGCTTTTACTCTCTTCGTGGACAAAATGCCTGCAAAATTCACCCCAGTTATTGCATGCAATTGCCTGATTTACAAACTTGTTTTTAGCGGGGGCCATGCCAAGGAAGGCAGGAATGCTTGTTCCGACCATGCCGATCGGCTTGGTGCCGGTAGATACCTCTTCTACATAGATTCCGGGTGATAGATAATTTGGCATATTAAACCTCTAGGTCAAGATGAATTGTAAAAGGTGCATGTGGGGTCTTCAGTATTTGTTGCATCGGAACAGAGACAGAAAACTGCTTGCCTTTTGCATCAATTTTACAGCTGAAAGCGCGTTGCGAATTTGCATCTGCCGCAATGGAAAATAATCCCTTATTATCTGTGTAGACAACTGTTTTGGAATGAGGCAGCATAATTTTTGCATCCGGAATAGGCTGATCAAAGGGACCTACAACGACACCGGTTATATGGGTGATGGCGCCGATGTCAATATGCGGCTGAGCTTTGATGATGGGACAGCGTTCGGTTTCCCGTGGTACTACTAAGGGCATATGTAAACTGAAATGGGGTAGTGGGGCAGTTCCCATAGCCTGCCAGAACTGCGCTGGCAATGCAGGGAATCCGACTTCCATGTCAGACTGGGATTTTGCGGCGTAGAGTATTTTCCCCAGGCATTTATGGGATTCGATCTGGTCTTCGGACTGGACTGTAAGTAAATAAGACAATGATATTTGAAATGGAATTTCTCTTGTTGCCGAATTTGGCGTCGAGTATTCCATGTTATACAAATAAACCGAAACCGCGGATTGATTTCGTTCTGCGCCAGGATGCTCAAATGAAACTGCAAACTGGCTGTCGATAACTGTAGAAATCCATTCCTTCAGGCGGCGGTCAATTTCATCTATCATATAGAAACCTTGATCACGTTATCGTTTTGGAACAAACCGGATATCAACGCATAGTGTATCGTTTTGGCCTAACTTAACTGGTTTCTTCATATGCCAGCTGAAGTGCCAATATACTTAAAGCTCCTGTCTCCACTTATAACATCAATCAAAGCGTTAAGTCAATTTTGAATCTGAATCCTTTCCAGCAATTTTCAATTTGAAAGAATCGAGCTGAGTCGCCGAACAAAACTACGTTACTTTATAACAAAACAAGCGCAATCTGCGCATGGTGTCCATGGCATGTGGATATCTGTGGCTGCCCATGTGAAATGTCAGCAGACCCGAGAGACTCACTTGATGCTGTTCCATAGCAGGTGTTTTCGATGTTCGAATAGGTTTTTGCTGAACCGCAACGAGTAAGGACACTTGCAGGCTTCGCGTCGAGTTCACCGAAATTCGGCGGGGAAATATTTGCTTCCGTAATAAACGTAAACGGCTGTATCGTATACAATGGGCAGACCGAGTCAGGTGTTTAATCAGGCGAGTTGTAAAGGATAGTTATGAATTTTATCAGGTTGGCTTTTTTAATGTTGTGGCGCGACTGGCGCGCCGGTGAACTTTACATTCTCGTGTTGGCGCTTGTGGTTGCAGTCAGCGGCATGACCACTGTCGGTTTTTTTGCCGAGCGTGTTGAGAAAACATTGTCGCAGGAGAGTAATCAACTGCTGGGCGCGGACTTGTTAATCATAGCTGCGCGTCCGTTATCCGAACAATACTTCCAGGAAGCGCAGCAGCGGGGGCTTAAAACGGCGACAATCACAAAGTTTCCGAGCATGGTTTCCAATGGAGATACCAATCAACTGGTGGAAATCAGAGCAGTATCCGAGGGATACCCATTACGCGGGAAATTGTATCTTGCAGGGACATCAACAGATCCGGAAAGGCGTGTTGCACAGGATATTCCGGAATCCGGTACGGCATGGATTGATGAAAAACTGCTTGCGCGTATGGATCTGAAACATGGCGACCAAATTGAAATCGGTGCAGCGCACTTTAAAACAACCGCGCTGATTATGCGCGAACCGGATCACTCGGTCGGCTTTATCCAAATGGCGCCGCGCGTGATGATTAATGCTGCAGATCTGCCTGCTACCGAATTAATTCAGGAAGGCAGTCGCATTACCTACCAGTTGCTCATAGCTGGAGATTTCCGTGCTGTGGAGAGTTTTCGTAATTGGGCTGAGAGTCAGATTGCATCCGTTGAGCGCATCGAAGGGATACGTGATGCCAGGCCGGAGATCAAGTCCGCACTCGAACGCGCCGAGAAATTTCTGAATCTGGCTGCGCTGGTGAGTGTCGTGCTTGCTGCCGCAGCAATTGCGCTGGCGGTGCGCCGCTTTACTTTGCGCCATCTTGACGGCTGTGCCATCATGCGCAGCATGGGCGCAACTCAAAATGATTTATTCAATCTCTACCTGTATTATTTTGCCGCGCTTGGCGTTATTGCGAGCACATTCGGTTGTATCATCGGTTTTGCCGCCCAGGAAATTTTATCGACATGGTTATCCGGACTGGCGGATACGGTAATGTCATTACCCAGCTGGTTACCGGCAGTTCATGGCTTTCTGATAAGCATGGTGCTGCTGCTGGGATTTGCTTTACCCCCGGTGCTGAATCTGCGCAGCGTACCTGCATTACGGGTGTTACGCCGTGATATCGGTTTACCCAATACTCACAGTATTATGGGTTATTTACTGGGTTTGATTATTTTGTCGCTGCTATTCATATGGAAAGCGCAGGACTTGAAATTGGGCTTTTATATTATCACCGGGTTTATTATTGCTATTGGCGTATTCGGCTCGATCGGCTGGATACTGGTCAGATTTTTGTCCGGTTTGCGGCATCAGGCGGGTGGGGCCTGGCGCTATGGTCTTGCCAGCATTCGTCGGCGGGCGGGATCAAGCATCATTCAGGCGGTTTCGCTTGGTCTTGGATTCATGGCTTTGCTGGTATTGACTTTAGTGCAGGACGATTTGATCAAGAACTGGCATACAACTTTGCCGCAGGATGCGCCGAATCATTTTCTTGTCGGCATTCAGGAGGATCAACTGCCGTTACTGGAAACATTTTTTGAGCGCCATGATGTAGTTCAACCCCCGATTTTTCCGATGACGCGTGCCCGGCTGACCGAAATTAATAATCGCAAAGTCAAGCCTGAAGACTATGATGATCCACACGCGGCAAATCATATCCGGCGTGATTTTAATTTATCCTGGAACAATGAATTGCCGCAGGACAATCAGCTTGTAAAAGGCGAGTGGTGGGATGCCGCTAGTGCCGAAACTGCCGATACAGAAGCCACGCTCTCGCTTGAAAACGGTATAGCGCGCACTTTGCGTGTTGGACTGGGGGATCGATTGACGTTTGATATCGCGGGTAATTCTTTTTCAGGAACCATTACCAGTCTGAGAAAAGTCGACTGGGATTCGTTTCGGGTGAATTTCTTTGTTGTTGCACCGCCCGGATATCTGGATAACTATCCGACGAGCTATATCGCCAGTTTTTATGTACCTGCATCGGAAACCCAGGTGATGCATGATCTGGTGCGGGAATTTCCGAATATTCTGGTTATTGATGTTGCCGCGGTGGTTACTCAGGTGCAGGAAATGATTCAGCAGGTATCCCGCGCCATCGAATTTGTTTTTCTGTTCACGCTGCTTGCCGGATTTATTGTGTTGTATGCGGCGATTGCGGCAACACAGGACGAGCGGATTTATGAAGCCGCGATTTTCCGTACACTGGGCGCAAGGCGCGAACAATTAACACGCGCCTGGGCTGCCGAGTTTGCAATCCTCGGCGGTCTGGCCGGTTTGTTCGCATCGGCTGGCGCAAGCCTGCTGGGCTACGCTATTGGCAGCCATGTCCTGCATTTGTCGTACAGTTTTAATCCCTGGATCTGGGCTGCTGGTATCGGCATAGGCATTAGTGGTGTATTAATCGCCGGCATGATGGGCACGCGCGGTACATTAACAACACCGCCATTATTAACTCTTCGCAAAGTTGGATAAACACTGTTGTGGACTCAATCATCACGCAAATTCCATTATCAGGCAAGGCATCGCCAAGACTTCGGTCGCTGCCGCCATTGTGTGTATACATTCATATTCCCTGGTGTTTGAAAAAATGCCCATACTGTGATTTCAATTCGCACGAGTTGCGAACAGAGGATTCATTTTCCGAAGATGCTTATGTAGATGCATTGATTCGCGATCTGGAATCTGCTTTGCCTCATGTCTGGGGACGGCAAGTAATCAGTATTTTTTTTGGCGGTGGAACACCAAGTTTATTCAGTGCACAGTCGATTGACAAAATTTTGACAGCGATTCGTACTTTGCTGCCGCTGGAGCCCATGGCAGAAATCACTTTGGAAGCCAATCCAGGAACTTTTGAAGCACAGAAATTTGCTGAATTTCGTTCCGCCGGGGTCAATCGTTTGTCTATCGGCATACAAAGCTTTAATTTACAGCATCTTCTCGCGCTGGGTCGAGTGCATAGCGATGATGAAGCGCGCAGGGCGATAGCTATCGCACAGAGTATTTTTGACAACATCAATCTGGACTTAATGTACGCATTACCTGGACAGACAGTAGAGGAGGCGTGCAGGGATGTTGAAACTGCCTGCTCTTTTGGCGTTGCACATTTATCCATCTATCATTTAACAGTGGAACCCAACACGTTGTTTCACCGCTTTCCGCCCACACTGCCAACGCATGAACAGTCAGCTGATATGCAGGATCAAATCGAGCACATCCTTCATGAACATCACTACATGCAGTATGAAACATCCGCTTTTGCGCGCCGTGGGAGGGAATGTTTTCATAACACAAATTATTGGTTATTCGGGGATTATCTTGGTATCGGCGCTGGTGCGCACAGTAAAGTCAGCTTTGCAGATAAAGTCATGCGCCAGATGCGATTCAAACAACCCAAGGCCTATCTTGAAAAAGCAGCGGGCAGTTCTATTTCTGCCGCATCAACGATACAGACGCAATTCGAATTAAAACCGGCTGATCGCAGTTTTGAATTCATGATGAATGCGCTGCGTTTAACCGGCGGATTCGAAAGTGCGTTGTTTGAAGAACGAACCGGAATGCCGATTACTGTTATTCTTCCAGCGCTAAAAGAAGCAGAACAGCGTGGATTGATTGAACGCGACCATCGTCGCATTACGCCAACCTTAATGGGCAGGCGTTTCCTGAATGATTTGCTGCAAATCTTTCTGCCTGCCAAGGATTAGTGCCTGGTATCCCTGTATATTTACCCTGCGATAGAAAAAAGGGATGTGCACGTGGCCTATGTAAAACCTGAAGAGATTGTTGAGAATATGCTGCAGGCAGGCGCCAGTAAAGCGAATTTGCCGATCGGCAGTTTGTTGGTGCGCGGTTTTCTGGCCGGAGCGTTTCTAGGGTATGCGACCACACTGGCTATTACAGCGGCTTCGCAAACCGGCCTGGGTATAGTCGGTGCCATCGTTTTTCCGGTAGGTTTTGTCATGATCATTCTGCTCGGCCTGGAACTGGCAACGGGTAATTTTGCACTTATTCCTATCGCCGTGCGCGATGGACGCACCCGTTTTGCGCGATTGCTCAACAATTGGCTGTGGGTTTTGCTTGGTAATTTGATTGGTAGCGTCAGTTATGCTTTTCTGTATTACATTGTCATAACCAAAATGGGGCATATTGATCCTGCGACGCTTCCTGCCGCGCAACGCATTGTCGAAATCGGTGAAATTAAAACACTGGGTTACGCACAATACGGTTTTGCCGGCACCGTCTCGGCTTTCAGCAGTGCGTTGCTGTGCAACTGGATGGTCACGCTGGGCGCCGTGATGGCATTAACATCTACTACGACAGGTGGCAAAATTGCCGCTATGTGGTTACCGATCATGACCTTTTTTGCTTTGGGTTATGAACATGCCATCGTAAACATGTTTGTTATTCCCGCTGCCATGTTGTTCAATGGCAATATCACTTTTACAGACTGGTGGTTATGGAACGGTTTGCCGGTTTTAGCCGGAAATATTGCCGGTGGCA
>CAZXBP010000005.1:0-40196 GCA_964639015.1 uncultured Nitrosomonas sp.
AAATAAAAATCAACGCACTCTAAATCCCATTCAACTGAGGTTTTTAGGTTGAATTATTTTGATCATAATGCTACCACGCGGGTGGATGACGAAGTGCTGGATGCGATGCTGCCGTATTTTCAGCAGGAATTTGGTAACGCATCAAGCCGTCATGCGTATGGCATGACCGCGCGGCAGGCGATCGACAGGGCGCGCGAGCAGGTGGCGGCGGTTGTCGGCGTACAGTCGGCGCAGGTGATTTTTACCAGCGGCGGCTCGGAAGCAAACAATCTGTTTATCCGCGGCGCAGCCGACAGTCTGAATGCCGGGCATATCGCGATCAGCGCGATCGAGCACCCCTGTGTCTTGAAGCCGGTGCAGGCTTTGACGCAGCGCGCCGTCGAGCGCTGGACAGCTCGTCGTTTGCCGGTAAATCAGGCCGGGCAGGTGGATATGGCCGCCGTCCGGGATGCGCTGGCGGCGCAGAAACCTGCGCTGGTTTCGGTGATGCTGGCGAATAATGAGACCGGTGTGATTCAGGATGTGGCAACGATAGCTGACATTGCGCGTGCGCACGGCGCTTATGTGCATACCGATGCTGTACAGGGATTAGGTAAAATTCCAGTCGATTTTGCAAAGCTTAACGTGCACGCGATGACGATATCCGCGCATAAGATGTATGGCCCGAAAGGCGCGGCGGCGCTTATTATCGATAAGCACCTGTTATTAAAACCACTGATTTACGGCGGCGGTCATGAAAATGGTCTGCGGTCCGGGACGGAAAATGTGGCGGCGATTGTCGGTTTTGGTGTAGCCTGTGATCTGGCAGCGGCGCGTATCGCCGTGACGGCGCAGCATACTGCGCGGCTGAGGGATCGTCTGGAGCAGGGATTGGTTGATATGGGCGCGGTGATCTTTGGCGCGGACGCCGAACGTATACCGAATACCTGTTACTTTGCGATTCCGGATATGGAAGGCGATACACTGGTGGTCAAACTGGACAGGGCGGGCTTTGCCGTGGCCAGCGGCGCGGCGTGTTCGAGCGTCAATCCGGGGCAAAGCCATGTGCTCGAAGCGATGCAGGTCGATCCTCTGCTGGCGCGCTGTGCGGTACGCATCAGTCTTGGTTACAGTAATACACTGACGCAGGTGGAGGAATTTCTGAAGACGACGCGCGAAATCGTAGCGTCATTGCGTAGCATCAGCAGTCTTTCTTTCTGATCTGTTCTCATAATGAATGATGAACAAACAGTTATTAACCATCAACACCGGTATTGGCAGTAAAATCACCGGTTTTATAACGCACAAAAGCTAACCGAATCGTGAATGCCGTCAAAGCAATTATTCTGAGCGCCGGTCAGGGGCGGCGACTGTTGCCGCTGACTGAGAATTTGCCCAAATGCCTGTTGCCTGTTGCTGACAAGCCTGTGCTGGCCTGGCAAATTGACGCGCTATCTGCCGCCGGGGTTGACGAGATCATTATCGTGGCGGGTTTTCAAATCAGCCGGATTGAGGCATTGCTGCAGGCGCGCTATGCAGAACAAACCAGTATCAGGATCGTGTTTAATCCATTTTATGAGGTGGCGGACAATCTGGCCAGCTGCTGGCTGGTGCGCGAAGCAATGGATAGCGATTTTCTGCTGCTGAACGGCGATACGGTGATTGAGCCTGCACTGGTGGCGCAAGTATTGAATTCACCGACAGCCCCGATTACACTGAGCGTGGATTTCAAAACAAGTTATGATGCCGATGATATGAAAGTACAACTTGATGCGGGTGGCTGGGTTAAGCAGGTCAGCAAGATAGTTTCACCGCATGAAATCGATGCGGAATCGATCGGGCTGACTTATTTTCGTGATCAAGGGCCGCTGCTTTTCCGTCAGGCGATAGACAGCGCCTTGCGGCATCCGGCCGAACTGAAATCCTGGTATCTGTCCATTATCGACAAACTTGCCGGTCAGTGCCAGGTGAATTCATGTTCCGTCAAAGGACTTCGCTGGTGCGAGATTGATTTTATAGAAGATCTGGCTAGGGCGGGCATGCTGTTTACCCGATAGTCGCAAGGAGCAAGAATGAAAGCACCTGTATTGAATGACACCATGCGCAAATTCGGCGCGCCGCAGACGATAATTCATTCGTTTGAATACTGGAGCGTGCTGCTGCGCCCGGCGCAGGCCACGCTGGGGGCCCTGGTGCTGGCTGCGCATGAACCGGCCAAGGCATTTTCAGAACTCAGTGCAGGCAGCTTTGTCGAGCTGCATGCAGCCATCAACCAGATTGAGTTTGCGCTGACCAGGGCATTTCAGTACGACAAAATCAATTATTTAATGCTGATGATGGTCGATCCGGATGTCCACTTTCATATCATTCCGCGTTATGCGCAATCCAGGCGGTTTGCCGACACGGAATTTGTCGATGCGGGATGGCCTGCCGTGCCTCAGTTGGGCCATATCAATGCAACCGGCGAAAAAATCAATCAGCTGATTATCGCGCATATCAAAGCTTGCTGGTCATGAAAGAAATTGAAGAAATCAAGGAAACTAATGGAACCATTGCTTCGCCGGAAGCTGCGGTAAAGCAAATAGCTGAAGATCAGAATGCTGCCGGGACGGAAATGCATGAAGAAGGTTTTTCGCTGCGTGAAGCGCATAGTCTGGTGAATGACCTGATGACGCCGAATCCGTGGATTTACTGGACGGACTTTCTATTCAGCAGCATGGTGGGCTGGATCGCGTTTTTTACAGCGTTGTTTTCGCCGTTATTTTCACTGTGGCAGATCGGCGCTTATGTGATTGCGGTGCTGGCGTTGTACCGTACCGCGATTTTTGTGCATGAACTTGCGCACCTGAAAAAAGGCACGTTCAAAACGTTCAGAATGGCATGGAACTGTATCTGTGGAATACCGTTCATGATTCCGTCGTTTACTTATGATGGCGTGCATAACGATCATCACCGACGCGATATCTACGGCACGCATGAAGACGGTGAATATGTCTCGTTCGCCACGCGCAAGCCGATCGAAATGGTCGGATATGTTCTGCTGTCCTTTGTTATCCCGTTGCTGCTGCTGGCGCGCTTTCTGTTGCTTACGCCGCTGTCTTATTGTATTCCGCCATTGCGTAAAGTCGTCTGGGAACGTGCCTCGTCGCTAACGATTGATCCGAGCTACAAACGTGCTGAAAATGCCATTCGCAACGACCATAACTGGCGTCAACAGGAACTGGCGGCATTTCTGTTCGCTTTCACTGTAGTGTCGCTGGTGTTGCTGGATATATTCGCCTTCGATGTGCTTGTGCTCTGGTATCTCATCGCGGCGATGGTGTTTGTTCTGAATTCGTTGCGTACGCTGGCGGCACATGCCTACCGTAATCCGGGCGGAAAATCCATGAGTCATGCCGAACAATATCTGGATTCGGTCAATGTGCCGGGCAATTTGTTGATAACGCCGCTATGGGCGCCGGTCGGTCTGCGTTTTCACGCCACGCATCATCTGTTCATGAGCATGCCGTATCATAATCTCGGCAAGGCGCATCGCCGCCTGATCAATGGGCTTGGAGACAATGCGCTTTATCTGACCACGGTGCGCAGCGGATTGTGGGATGCGTTAAAACGGATCTGGCGGGAATCTTCCCGGGCGGCCGCGGTACCAAAAAAGGTACCGCATCGCGAATGACGATGCGCTTTTCTTCCGGAACTGCGGTTGCTGCAGGTATAACGCGGCTAGTTCTGCTGCGTCATGGGCAGAGTATCTGGAACCGGGATAAGGTATTCACCGGCTGGAGCGATGTTGCGCTAAGCCCCAGAGGAAAACAGGAGGCGATGGATGCCGGCTATTTGCTGCTGCATGCCGGTTTTACCTTCGATTACTGCTTCTCGTCGTCGCTGCAGCGTGCCGCTGAAACGGCGCAAGTGGTGCTGGCAACGATGAAGCTGGATAAGTTGTCCGTACGCCACAGCTGGCGTTTGAATGAACGGCATTATGGTGCGCTGGAGGGAATGGGGCGACTGGCGGCTGTGCGTAAATTCGGCCTCTGGCCCGTGCTGCGCACACAAATACGGTATGACGGCGAACCGCCAAAACTGGATATGGAAGATGCGCGATTCCCCGGTAATCAATCCCGGTATGCAGGCATTGATAATACCGATCTGCCGCTTGGAGAAAGTCTGAAGCAGACGGCTGAAAGACTGCAACCTTACTGGCGGAAAGTCATCAGACCCGAGGTAGCGCAGGGTAAAAACGTATTGATTGTTTCGCATAAGAATGTACTGCGCACATTAATGGGTCATCTCGATCATCTGACGGAACGACAGATCATGAAGCTGAAGCTGGCAACGGGCAGGCCGGTGGTTTACGAATTAAATCACGAATTGCAACCCATTCGGCACTATTATGTGGATAAAATGCCATAAGGGCATCTCTAAAAATCCATATTTCGTTACAATACATCGTTGTTCACAAAAAATATCACCTTACATATCCATCATATGCTGCGTCAATATTTTTTGCTCTCGCCTCGTCTTACTCAGCTTTTATTAAGAACGCTGAATTTTTAGAGACCCCCATAACTGCTGATACATGATGACATTGATTTACAGTTTCCCGCCGATCGCTGATCCGCGTGCTGAAATCCTGATATTGGGCAGCATGCCGGGAAGCGCATCGCTTGATGCGAATCAATATTATGCGCATCCGCAAAATGCATTCTGGCCTATCATGGGGGCGGTGCTCGGTTTCGATCCGGCAGTCGCATCTTACGCTGAAAAAACCGCTGCGCTGAAGTCGGCACGAATCGCATTATGGGATGTGCTGCAATCATGCAGACGCAAGGGCAGCCTGGACTCCGGCATAGAAAAAGGCTCGCAGCGCGTCAATGATTTCAGGCTGTTCTTCACGCAACACACGCAAGTCCGCCAGGTCTTTTTCAATGGTGCCAAGGCGGAAGCCTGTTTCAGGCGGGATGTGCTGAATAAACACATAGCGGATTTGCAGCAGATGCGATTGACGCGCCTGCCATCCACCAGCCCGGCGCATGCCACGCTGTCGTTTGTGCAGAAACGTGATCAATGGCAGGAATTACTGGAATCGAAGTTAGTTTTGCGGTGCTGCAATAACTCGATATTATCCGCCTGATGGATTGGGGTTCGTTAAAAAACCGGAGCGATTACTGGGCGCAATTGCGCAAGGTATTGCTCGATCCGAAAGTCGATGAAGCGTTGCTGGAAAAATCGCTGCACGAAGCGCGGGAAAAAATACCGGTGCCGGTATTGTGGCTGATCGGTAAGACGCAGTCGGGCAAGACGTCGATTATCCGCGCGATGACCGGCAGCGAAGCCGCCGAGATCGGCAACGGTTTTCAGCCGTGCACGCGGCAGTCGCGGTTTTACGATTTTCCTGCGGAGGCGCCGTTGGTGCGGTTTCTCGATACGCGCGGTCTTGGCGAAGTGGCTTATGATCCTGGCGATGATATCCGGTTCTGTGAATCCAAGGCGCATTTGTTGATTGCTGTGATGAAGGTGGCGGATATCCGTCAGCAGGCGGTGTTTGACGTACTGCACACAGTGCGTGCGCGTCATCCGGAATGGCCGCTGCTGATCGTGCAGACCGGCCTGCATGAATGCTATCCACCTGATGGACGGCATGTGCAGCCCTGGCCTTACGATCTGGAGCCGTTGCCGGATATAGTGCCGTCTGACCTGAAACGCGCGTTGCGGGCACAGCGTGAGGCCGCCATAGATTTGCCCGGCCATGCGCCGGTGCGTTGGGTGGCGGTGGATTTGACGCTGCCGGAAGATGGTTATGACCCGCCGGATTATGGTCTTGAAGCCTTGTGGCAGGCGATTGAAGTATTGTCGTCACTGGGGCTGGAAAACCTGCTTGGCGGCACTGCGCAGGTGCAGGATTTGTATGAGCGCACCGCGCATCAGCATATCGTCGGTTATGCCACAACCGCAGCAGGACTCGGCGCTTTGCCGGTGGTTGATCTTGTCTCGGTGACAGCGGTGCAGGCGAAGCTGTTGCACAGTCTGGCGGTGCTCTACGGACAATCCTGGGACAAGCGCACAATATCCGAATTTCTCGGTCTGCTGGGCGCGGGTGTGGCGACAGGCTATCTGGCGCGATGGGTCGGCCGCACGGTATCCAAAGCCATTCCTTTTCTCGGACAGACGCTGGGCGCGTTATGGGGTGCAAGCGCCAGCAGCGCGACAACCTATGCGCTCGGTAAAGCCGCTGTTTATTTTTTTGTCCGGCAGCGAAATCATCTGAATGTGGATGCTGAAACCTTGCGCCGAATCTATGCCGAAGAGCTCGAGCGCGGCGCGACGATTCTGAGAGACCGCTGGCGTGGCAGGCCCGGATGAAAGCATTGCCGTACGGTATCGATCCGCTCAGGTTGCTGGCCTTTCTGTTGCTGATTCTGCCGTTCCTGGCATTGCTGGGTTTCGGCATGGTCTGGCTGTGGCAGAACAGCTTTCTATTGTTCTGGGCATTGGCTATGCTGATCAGCAGCGGAATCGGTTATGGCTTGCAGCAATTACTGATCAAACGTGAGCGTAAGCTGCTTGCCGAAGCGGCGACTGAACCGAATCCGGAATGGCCGCCGAGTGCGGACGCCGCATGGGCGCAGGTGCAGGCGCTGGCTGATGCATGCAAACCGGTAGACTGGCCGCTGGAAGAGGGCGATTGGATTCTGGCGCTGGGGCGGCGGACGATGGAAGCGGTTGCGCGTTGTTACTTTCCTGATGTGGAAAAACCGCTCTTTGAGCTGACAGTGCCGCATACCTTGCTGGTGATCGAGCGTGCAAGCCGTGATTTACGCCGGGATGTGGCGGAAAACATCCCGTTCAGCAACCGTTTGACCCTGGGCGATATGTTTCGCATGCAGCGCTGGAAAGACAAGGCGGAACAGATATTCGGCCTGTACCGGGCGGGCCGTGCGATTGTCAATCCGGTCGATGCGCTGCTCGGTGAGGCGTGGCGTCAATTGCGCGAGCGCAGTTTCATGCAGGCGCGTGACGAATTGCACCGGTGGTTTCTCAGAACCTATATCCGCAAAGTGGGTTATTACGCGATTGATCTTTACAGCGGTCGTCTGGTGTTGACCGATGATGAGCCGGTAACCGCGCGCACGGCGCGCACCAGCGCTGAAATGCGTGACATGGGCACGGCACGGGATTTATCAGCCAGGATTGAAGAGGAGCCGTTGCGTATTCTGGTGCTGGGGCGGTCGAATGCTGGCAAATCAAGCCTGATCAATGCGTTGTTCGGTACATTGAAGTCCGCAGTTGATATTCTGCCCGACAGTACAGGAATGCTGAAACCTTTTGTATTATCGCGTGAAGGATTGACGCAGGCGTTGATTTTTGACAGTCCGGGATGTGACAGTGCGCATTTTGGTTCCAGACAAATAGGCGATGCTGCCAAAGACGCCGATCTGATTTTATGGGTCAGTCCGGCAAACCGCCCCGATCGGCAATCCGAGCGTGAGTGTCTGGATGCATTGCGCGATTTTCAGTCGAAGCAGGTCGGACGCCGCCCGCCGCCATTGTTGGTGGTTGTCAGTCATATCGACCGTTTGCGTCCGGCGAGTGAATGGAATCCACCGTATGACCTGACACAGCCGCAAAACACCAAAGCAGCCGGTATCAGTGCGGCAGTGCGAGCGATCGCCGCCGATCTGGCGGTTCCGGTTGAATATGTGATTCCGGTTAGTCTTATGGAGGGACGTGTTTACAACGTCGATGATGCGCTCTGGGCGGCTATTCTGAGCCAGCAGGAAGAGGCGTTCAGATCACGCCTGCTGCGTTGCATGGATGAACAGAAAAAAGCCGAGAACTGGATGCTGTTGAGACGTCAGATGCTGAGTGCAGGGCGTTTTCTGAAAGATTTGCCGGACAGATTCGGTAAGCGTTAGCGGTTTTCGGATGTGCTTTCCTGACTTGCGCTGCTTTTCTCGGTCTTTGTATCGGATGGTGATTTTGGATTGTCGTAGCGAATTGTATCCGGCGCATTGGTGCCGCCGGTAACTACAAACGTCATTGCTTCTTCCGTGCTCCAGTCAGTCATGACGACATTTTTCATCGGGACGATTTCAATATATCCGGAAGTTGGATTCGGTGATGTGGGCACATAAACGGCTGCCAGCGCTTCATCGGTTTCAGGGTCGTGCATGATCTTGGTGATGAAACCGATGGCTTTCATGTCGGTGGAGGGGAAGCTGATCAGTACCACGCGTCGTCCGGTTACCGGTGGCTGGCTTAAAGTGTATAAAAAACGTTTGGTGGCGCCGTAAATCGTTTGCACGAAAGGTAATCTGGCCAGGATAACTTCATAAAGCTCGATGACCTTTTTGCCAATGACAACAGAAGCCAGCAGTCCGATACCGTATAGGCTTGCGATAGTCAGCAAAGCCGCAACGCCTTGCTGGAAGCTGGAGTCGAGCAGCCAGGAGGCTACGGTGTCGGAATGTGGTCGTACCGCCCGCGCCACGCCCCTCAGCATCGGCTCGCCCATCTGGGCCAGTATTTTCAGTACAAATTCGAACACCAGCCAGGTTATCCACAATGGTGCGATTGTTAATGCGCCGATCAATACGTAACGCCCGATATGAGGTGAACGCTCGGATGTTGATTTGTTGCCCGGGGTGTTGTTGGTGCCTGTTGATTTCATAACCAGCGGTAAGTTCAGTGAGTGCGGTTTTCGGGATAATCCAGTGACAATAATCTTAGCAGATGAATGCACGAAATATGAATTACGATCGGAAAAGATAGCGGAATTTTTACAGACCATCTGCGAGCAGCAATCACTGACTGGTAAGCAGAGATTGTTCTTGGTAGAATCGCCACGCCAGGATGCTTTTATTTTTTTACTGAAATTTTGCTCACTTAGCTTGTGCTGAAATAAATTTTCAATTTTGACGATCCTGTGCGGTGCTAATCAGACAGGATTCATTAGACGCTGATGTTATTATTAGAATTTAACTTACTGTATCTCGCGCACCTCCATTGAGGATGTGCAGGAATAGAAAAAAAGGGGCTCTTATGTCATATAGTTCAACGCAAATTAGTAAACTCCTGAATAGTCTGGAAAAGCATCTTGCTGATGAGCATCCGGACAATCCGATACTGGCTCAGGCTGTAAAAAGTTTCCGAAAACTGGATTATATCGGATATGGTATGGGATTGATCGGCAGAGACGAATCTTATGCAACATGTGTGACCTGGTGGCCCATGATCGCTGTTTTAGGTACCTTTTCAGCCGGAAAATCGACTTTTATTAATTCGCATCTGGGCATGAAATTGCAGCGTACAGGCACACAGGCAGTGGATGATAAATTCACTGTTATCTGCTATAGCCGTCATAATGAAGCCAAAACGTTGCCTGGTGTTGCGCTGGATGCTGATCCGCGTTTTCCATTTTTTCATATCAGTAAAAGCATCGAGGAAATTTCCGAAACAGGACAGGAGCGCATTGATGCTTACCTGCAATTAAAAACCTGTCCTTCAGAGAATATCCGCGGCAAGATCATGATCGATTCCCCGGGGTTTGATGCAGACAGTCAGCGCGCATCGACTTTGCGATTGACGCAGCATATTATTAATTTGTCAGATCTGGTTCTGGTGTTTTTTGATGCGCGTCATCCGGAGCCTAAAGCCATGCAGGATACGTTGGCGTATCTGGTTTCGGCCAGCGTTAATCGTGCGGATGCGAACAAGTTTCTGTATATTTTGAATCAGATCGACGTTACCGCTCAGGAAGACAACCCGGAAGAAGTGGTTTCTGCCTGGCAGCGTTCGCTTGCAGAAGTCGGATTGATTGCCGGCCGTTTTTATCGCATTTATAACCCGGAGGCAGCAGTCCCGATCAGTAATCCCAAAGTCAAGGAGCGCTTCGAGAAAAAGCGCGATGAGGATATGGCTGATATACTCAAGCGCATGCAGCAGATCGAAGTCGAACGCGCTTATCGCATTGTTGGCAAACTGGAGCAGACAGCAAAGGCTGTTAAGAATCAGGTGGTTGATAAACTGACTAATATGCTCAGCGAATGGAAAAGCAAGGTGCTGATGTTTGATGGTATTTTACTGATCGTACTGGCGGCACTGGCTGGAACAGGACTCCATTACACAGAATCCTGGGATTTGTTGAATTCGCTTGTTCCGGCGGATGAGGCATTTTCCCCTTTTGCTGCTGTAGCCGTAGTATTTGTTTTGATTTATTTGCACTTTACCGTACGTAAAGTAGTGGCAAACGGTATCAAGAAAAAAATGGTCCAGGAAATGGGGCATGATCATGAGCTCTGCAGGCAATATACTCAGGCCTTTACTAAAAGCACTCTGCCTTACCGGAGCATGCTTTTCAAAAAACCAGCGGGATGGAATGAAGTGGCTGAAAGCGCGATTGACGAAATTGTTGATGAAGCCAATGACTACATTCAGGCGCTGAACGACCAGTTTACCAATCCATCAGGACATGATGGAGAGAATGCTCAGGTTTAACTTGCTTGGTAAAATCGTTTCAGAAAAAATGCCGATTTAACAGTCTATTGAAAAACAGGAAAGTAGAATCGGATTAGTTTCTTTGTCAATGTGAGTAATTGGCAGAACTGTCCGATTCTTTTTTTTTGTGAGCAAAGACACGTTTCACTTTTTGCCGCCGGATCTGCATCCGGAATGATTTAATGGCGCTGGTTTTACTTGACATAAGTTTAGAAATTGATCGCTTTCGACAACAGAAAAAATCGAGTTACTAAAAATCCAGCTGCACTGTTCGATCAGTTTTGGACAAGGGCGCTATTAAAGAGTAAAATCCCGCTTTTTTAGATATCAAATAATAGGTTTAATTGGAGAAGCTTATGTCTGTTACAACTGAGCAAAAAGCACAGGTTGTGCGTGATTTTCAGAGGAATAACGGTGATACCGGATCCCCTGAAGTGCAAGTTGCACTTTTAACTGCTCGAATCAATGATCTGATTGATCATTTCAAAACCCACGTCAAAGATCATCATTCGCGTCGCGGACTGTTGCGTATGGTCGGTCGCCGCCGTAAGCTGCTGGATTATCTGAAACGCAATGATGAAGATTCTTACAGAGCGCTGATCGATCGTCTCAGCTTGCGTAAATAAATTACACGCAGCTTTCTGATGCGTGGTTTTTCAGTATGTTGTAATTAGGATAGACGGGTGTGACTGAGTGGGAGTCTATTTGAGAAAAAGGATTATTAATTGAAACCTATCAAGAAAAGTATTACTTACGGACGACACCAACTGACACTGGAAACCGGAGAGATTGCGAGGCAGGCGCATGGGGCAGTGATGGTGACCATGGACGATACAGTCGTGCTGGTTACTGTGGTTGGCGCCAGAAACGTGATGCCGGGGCAGGATTTTTTTCCATTGACGGTTGATTATCAAGAAAGATTTTATGCGGCCGGCAGAATACCGGGCAGCTTTTTTAAGCGGGAAGGGCGTCCCAGTGAGAAAGAAACGCTGACTTGTCGTCTTATCGATCGTCCGATTCGCCCACTCTTTCCTGAAGGTTTTTATAATGAAGTGCAGGTTGTGGCTACGGTATTATCTTCAAATGAGGAAGTGGACCCCGATATTCCCGCACTCATCGGTACTTCAGCCGCATTAGTGCTTTCCGGTATTCCTTTTGATGGCCCGATAGGCGCGGCGCGAGTGGGTTATATCAATAACGAATATGTCTTGAATCCAACCACTACCGAGCTCAACGACACGCAATTGAATCTGGTAGTGGCGGGCACCCAGCAGGCCGTATTGATGGTTGAATCCGAAGCGCTTGAATTAACCGAAGAAATCATGCTTGGGGCGGTCGTGTACGGGCATGAACAAATGCAGACGGTTATTAATGCGATAAACGAACTGGCGGACGAAGCGGGTGTAACGTCCTGGGACTGGACGCCGCCTGAAAAGGACACTGCGCTGGAGGATAAAATTGCTCAACTGGCTGAAGCCGATCTGCGCCAGGCATTTAAAATCAAGCAAAAACAATCGCGCACCGAAGCCATTGCGACAATTAAGCAAAAAATTACCGAAGCACTTGGTGTTGGCACCGAAGTTGGGCCAGGATCTAATGCGTTTGAGGAAGCTTTTTTTGCACTGGAGTCTAAAATTGTACGTAATCAGATTCTTGACGGTGAGCCGCGCATTGATGGCCGCGGAACGCGAACAGTGAGGCCTATTACAATTCGCAGCGGTGTTTTGCCCCGCACGCATGGTTCGGCGCTTTTTACACGCGGTGAGACGCAGGCACTGGCTGTGGCAACCCTCGGTACCACGCGCGATGAACAGAAAATTGACTCATTGCAAGGCGATTATTCTGAACGATTCATGCTACACTATAATATGCCGCCTTATGCTACAGGTGAAACCGGTAGAGTAGGCACACCCAAGCGACGTGAAATAGGTCATGGACGTCTTGCAAAACGCGCACTGGCAGCAGCGCTGCCGTCACAGGAGGAATTCGGGTATTCGTTACGGGTGGTTTCTGAGGTCACTGAGTCAAATGGTTCCAGCTCGATGGCTTCTGTTTGCGGCGGTTGCCTCGCACTAATGGATGCCGGGGTTCCGATGAAAGCGCATGTTGCCGGCATAGCCATGGGATTGATTAAGGAAGGCAACCGTTTTGCAGTTTTAACCGACATTCTTGGCGACGAAGATCACCTCGGCGACATGGACTTTAAAGTAGCCGGCACCGATACAGGCATAACCGCCTTGCAAATGGATATCAAGATACAGGGCATTACCAAGGAAATCATGCATGCCGCACTTTTACAGGCGCGCGAAGGCCGACTGCATATTCTGGACATTATGAAAGAGACCTTGCCGGTTAACCGTGAAAGTATCTCGGTGCATGCGCCGCGTATCATCAAAATCAAGATCAATCCGGAAAAAATACGCGATGTTATCGGTAAAGGTGGCGCAGTAATCCGCGCATTGACCGAAGAGACCGGAACAACGATTGATATTACCGATGATGGCCAGGTCACTATCGCTTGCGTTAGCGCCGAAAATGGTGAGCTTGCCAGAAAACGCATTGAAGATCTGACCGCAGAAGTTGAAGTGGGGCGGATTTATGATGGCACGGTACTCAAGCTGCTGGATTTCGGCGCCATTGTCAGCGTGCTACCCGGGAAGGACGGATTGCTGCACATATCACAGATTGCAAAGGAACGTGTTAACAATGTTACCGATCATCTGAATGAAGGGCAGGTTGTACGCGTCAAAGTTCTTGAAGCAGATGACAAGGGCCGGTTGCGCCTAAGCATGAAAGCCGTGTTGACAGACGAAGACAGCGATGTGGTTGAAGCAGCATCCGTAGTAACCACTGATGCCACAGGCGATCCACAATAGTACAGACATTTCTGCCATAAATTCTTGCCTAGGAGCCTGTCGGACTTAAGCAATCGTAGTAGCGAGCCGAGTGGGAGAGCGAGCGCGGATTTTCTCAATTTTGAGACGCATTGCAAGACGATGTGACGAAAATTTGAGGAAATATGAACCGCTATCCCATTGGCGTAGTAGATTAATCTTATGTCCGACAGACTCCTGGAAAGATGCTAACCGCATCTTCCGTAATAAAAAGCCTACCACCAGCATTTTGTTATTTTTGAGCCAAGGGTTTATTTCCATTGGGTCGTTATAACTGTTTCTACGGCTTTCCGGCCTGATATTAAACTTCGCCTCTCACACGATTAACATTGTAAATTATAAAGTTACTGGCATGAAGTAATGTCGGGGCAAGTCGGACGATATATTCTTATCGTACTGCAAATTTTGGCATCAATATCTTCCCTTGCTGAAAATGACAGAATGCGAGATTATAAAAAAACGGATTTTGAAATGGAATGGATATATTTTCACGCTTTAGGACTTGTATAAGTTCTTATAGCACGAAATAGTTCTTCTACATCATTAAATAAGTGCGTTACGCAATCCCGGGAACAGTACATGAAAAAGAGATAGTACCTATTTTTTTACTCAATTTCAGGAAGCCTGTCTTTTCAATGAAACCAAGTTATTGTTTGTGCCCTCAGATTCTGTCGAGTTATTCATCGTAATATGATTGATACCTATGAAAAATGCATCAGCCTGTTTTCGCGGAGAAACGCCCGTGTTCTGATTGTCGTCGAAGAGGACAAAGAAAAAATTTCGCTTTGGCGCCAGAAAAATAATCTGAATATAGAACTTGTGTCATTAAGGAACAATAAAGGCGAATGGAATTTAAAGCAGCTTGATACATTTCATAATCAGAAAATTAGCGATTTCAGCAGTCTACCTGCTGAGTATGATCTTATTATTTTGGATCAAATCTGCAATTCTCCATTGATCGGCACAAAAAAACATAACGCGGTCTGGAAAAATCGCCAGGAGATGTTCCGTGCGCTATCGAACAAAACAGCCGTACATGGCTGCATTATTCTTTTCTCAAAAAATGCGGCATGCCTCAGAAATCCGTTTGTTTTTTTTTATGCGCTGACTAATCTTTTTATTCGCACCTTTTTATCAGGTACTTTCATTGTTCAATTGGCTAAAGAGCTAAAAATTGCGGGATTTTCACAATTGGCGTGTTTTTATGTCTATCCGGAGTTGAATACTTTCTCTAAGCTGATATCCGATGACAAAAAGGCTTTTCAGGATGCTATGACGAGTATGTATGGCTTGCCTTTAGATATATCCCGTCACCCGGAATTCTGGCTGCGCTGGCTGAGTTGTTATCTTCGACTGGATCGCTGGCTTTTGAACTGTAAAATGATATGGGTCAGGAAATGATTCAACAAATTCTGGACACCTTGTTTGAACAGCACGATTTCAGGGAAAAGAAAGATTATGCAATAAATGTTGTTGTCAGAGATCCCTTGTTAATAAAGATTTTTTTTAAGCATGGCAATATTTATTTTATAAAAGCAGCGGCGAAACAGATAAGTGATAATGCCGGTTCCTTGAATGGAGTAGCGGGTGCTGAAAACACGAACAACGATGTTTCGTCCTCAGGTTTCCACAAGATCATTCGTGAACATGCCGCACTTGAAGAATGCAGCAGACTGTACCCCGGTTTGATCCCGGTACCGGTTATTTTCGCAGAATCCGATCAATATGTGATTTTAGTTACGAATAATATAAGTCATACAGTTACCAGGTTAACTGAAATTTTTTTGACAGCTGGTCAGATACAGACATTTCTGACCGGCCGTGAAAGAATGATTAAACCAAAGCATGTTGTTTTCAGTAATGATCACGTGCAAACCTTAAATCAGGCACTGACTGTGTTGCCGGGATATTTACATCAGGACACTCAAACTATCAGATTCCTTCGCGCGTGGGACAAAATGCTGGAGGCGTTGCCAGTGATTCCGCAGCACGGTGATTTGGCGATCAATAACATGGCAAAGGCCCGTACAGGACTTATTCTGTTTGACTGGGAAGATTATGGTTTTGTAACAATCCCCGGCTTTGATTTATGTATATTACTTGTGTCCGGGTGTGATTTTGATTTGTCGAAATTAGTTTTACTGATAGAAAATGATATCCATAAAGCGAATGAGACATCTTTCTTATACCCGATAGTTCACGGAATGGGAATTCATGTTTCCCAGTTGATGGACTTAATAATGATACAGCTTATTATTTTTTATCAACTTAAAACCCAGCTTGGTTATGGTCCCGATGTTATTGCAAACACTGAAAGCTTGTTAAAGCAGTTGTCATTGTTTATCTTAAACAAGAACAAAAATGACTGACTTTGAATATCGTCAACAAATATAGGGAGACTTGCCGATTATGCAGGATCAGGAAAAGCTGGAAGAATATATCGATGATTTATCCGATCTTTTTAAAATCCGGGTGGATTTGTTCAAGCATCTGGCAACATTGAGCAGCGGTACCATTGTTGTGGTGGCGGCCTTTATAAGGGAGTTGCCTGAACACTCCTCTGTTGCATTGCTGACGCTATCGCTCGCGTCATTTGTACTGACCATAGTCCTTGCGGCATGGGCCTCCTTTTTCACGCTCGGTTATATTTTAACCGCAAAGCAATATGCAGTCGGCGTGCAGTCTCTTGCGCACCTGCAAAAAGTAGAGAAAGGGCTTCCGATCGGAATATTTCCATTTGTAACTTTTGTTGTCGGTATGACAAGCCTGGTTCTGTTCGCGTTATCTGCAGTATAAAAACTTTATACGCTTCGCATTTAAAACCCGGTTTTACATCTTTCTGCATTCAGCTTATTGCTATAAGAAATCATCATGTAAAAAACCTTCCGCTGCGCCTGAACTCGGACAACGGAAGGCTTTTCTTTGGGTGCGGAACCAATAAATTCTGCTACGCCATGTTGCAATTAGAAATTAAAAGTCCACTCCTGCGTCCAGTCATCATTTGCATCCTTGAATGCGCCGACATAGTCGACTACGTCAAAGAAGGCATCGTTAACCGGCGCGCCGCCGAGCGTTAGAGGCGATCCAAAAGCAGGCAGAAAATCGTTCAGCAGCGGATCTTCCGTGCTGTTGCCGGGTTGTGATGTGAACCACTCTGCTACCGAGAAAGTAGCGCCGTTGCCATCTTTGAAATTATTGGCGCAGTTGACAAATGAATTGACCATGGTCAATTCACCGGAAAGATTACCCGGCGTACCGGCATTCAGGAACGTAGCTTCACTATCAATCGAAATGCAATCAGGAAATCCGGTAATAACGGTATTCCAGATATTCGCGCCTGTGCCACGGCGCAACAGAATGCCTTGCGTAGCGACCGGCGCACCGATGAAAGTCATATTCGATAATATTGGTTTTGCACGGGGTTCAATGTCGTTATTGACTTCATTGTTGTCAGCTTCAATGCCACGATCGCCGTCACTGGGAGCCTGTTTAACCAGAATAAACTGCGCTTTCCCGGTCCATCCGCTGCCCCAGTCGAAACTGTCATCGCCGATGTTGGTCAATACGAGATGTTTCATTTGAGCCGTACCGCCGAACATTTCAACGCCGTCATCAACGCCTTCGTGTACATGTACGAATTGAATCAAGGTGCCCGCACCCACGCCGTTCAATGTGAAGCCGTTCAATTCTTCATCAGGCCGTACGGGGAAACCGGCAAAAAGTATCTGGGTGTACTTGATTATGCCGCTGTTGTCATTCGGATTGTTGCCGCCGAAAAATTCAGAAGTAATTGCTTCAAAAGGGACTTCGCAAGGATTGACGCCGACGTTACAGCCGTTGACCGGCGCGTTGCCGGAAATCACCAGACCGCCCCATTCACCGGCGGATTGCTGCAGCGGTCCGCTCATGACAATCGGATTGTCCGGCGTGCCTTCGGCAAAGATTTTCGAACCGCGTCTGATCCACAGGAAGTCAGCACCTTGCTGACCGAAAATCTTGGTGCCGGGGTTAATCGTCAGCGTGGCGCTGCTGCTATTGTCGCCGCCGATAAATACACCGCCCGATAATACCCACTGAATGTTTTTCGTCAGCGTGATATTTTGGTTAATTTCGCCGCTCAGGACGCATGAACCTGCGGCCGTGCCGGGTGTAGAGAAACTCGGGCAACCCTGAAACTGGTTGCTGACCAGTTGATCAACTGTAAAACGCAGCGGGCTGGAACCCGGAACCAGTCGCAGTTTGGCGTAGAATTCATCAGCGCCGACAACAACGGATGGCACGTGCACTGCGGCTGTTGCCGAGTCAAACACGACGCGTTGCTGTCCTTTTGTAGCCGGGATGGATGCGGCGTCGATCAGTTGCAACCCATCGCCGCTGATTTGCAGCTGCGCGCTGTAGAATTCCGAAGACGCGCCATTTAAAACTTCCACGACCGGCATATTGACAATGCCCGTTGCCGGATCGAATGTCGCCGTCGCTGCAAGACTATCAGCGGCAAACGCGCCCAGCAGCGCGGCCGAATAAATCGATAATCCTGCTTTTTTATCTGTTAACCTCACCATTTTTTTCTCCAAATTAAACGTTGTGTGAACTATTGGTCAGGCAAATTTACCAATTTAATATGACAAACGTGTTACATGATGATGAATGAAGGAAATATTTCTATCACACTGCAAATCCGGCATTAATACTTTCTTCTGCCGAGAAAAAGCGTATAAGACTGGATGATGGATTATAAAAACCGGATTCCGGAGCGTGGTGTAATAATTGATTCACGACTAAATGAGGATGTGCCGATATGCCAATCACTTTGAATCACACTATTGTTCCTGCATATGACAAGGAAAAAACGGCGCGTTTTTACGCGCGCATTTTCGGGTTTGAATATATCGGCGCATTTGCGTCATTTGTTGTGGTGCGGGTTAATGAAACGTTGTGCCTCGATTTTGCGGTGAGAGAACAATTTGAACCGCATCATTACGCGTTCAAGGTTTCGGATGATGAGTTTGATCAGATACTGGCGCGCATAAAAGCGGAAAGTATTGCTTATGGCAGCAGTCCGTATGATCCCGGGAATATGGGAATCAATTATAACTACGGCGGTAGAGGCGTTTATTTCCGTGATGAAAACGGACATCTACTGGAAATACTGACCGCAGATTATGAAATAAACGTTACTGAATGATTTGTCCGGTTATTGATTCCGACTGCAGGTGAGTTTGGAATCGTGCGCTGTTCACATGATGCCGATATCAACTACGATCCTCGGTATAACGAATTCCCGTGATGACATAGCGTGTTCGTCCGGCAGGGCGTTGCACGGTTACCTCATCGCCAAGTTTTTGTCGCATCAGCGCACGGCCTACCGGCGAGTCCATACTGATCCAGCCTTTTTCGACGTCGAATTCATCGGGGCCGACGATACGGTAAGTCACATCTTGTCCATTTTCATCTTCAAGTTCAACCCAGGCGCCGAAGAACACCTGTCGCGGATTGTCGGGCGGTTGATCGACCACAATGAGCTCATCAAGACGCTTCTGCAGATAACGGATACGCCGGTCTATTTCACGCAGCTGCTTTTTGCGGTAAATATATTCAGCATTTTCGGAGCGGTCACCTTCAGCCGCTGCTGCCGATAATGCCACTGTCACTTCGCGGCGCGTCACCCATAAATCTTTTAGTTCCTGACTAAGTACGGCATAGCCCGGTTTTGTGATATACGCTGAACTTTTGGGTTGTGACGGACGATAGCGGGTCATGCAGTTTTTTCCGACATGGGTTGAAAACAAAGAAGGTGGTGATGTCAATGATCTTGTTTTTTTTATTTTTGCTCAGGACCAGAAACAGCGTTTCGCCGAACCAGTCGGTCGCGCCAGGGCCGAAGCCAATCGGTCAGTTTTTCGTGCGCCTGAATAGGCGCCCGATAGAGCCAGCCGCTCCAGCCCTTGCGGGTAATAGTGATCAGCAAGTCATTCACGATATAATCGCTCCAGTTCGCCTTGTGCCGTGAGGCGCCAGCGAGGAAGTCATAACAGGGGGCTTGCTCCTCGATCAGGCGCTCGAACACCATGCTGCGCAGGGCGTTACCGACATTGTCGCGGACATGGGCTGGATCGAATCCTTCCTGGAGAAGCAGAACGCAGCCGTCCAGCTGGAAGCAGAACTGCTGCGCGACAATGCGATCGTCGAGTTTAAGGTAGTAAAAGCGAAGCCAGTTCCGGGCGAGAAAGCGCGCAGCCATGTCTTGATAGAACGCGCACTTTTTGGCATCGACAAAGACTCCGTTCTGATTCTTCAGCCGCCAGCGGCCGGCATGCTGCGTGAACAAGGTTGCCAGACCCAGACTCAACGACTCGGCCGTATCATGGAGGCCGAAATGAACAGTGTACTGATCGGCGAGCCTGCGTCTTGTCGATCGCAGTGCAGTGCGAAAGCGCGCGGGTAGAGAGGCAAGCAGTGCCTCATAGGTACTCGGTATCCTCCGTACCGGGCAAGGTGAGATTGCGATGTCCACGTCATCGCCGCGTGCCTGAAAAAACGACAATATCGCCTTGGCGGTCGCCGACTGTCCCGTCACCTGATTGAGCAGTAGTGCGTTCCAGGGGAGGGCGTAAATCGCTTCGAGCAGAGCGATCGCGACATCTGTGGCTTGGTCGCGATCGAGCAGAAAGCCGATATGGTCGGTTTCCGAAGTGCCGTCGCCGATGAAGCAAAGGATGCGCAGCATCGACTTAATGCCAATCTTTCGCTCCATTAGTGGGGCGATACCGACTACCCTGTTACCATTGCGGGCTACAAGAATGCGCAGTTCGGCTGGCGGTTGGTATGCGAGCCACCAGGCGTGCAACCACTCATGCGACAAGAAGGGGGTCGCGTCTGCCGAACGCGCAAGGAGCTGAGTCCAGACCGGCGCCAGCCGTGCGAATCCTTCCGTGTCTCGAACTTCATCGACGATGATCATTATTTTGTCTGCTGTAAGAAACTTGTGCTTGCAAAGGCTCCGGGCAGATAGCCTGTTTTTTTACGGTAGAATGAGTATACTTTATTGCACGTCAAAATTCGGAACTAATGCTTATTTCACTCGGAAAGAGAGTGGATGAAGGATGATAAAAAACAGAACGCATCCAGGCGGATTTTGATCGAGAGTGGAGAGCAGGTATGGTCTTAAAGATGAGTTGTGACATCGGTTGCATGAGGGCGTCTCTATAAATTCAACGTTTCATACCAAACGAGGCACGAGCAAAAAATGTAGACGCGGCATATGATTGATATGCAGGAAACATTTTTTGCGAGTAACAATGTGTTGTGACGAAATTTGGATTTTAAGTGTAGTAATCGGTCTTCGGCCGCAAGGTGTTTGAAAGAAACTTGATGAAGTCAGTGAAATGGATATTTTATATATCGAATATAATCAGTAGCTTTAAATTGTTTCTTGAAAGGGATGCCAATGAGTCGTTTTCAGCGTCGATTGAACGAGAAATTCCGGCGCTATCGAAAAAACGGCCTTGCCTGCCGAGCGGATCCATCCCATCCCGGACTGGAGGGTATCCGCGTTTCCATTTCCCATGACGGAGACTATGCCATGGCTTTTGCGCTAGTTATGCAGCGATGAGATCGCTTTCTGCTTTCCTGAATGACCGTATCGCTCAGCATGGCTCACGTTTGGCGATACAGCATCGCCCGCGGTACCGTACCGTTTCCTGGAGCTATCAACTGATGGGAACGCGGATTCAAGCGTTGACGGCTGTTCTTTCAGAACAAGGTATTATTGCGGGAGATCGGGTATTACTGTACGCTGAAAATTCGCCTGACTGGGTGGCTGCATTTTTTGCGGTATTGGCCTGTAGCGCAGTTGTCGTGCCAGTCAACCCAAGAAGTACCGCCGGGCAGATCGAGCGCATTGTTGCTGCAGCTGAGCCCAGGCTTTTACTGATCTCCGATCAGGTCTTCTGGCCAGCCTCGCCCATGCCTGCGATAACGATTCAAACTGCTGGTCAGAACGTTCAGCGAGATCTGCGAATAGCTACCCCCGAGAACACCGCTCTGGCTGAAATTCTTTATACTTCAGGCACCACCGGTGATCCCAAGGGCGTTATGCTGAGCCATGAAAACCTGTTGTCGGATCTGGAAGTCGTGGCAAAAGCCGTCCCCCTGGCGCCGCACCATCATGTCGTAAGTCTGGTGCCGCTGTTTCATGCTTATGGACAGATGACCAGTCTGTTTTGCCCATTTAACGCTGGTTGCGCTGTGACATATCTGTCCGCACCGACTTCCCGCGCGATTCTCGAAACCCTGGCGCATACGCCCGCCACACATCTGGTGGCGGTACCTGAGGTGTTGAAAGCAATGATGGATCGATTAGAAGAACGAATGGGTCGAATCCCCGGTTTTATGCGGCGATTCGCAGGAAGACAGATTTGTCGACGAGTCTTTGGCTCGCTGGAGGTGATCGCCTGTGGAGGCGCAGCGTTGGATCCGGTGGTAGAAGAAAAATGGTGGGCGCTCGGCCTTGCAGTTTTGCAGGGCTATGGGTTGACCGAAACGAGCCCTATCCTGGCCGTCAATACGCCGAGTGTTCATCGGATCGGTTCGGTAGGAAAGCCGGTTGAGGGAGCGGAAATCAGAATTTCATCTGAAGGAGAAATTTTAGCGCGCGGTCCAATGGTAATGACGGGCTATTATCGGGATGTCAGACGTACGGAAGATGTTTTTGCAGATGGCTGGCTTAAAACCGATGATGGCGGGCGGTTGGATGAAGATGGTTTTTTGTATGTGTTTGGTCGCAGGCGCTATATGATTCTTGGACCCGGGGGGGAGAACGTATTTCCCGAGGACATTGAGGCGGAACTTAATCGCAACTCAACTGTGACTGATAGCGCTGTCGTCGGTCTGGAAATAGAAGGCAGGATAATCGTGCACGCAGTGCTGCTGTGCGAACCGGCATCAGCGGAAGCTGCGATAGCCCACGCCAACAAAAAACTGGCGCCGTATCAGCAGATCCTGAGTTGGTCGATTTGGCCTGAGTCGGATTTTCCACGCTCCGTTACGCGTAAAGTAAAAAAGGAAGTGGTTATTCATCGACTTTCTGAGGGAGCGGGATTCGGCGTTAAAGTATCAGAGCATGTCACGCCTGTCATGCGTCTCTTGGGGCAGATAACCGGTGTTCCGCCGGATACGATGAGCGAATCGACATTGCTCGGTGCCAATCTTGGTGTCGATTCCCTGCTGCGGATCGAATTGGTTTCCCAGATTGAGGATCAATGGGGTATCTCTATCGAAGAAGTCCAGATCACACCGCAAACCACTGTCGGCATGCTTGAAGGGCTGCTGGAAAAACAGAAGCGGATTTCCCCGAAACTGAGTAAGTACCCGCGCTGGTCACTGAAGCCGTGGGCGAGCAGATTGCGACCTGTGGCGCAATGGTTGTTTTTACAGTCCTGGATTTCGCTGTGCTGTCGCTTACGGGTCGAGGGAACAGAACATCTTAAAGGGTTGACAGGCCCGGTAATATTCATGGCGAATCACCGCAGTTTTCTGGATTCGGCTGTGATCACTTTTGCCCTGCCCAAAGCATTCCGCTGGCGGCTCGGGATTGCCGCGGCAACTGATGTGTTTTATCAGAAATATGCCTGGTCGGTGCCGATTGGAGAACTTGCGCTTAATGCCTTTCCATTTCCGACCGGGGTCGATGAAAACATCCGGCCGGGACTTGAATACTTCGGGCGATTACTTGACGACGGCTGGAATGTATTGATTTTTCCAGAAGGACGTCAGAATCGTGAAGACCTGGGTATCCAGACCCTGAAAGGTGGAGCCGGAGTAATCGCGGTCGAAATGAAAGTGCCCATTGTTCCGGTAATCATCGAAGGGACTGAAAAAGTTATGCCTCCCGATACGCTGATACCACAATCTATTGAACGGATTATTGTCCGCTTCGGAAAGCCGGTACAGACAAATACAGCAGAAGGGTATGCTGCGGCTACGGAAAAAATAGAAACGGCGATGCGGGCATTGCTGACCGCTGCTTCAGCGACATTATCCGAACGGGAGCGAGTTTAGATTGAAATCAGGAAACATGAACGATAATGATTAAGTCACCCGTTGCTGCATTGCCGGATGGTTTTCGAATATTGATAAAGGTAGAGAATACGAAGCGTCATTCCGTAATGCAGCACTTCAGCCCTTAGAATACCTAAATAAATCAAAGCTTTGATCCAGACACTAGAAGCGCCAGGCAGAATAAAGAAATGGTCATCGCCTGGTTGTTGAACCTAAAAACCTCGGTTGACCGTTATCCGAGATGACTAACGATATGAATACATGAAAGAATTCTAGTAATGCCGGTTCATCCGGATGGTGAGTCAAACGATGGTGTTTATAGCACGCCGCTTGTTAATTTTTGCTGCGTTAGAATTCGTTGTAATAACGTGTTATTACGCCTCACCGTGCCTTGCAAAAAATAAGAATCACCGCACTTTAAGCACCATTTAACTGAGGTTTTAAGGTTGAAAAATGTGATCGAGGGAGTCGATGCAAGACAAAAACTGGTGACGCAAGCAAAGCGCAGCGAACAGTCAGGAGGCGGTCCCGAAGGGCGAGGCATTTACGCCGAGTAAAAAGCGGAGTTTATGCGTGATAAATAACATTTTGAGCCTGTTTTTAGCGCCGTAGCGACAGCGCAGATAATTTTTCAACCTGCTACTACAACCTATCTTCGGTGTAATGGGCCTTGGCAGGTTGCTGGACAAATCCCGGATAGATTCAGCAGCAGAAAATATTGAATGAAAATTCCCGGCAATTGATCAGACTAGTGAGTAAAAAGTAACAGCGCAGGACTGTTGCCGATTGTTAATGGATAATTTTACTTAAAGGTCTCAGTTCGGGCGGGTTAGTCAAGTCTGTTCTGTTGAAGCTGAACATGAAAAAGAAGGTATAACCATTATAGAAAGTTTCCGCCGTGTACGGTTTTGTTGTGTGCATAAAGCGACTCGATGGCAATTCATAAATATCGAGGTGGAAGTTTGTATAGCCTGTTTGGTTCTGTGATTTATAGATGGCTAATTCGGGCAGTGAAATCGGGATAAAAGATCCGCTGACGGGAGGTATGCCGAAAAATGTTTCGCCGAATTCCGTTCCCAGTGCATTGACAGTGACATTGATTTTATACTGAGCATTTTCGGTATTGTCGACTATATATCCCTGCCTGCCCAGCCAGCTGCTGATCATTTCTCCAACAAACGGGTTATCCGGAGTCAGTCCGGTAGTATTCAGTGATATTTTTGCGCCAGCAGGAATGTGTAGCTGCAAATCACTTTGTTTTGACAAACTCCTGGCTATCGCTTCACTATGCAGTAATTGTTCAATGGGTGTTCTTGCCGAATTCGTGATTTTCTGCGTTGATGAACACGCTGATAATGACAATAGAAATATTGCTGCTATAAAAATGAAATGCGTTCTTGCTTTGAAGACCATTTTTTGACCTTTTGATTATTTTTAATATCGGAAAACAGTAACATAAAATCGAACATGCAGTAAACTGACCGCTTATTGCAACCTCCGGTTTGAGATTTTTTCTGCGTGCGCAATGTTGTGTTTCTTTATCAGTCACTTACAAATTGAGTCGATGTTTGTTTGACAGGTTAATTTGTCGTGCGACGTTCTTATGCTGGCTTACGCAGACGATGACTCACCCAGAGCGATGCGGCAAATAGCAACAGCGCGCCACCTTGGTGTGCTGCGGCCAGATGAATCGGTACCACATGCAACAGTGTGGTGACGCCAAGTGTGACTTGGATGATCAGCATCAACAGGAACAGATGGCAGGCCAGTTGCGTCGTTTTTGGCAGGCTGGCGCGCATCGCTTTGTACCAGAACAGCGGAATGGTGAAAATGAGTACCCACGCAATCATGCGATGATCAAACTGTACCGTGGTGATGTTTTCAAAGAAATTACGATACCAGGGCTCCAGTATGAACAGATCCGGCGGAATAAAATGACCGTTCATCAACGGAAAAGTATTGTAGGCCAGTCCGGCGCGTATTCCCGCTACAAATCCACCGGATAAGACCATAATAAAAATTAACCAGGACAATCCATGGGCGAATCGACGCAGACTGTCCATACCTTGATCAGCTGCGGCAGGTGGCGATAACAATCCCAACGCAACCCAGAACATGGCCGCAAATATGACAAATGCAAGTCCCAGGTGCGCTGTCAGCCGATACTGGCTGACATGCGGATTGTCGATCAGACCGCTCATTACCATGTACCAGCCCATAAAACCCTGAAGTCCGCCAAGTACGAAAATTCCGGTAAGCTTAAGACCAAGCGGTTTGTCGATATTCTTTTTGATCAGGAAATAAACAAACGGTATGAAAAATACAATGCCAATCAGTCGCCCGAGCAGCCGATGAAAGTATTCCCACCAGAAAATCGTCTTGAATTCTTCAATGCTCATACCTTTGTTGATCTGCTGGTATTGCGGCGATGTACGATATTTGTCCAGCAATTCGTCCCATTCAGCCTGGCTGATGGGGGGGAGAGTGCCAACCAGTGGCTGCCATTCGACGATTGACAGTCCTGAATCCGTTAATCGTGTTACGCCGCCGACCACAACCATGGCAAAGACCAGGGCGCAGCAAATAAGTAGCCAGATTGCAACAGGTTTTTTTTCTGAGTTCATGGAAAATACGATTAGAAATTTAAAAATGTCACTGTTTTATTGTTTAGATCGAATCAAACGTTGTTTTTCCCGTTCCCATTCTTTCTGTTTTTCGGATTCCCGTTTGTCATGCAGTTTTTTACCTTTCGCAAGGCCGATTTCGAGCTTGATTCTGCCCGTTTTGTAGTGCATATCCAATGGAATCAGCGTATAGCCGGCACGTTCAACTTTGCCAATGAGTCGCTTTATTTCCTCATCATGCAATAACAGCTTGCGTGTTCTGACCGGATCAGGAAGAATATGAGTTGAAGCTGTTTGCAGCGGACTGATGTGACAACCTATCAGGTATAATTCAGCGTTGCGGATGATAACATAGGACTCTTTCAATTGAATGCGACCAGCCCGAATCGCCTTGACTTCCCAGCCTTCCAGCACCAGGCCTGCTTCGTATTTTTCCTCTATAAAATAGTCGTGGAATGCTTTCTTATTTTGAATAATGCTCATTCAGGCGGCGCCAATTTTTTTAAAAAAGGTGATTATTCTTTCAATTTTGTGTATTTTATCAGCTTTTCAGTAATGAACCGCAAATAAGCGAAGTGGCTTCCTGTTATGGCAGAAATCGAAAAAACAGTTTTAGTACCCTATTCAGCGGAAAAGATGTTTAATCTGGTGGATGATGTTGCGAAGTATCCGGAGTTTCTTCCCTGGTGCGATGGGTCGACGGTGATCAAACAAAGTGAAAATATCACGCACGCAACCGTCAATATCAATTATCATCATGTTAAGCACAGTTTCTCAACCGAAAACAAACGTAATCCGCCAGTACTTATTGAAATGACTTTGCTGAATGGTCCGTTTGAGCATCTGGATGGTCACTGGCGTTTTATTCCTTTATCCGACGAGGCCTGTAAAATTGAATTCCGTTTGCACTACACCTTTTCACACAAGATTCTGGAAAAGCTGGTAGGCCCGGTGTTTCATATGATAGCTAATAGTTTTGTGGAGTCATTTATCGAACGCGCTGACGCTGCTTATGGGGAATAGTCATCAGGGCAATGCGGCAACAATGATAGAAGTGGAAGTTGTTTACGCGCTGCCGTCGCAGCAGATACTTGCAAAACTGAAGGTTCCGTCGGACACAACGCTTGAACAGGCTATTCAATTGTCAGGTATTACGAAAAATTTTCCTGAAATTGATTTAAGTAGAAATCGAATCGGGATTTTTGGCAAGCTTGCGCAAAAAGGGACCATTGTGCGCCCGCGCGATAGAATAGAAATCTATCGCACACTTTTGATCGAGCCTAAAGAAGCCAGAAGATTACGTGTCAGGAATCAAAAGTAAACAATAAGCTTTTTTGCGTTTAAAAGGCTTATTTCTCATCGACGAGGAACTGTCATGAAAGTTTTGCGATTTTTGCTGATAATGGTTTCAATCAGTTTGTTCTCATGGCATGTTGTCGCACAATCGATTGTTTATCGTGGCTTTGAGTGTTTAAACCCGGTGAATGGCAAAGATCCGGCGTCAACTGATATTCCAATTGAAAGCAGATTTGAAGTCGTTGAAAAACTTGACAACGGAATGTTTCGTTTAAGACTGACCGGTGGTTTGCCAAGATTCGTTGAAGATGATCAACGAATTTGTATTGACAGCGACACGGCGATTGGCTTTATCGGAACACCTGAGTCTATCACCACAGGCGGGTTGCCGTTAAGACTGGATAGCATTGATGCGACGGCTTATTTTAACGGACATGATCTGATTATAATCGTCAGTTCAATTTATACTGATTTGAGCCAGTCGCGTGGTACTTTTTCTTCATTCAGCACCAGTCGCATCCAACCGGTAACGAATACGCTACTCCTCGATTATGATACTGCGGCTGCTTTCTTCAAGCTGAAAAAGATTATTCACAATAAGGGTTTTGTGCATACCAGTGGATCGACAGGATCACTGACACCCTTTATAGAAACCATCGTTCCATCCTTTGCAGCAGCGGGATTATCTGATCCGTCGCTGATTTTGACACCGCCTTCGAGCGTCATATATCGATTAGAATAATCGATCTTTCAATCCAGTCACTCTGCCTCTGGAGAATTGAACCTAAAAACCTCAGTTGACCGTTATCCGGGATGACTAACGATAAGAATAATACATGAAACAATTCGAGCAATGCTGGTTCATCCGGATGGTGAGTCAAACTATGGTGTTTACAGCACGCCGCTTTTTAATTTTTGCTGCGTTACAATTCGTTGTAATAACGCGTTATTACGCCTCATTGTGCCTTGCCAAGAATAAAAATCAACGCACTTTAAACCCCATTCAACTGAGGTTTTTAGGTTAAATAAAATCAAATAGGGACAGACGTGTGACTGTGGAGAAGGATTTCTGTGCTGCCTCCAGATAAACCTGTTGCTTGTTCAATTCCGATATCGCTTCGGCGAAATCCACATCACGTAGTTCCGATATTCTTTTCTGATACTGAATGTCGAGATCACTCCCCTGATTATTAAGTGCTTCAATCTCCTGTAAGTTGGAACCGACTGTTGCGCGTGTTTTCAGGATTTGTTCAAGCCCGTTATCAAGATCCTGCAATGCTGAATTCAGGTTGTTCAGTAATCGCGCATTGCCTCCTCCCTGCTGATCGACGGAAGTTTCCAAGGCAGTAATTAAATCTCCGACTGTTTTGAAAATACTTTGATTAGTACTTGGTAATACAGTGAAAGTATCTCCTGCAGCCGGGGTGCCGCTGATACTGAATTGTAAGCCATCAAATTGAATAATATCGTTTTCTACAAAAGTATTTCCGCTGGACAGTGTCGTGCCCGTGGTCGTGTTAACGACATCATACGTTAAACCACCGGCTCCGGAAGAAAAGGTGATTTCGTAGTTTTGATCGGTCAGGCTGGACGGATTGATGACTGAACCCGCAGTAATAATTCCAGAACCGGAATTTGCGGAGTCCGCCGCAGTAGTAAAGACGCCGTTGCCGTTCTTGATGCGCTCAAAAATTTCGGTACCCGAATAACTGGCTGCGATTTGACGAGCTGCGCCAACTTGATTCATGCGTTGTCCTTGATCGCCATTGTATTGAACGTCCAGACCAGAGCGAGAGAAAGGCTGTGTTTTCGCCTGAAATCCAGAAAACAGGTAATTCCCGGTGCCGTCGGTATTGTTGGCTTGTCCCACTAATGCGTCAAAGCGGCTGCGTAGCTCGGTTGCCAGAATTCTTCGATCCGTATTCGTCAGTGTCGATGCATTTCCTGCCTGCACGGCTACCTGTCGGATGTCCTGCAGAATTGCGGTGGTATTCTCCAGGGTTGCTTCAATTAATCCAAGAGAAGCAGTAGCATGGTTACGATTGACCGAGTGTTGAGTATTAATCGATGCCGCTTGTGACAAATTGATAGCTTTCGCTGCTGCGATAGGATCATCGGATGGCGTCAAAATACGCCGGCCTGTTGATAACTGTTGTTGTGTTTTGACTAATGCTTCTTGCTGCTGCAATATTGCAATGGTACCCGAGTCAAACATTCCACTAGTACTGACGCGCATAATATATCCTCTCTATATCCTTTCGTATTTGTTCAGCTTGGCAAAAGTGTTACGTGCTGCTGACCAATTAGCCTATTCGAAGTATCGAATCAAAAAGTGAGCTGCTGATTTCAATGACTTTGCTGGAAGCCTGAAAAGCTTGTTGATAGCGTAATAAATTAGCTGCTTCTTCATTCAAATTAACGCCGGACAATGCTTCTATTGATCGCTGTACTTGAGTGACCTGGTTTGCCTGCACTTTGCTGGTAACGTCCAGTTCTCGCGTTTTATTACCGATCAGGCTGACCAATTGTCCATAAGCTTCCTGAAAAGAGGCTGTTCCACTCGCCATGGTGCTTTTTGTTTGCAATTCTGCGAGTAACAGAGCGTTACGATTATCCGCAGTTCCACCATTGTTAGGTTCTATGGAAAACACATCACCAGCATCCGGTTGACCTTTAATTTGAATAGTCCAGCCGTTGAAACTGATGTCCGCGCCATCTGTATAAACAAGATTAGTGGCCGGTAATCCGGCTCCCGTTCCGGTGACATCGAATTGTCCATCATAGGGAGAATGAAACGCGATAGTAATCGGTTGTTGCAGGTCTGGATTCAGTGGTAGAGGATCAAGGCTGCCTGCACTAATTGTGGCGTTTCCAGTATTGGACAAAGCCGCTTCAGTACGAATGGGCGCTGCAGCTGCAATTTTCGAGGTATCAGATATATTGAGCGATATATTCTTGGCACCATTAACCGTCGGTTGAATCAGGAATCTTTCGTGTGGATTAATTAATGCATCTGTAATTCGCACGCCATCCATTATCAATGGTGATCCTGCTGAAGGCGGTGTGGTTGTGCTGACAGAAGTATTGTCGGATAAACGCGAGAGTATGTAATTCGTTCCATCATAAGAGAAGCGATAATCACTCGTTGTTAACTGATTGACATCGCTGATATCGATCGCAATGCTGGATGCCGGGTCGTTGAGAGTGGATGAGAAAAACTGGGGCGTGGGCACCGTGAAGAAATCGGATCCCATATTGCCGGATAAATCCATACCCAGCCGATGCTGATTGTTAAATGTCTGAGCTATGTTGATAGCGATACGGCCCATCGCGTTTTGTGCTTCGTTTAACGACTCACTGCGAAAAACAAGAAAACCACCGAGGCTGCCGCCTTTTATTTGGTTCTCGGGTAATATCATGGTTTTGTTGCCAACGCTGAGCCCGATTGTCAGTTCCTGCGGATTCTCAGGTGATGCAACTGCCTTAAGCGGCATAGTTTCTGTACCGACAACGACGGCCTGCCCAGAACCAATAAAAACATTATAGGTGCCGTCGCTTTGCTTGACTACATCAGTATTAATGAATTTGCTCAATTGATTGACAAGCTCATCGCGTTGATCATGCAAGTCATTTGCCGGATGACCGGCGGCCGCGCCTTCGGCCAGCAAAATATTGCGATTCAATTTCGCAATCTGTTCGGTCAATGAATTAACTTCATTAACCGTGTTTTTAATTTCAGTATTGATACCGCTACGGATCTCGGATAGTTGATGATCTATGCCATGCAGACGGGAAACCAGAAATTCCGCATTACTGATCATGGCCTGACGCGACGGTATGGAAGACGGGTCGGAAGCAACATTGTTTACACCAGTAAAAAAATCCTGCAGGGACGGAGACAATCCAGAAACAGGATCAGCCAGAAGATTATCAACTTGACTGATCTGGTTGTAATATGCAGTCAATTGACTGCTTTGTGTCTGCGTTTGCATCAGTTGTGTAGTCAGGAACTGGTTGTGTATTCTTTTTACAGTCTCAACATTAACGCCGTTGCCAATAAAACCAGTGCCTGTAAACTGGGGGGTGCTCGTGCTCTGGATGACTTGTTGTCTTGAATATCCAGCTGTGTCGGCATTTGTAATGTTATGGCTAGTGGTAAGTAAGTTGGCTTGCGCCGCATTCAATCCTGAAACACCAATTCCTAGTATATTGCCCATTTTTAAATTAAATCCTGAGAAGTTATAGACACAAATATTTCTTTATAGGTCGGTCGAGTTATCGTTCAACAAACTGTGTGTAAAAAAGATGTCCATGTTTACAAATAGAATTTACCGTATACCGTGCTTTCGTTATTTAACGACAGAAAGCGTTCAATATTAAATAACTTCCTGATTGTGCAGAGCAGGATTACTCAAAATACGCATCAGTTTGTTGCCATACTGCGGATCGGTTGCATAGCCAGCTTTTTGCAGGCCGTAAGCAAACTCGGCAGCATTTTGTGTATTTACAACATGACTGTAGCGTGGATTTTTAGTGAGTAAATTCGCATAATCGCGGAAACTTTCTTCGTAAGAATCATAAGCGCGGAATTTTTCGACCATTCTTTTTGGGGTGCCGTTGATGTATTCAGTCGTTAATATTTCAACCGTTTTTCCTTTCCAGTTACTGCTAGCTTTGATACCAAACAGGTTGTAACTTGTTGAGTTATCAGGATGGCGTATTTCGTGTTTACCCCAGCCACTTTCAAGTGCAGCTTGCGCAAGCATGAAATGAGCGGGTATTCCGGTTAATTCAGATGCAGCATTCGCATGAGGCATCAGCGTGTTGATGAAATCGGCTGTTTTATTAAAAGCGGTGCGAGATGGCTTCTTCGTAATCAGCTGCGCCGTGAAAACATCGTTTGGCTTGTCGTTTAATGACGCATTATTTTCACCCATGGTGTTTCTTGTTGTGTCATGGGACTGGTACCACGATGCATAAAAACTATTTTCTATTGTGGTTGAAATATGCTTGCTCTGGTTATCCATTACATTCTCCGGAATGCTTTCTGGCGGAACCTGCGAAATTGGTGCTTCCGGTTTATTTTCAATCAGTTGTGATAGATGTGTATCCGCTGCTGTTATCGGATTGTTTTTGATCTGATTATTTAAATAATGTGTTGAAGGCTTATTTTCCGTTGACTGTGATGAAGTGGCCGTTTCGTCGGATCCGTAGTATGTGCGCGTCAATTGTTCCACCATCAGGTCGGCAAGTCCGATTCCTTTTCCGGCAAGTGTTTGCGACAACTGCTGGTCATACATCTCGACATAGAACTGGGTTTGTTGGCTATCGATCAGTCCGCTTTTAAGTGTTGCATCTCGCATACTTTTGACAAGCATATGGAAGAACAGCGCTTCAAATTGTTTCGCGGCTTCTCTTAAAGCTTTTTTGGAATCCTGTCTTGACAGCAGCTGCATATCGTCAATGCTTTTGCTGTCAATAGCTAGCTTGCTGGTGAAATCGAACGTATTAATCATGATGATATAAATCCTTATATAACTTCCAGTTCGGCACGTAATGATCCTGCTGCTTTAAGCGCCTGTAGTATGGATAACAGATCCTGTGTGGTTGCGCCGATAGAGGTCAATGCCTTCACAACCTCGCCCAAATCCGCGCCGGCCGGCAGTATCATCAAATTGCCTTCGTCACTTCGAATTTCAACCTGTGCGCGTTGTGCAACGACCGTTTCTCCACGTTCGGCAAATGGTCCAGGCTGACTGATGACTGGTTCACTGTTGATGATAATTGAAAGATTTCCATGTGCTATGGCGCTGGGTTCCAATGTTACAGACTGATTCATGGCAACTGAGCCTGTACGGGAATTAACGATTACTTTTGCAGCGTCACGAGCAGGAGTAATATTCAAACTTTCAATTTGTGAAATAAACATCACGCGTGCACTTGTGTTAAGCGGTGCTTTTACCTGAATGAGCCGGCCATCAACTGCATATGCTCTAGCCGGGTACACGGCGTTGATAGCTTCAACGATGCGTGTAACCGTTGAAAAATTGGTGGAATTGAGTTCCAGATAAATATGATCCTCTTGACCTAATTCGACCGGGACAGTGCGCTCTACGGTAGCACCACCGCTGATTCGCCCGGCATTCAAATGGTTGATCTGCACACTGCTACCCGCAGCGGCCGCACCAGCGCCGCCGACCAGAATATTGCCCTGCGCTATGGCATATACTTGATTGTCCGCGCCTTTGAGTGGAGTCATCAACAATGTGCCGCCGCGCAGGCTTTTTGAATTCCCCATGGAAGAGACGGTTACATCTATTTGCTGACCAGGCCGTGCAAAGGGAGGCAAGGTGGCGGTAATCATCACCGCGGCAACATTACGCAACTGCAGATTTGTTCCAGGAGGGAGATTTACGCCGAGCTGCCCCATCATATTGATAATGCTTTGTACTGTAAACGGTGTTTGCGTCGTTTGGTCACCCGTGCCGTCCAGGCCCACAACCAGGCCGTAACCAATTAACTGGTTGCTGCGCACACCTTGAATTGAAACCAAGTCTTTAATGCGTTCCGCCTGGGTGGGGGCAGCAACAGATAACATCATAATCCATAATAAAAAGAAAATTTTATTATGCTTTTTCATGACTTTAATCTCTTGTTCATTGAATGATAGGCGTGGATATTAAAAGGGTGAGAAATTCATCAGGAAGCGGGAGAGCCAACCCATTGTTTGTGCTTCGTCGATGTAACCACTGGAAAGATATTCAATGCGAGCATCGGCGACCTGAACGGATGAAACGGTATTATTTATGATGTTGATAGGATTGATAACACCTGAAAGACGAATAAATTCCTGCCCCCGATTTATGCCAACCTGCTTTTCACCACTGACGAGCAAATTGCCATTAGGTAGTACATTAAGAACAGTTACCGTTATAGTGCCGGTGAAATTGTTGGTGCTGTTGCTCGCACCTTTACCATCAAACGTATTGTTTGATTCTGCTTCCAGTTCGGTGCCGCCCAGGAAGTTTAAAGGGATACCCAAAACGGCCGTCGGTATGGAAAAATCAAAACCGCCGGAGCGGCTTGCATTGCTGCCCGAGCTTTTTCTCGCATTGTTCCTTTCGTTAAGCGTCACAATAATCGTATCGCCAACACCGCGCGCACGGCGGTCTTCGAACAAGGGTGTGTAGCGTACCCCCGGCAGATTATTGACTGATTGGAAGATGCCGCCACTCATTTCATTCACTACGGGCGACTCTGGCGGCAACGTGGTTAAGGGTTGGTGCGTACTTGTTGGCGGTGTCGACGCACAACCCGATAGCAAAATGAATAATGCCAGCAAGAAAAAACAAGTCTTGTCATTTTGCCGCCATAAATGATCTGCCATAACCTGCTCCGGAAATGATTGGTGTTCTACAGTTGAGTCAATCGCTGAAGCATTCGATCGGACGTTTCTATGGATTTGGAATTTATTTCGTAAGCACGCTGCGTTTGAATCATGCCAACCAATTCTTCTACTACATTAACATTGGATGTTTCCACAAAGCCTTGGTTAAGCAATCCCAGTCCATTGGTTCCAGGGGCATTCTGGGTGGCTACCCCACTGGAAGCTGTTTCCAGATAAAGATTTTCACCCATCTTCTGCAGACCAGCCGGGTTAATGAAGCTCGCGAGTTGAATATTGCCGACCTGAATGGGGGTCTGCGCTCCGGGAACCAGTGCTGAAACAGTGCCGTCGCGTGCAATAGTGATACTTAGCGTATTGGGTGGGATTGTAATGGCGGGCTGTATAACGTAGCCACTGGAGGTCACAAACTGTCCATTAATATCAGACTGAAATGCGCCGTCTCGGGTATAGGCGGTCGTGCCATCCGGCATCAATACCTGAAAAAATCCTTCACCTTGTATCGCGACATCGCGCGAATTTCCGGTTTGCTGCAGATTACCTTGTGTAAAAATACTTTCCGTGGCGACAGGCCGTACGCCCACGCCAAGTTGTAAGCCGGAAGGGATTTGTGTCTGCTGGGACGATTGCGCGCCTGGTTGACGTATCGTCTGGTAGAGCAAATCCTCGAAAACTGCGCGCGCGCGTTTGAATCCATTGGTGCTGACATTGGCCAGATTATTGGCGACAACATCCATTTTGGTTTGCTGCGCATCCAGACCTGTTTTTGATATCCATAATGAACGTATCATAATTTACTCCAATTATTATTTGTATCAATGTGACGTAATCGCTCAGATTTTCGCTCTATGCCCTGATCACCAGAATTTCACTGGCCTGCTGCGCATTTCGCTCGGCGCTTTCCAGCATTTTCATGTACATGTCAAACTGCCGTGCCAGTGAAATCATACTGACCATTTCATGGACCAGATTGACATTGCTGCCTTCCAGTGCGCCATCAACCAATGTAACTTGGGCCGCTGGCAAGGGAACCGTGCCATCCTTCATGCGAAATAACCCGTCCGCACCTTTTGCAAGCTGGTGTTCAGGTGGGTCAACCAGCTTGATCCGTCCGACTATGGCTACCGAATTAGGCAGAGGCGTTATGGGTACCGCCGAGACTGTGCCATCTTTGGCAATCGTGATGCGATTCTCCTGGGGTACCGTGATAATGCCGTTATCGCCTTTGACGCTAACTCCATTTTGGGTGACTAAAACGCCAGCAGAGTTGATTTGCAAACTACCATTGCGCGTATAGGCTTCTTCGCCGTTTGGCAATTGCACTGCAATCCAGCCTGAGCCACGAATCGCAACGTCCAGGTTTCTGTCAGTCTGCTGTATCGGGCCCGGTGTGAAATCCGCTCCTGTCGTTGAATCGACCACAAAGGCGCGCGTCGGAAGACCGTCCCCAAATACCGGAACGGCGCGAAATGCATTTTTATCCGCTCGGTAGCCGGTAGTGGATACATTAGCCAGGTTATGCGACACCGTAGCTTTATGATTCAGTGTGTGAACCGCTCCTGACATTGCGGTATAAATTAGACGATCCATTCTATCTGCCTAAATCGATTTTAATGTCTGATTAAAGATTGACCAAAGTCTGTAGTACAGCATCTTGAGTTTCGATGGTCTTGGCATTTGCCTGATAAGTCCGCTGTGTTGTGATCATCTTGACAAGCTCTGCCGTCAGATCCACATTAGAATCTTCAACTGCGGATGACTGTAATACACCAAGAACTCCGCTACCAGGCGCGCCAATCACCGGTTGACCGGATGCGGCGGTTTCAAGCCACAGATTATTGCCAATAGGTGTCAGTCCGTGTGGATTAGTGAAATTGGCCAAAGCGACTTGGCCAAGTGTTCTTGTTTCAGCGTTGGTATAATTACCCGTAATAAAGCCTTCAGCACTGATTGTGTAACCGGCCAGTGTTCCTGACGAATAACCATCCTGCGAAATCGAAGTTGCGCCGAAATTCGTGCCAAATTGCGTTGCCTTGCCCAGATCCAGAGTAAAGTCGAGTGGCGATGTTGCGCCAAGCGTCGGGTCTATTGTCGCCAGATCAATCGATACGGCGACGGGTGTTGCAGGTGCGGTTAATACGCCATTGCTGTCAAAGGTGAGTGCCTGAGATGCTCCGCCGCCAAGCGTAACACCAATGGGAACGCCGGCTATGTCTGATGTGCCATCAACTGTGGCGTATATATCCCATGAGTTGGCTGCATTCTTCTGGAAAAACATTGAGAAAACATGAGGATTTCCGAGGCTGTCGAAAACAGTTCCCGATGTGGTGCCGTTATAGGTTGTCGGGTCGTTGGCATTGAATGCCGGTAATGGCGCGGGTATTACAACACGGGAATCCAGGTTAAATTCCAGATCGAAGCTTGTCGTCGAACTGGGCGAAAGCTGTGCGGTTGAAATTCTTAAATTGGACGGTGTGGTATTGAATATTTTTCCACTATCATCCGCTGGAAAGCCAGTCAAATTGAGATTGTCGCTATTGACAATGAAACCGTCCTTGTCAAGGTGAAACTGGCCGTTGCGACTATACGATATCGCGCCATTATCACTTACGCGGAAAAAACCGTTGCCATTGATCGCAATATCGAGCGGATTACTCGATGTCGAAATGTTTCCTTGCGAAAACTGTTGGGAAATGGCGGCTACTTTGGTGCCAAGGCCTCTGCTTTCACTTGCTGCACCAGTCAGTGATCGTGCGTAAACATCCGCAAATTGCGCATGTGATTGCTTAAAACCCACTGTGTTGCTGTTCGCAATGTTGTTACCAATAACATCAAGATTCTGGGATGCTGCACTGAGACCACTCAATCCTTGTTGAAAACCCATGATTTACTCCTTATTGCTAAAATATCTGTTTAATATCGGCCATGCCGAACAATCCAAGCTCACCCATGTCAAGCACTGCTTCATGCTCACCGGGAGAAACGCTGCTGACCAAGCCAAGTGCAAGCGGTTTGGCGGTAATCTCCTGGTCACCCAGTTTTGCGCTGGCGGAGAAAGTGTAATTGCCATTAATGGCGTGTGTGCCGCTGCTGGTCATGCCATCCCACAAAAAAGTATTTATTCCTTGGGACTGCGCGCCAAGTTCCAGCGTTTGAACTGCGATTCCTGAATTATCCAGAATGGTGATGTTCAGCTGGTCAACAGCTTGGGGAAGTTCAAATCCGCCAAGCGCTGCATTGTTTTCGAGCAACAGGGATTTACCCGGAACCAATGCCTTGTGACCAATTAGTTGCGCCGCTTCCATAACACGACTGTCTTCCATTCCGGAAAGAAATTTCTCCAGCGTGTTGTTCAGTTTATCTATCCCCGTGACTGTGCTGATTTGCGCAAGCTGACTTGTTATTTCAGCATTATCAAGCGGATTCAGCGGATTCTGATTTTTCATTTGCGTTACAAGCAGCTTGAGGAATCGTTCCTGTGGCTCCTCAATACTGTTTTTTGGCGACGTGCCGGTTGTTGTGGCGGGCAGTGTTTGTCTACTGGTTTCTTGAACTGAATTCATGCGGATTTATCTCCTATTGTCCAATAGTGAGTGTTTTTTGCAGCAAGGACTTGGTTGTATTCATCAAGTCGACGTTGTTTTGATAGGAACGTGATGCCGACATCATGTTGACCATTTCATCGACAACATTGACATTCGGTTTTGTGATATAGCCATCTTCATCCGCGAAGGGGTGATGCGGCTCGAAAACTTTTTTCATGGGAGATGCATCATGCACAACTCCAGCGACTCTGACGCCACTTGCACTATTTGTATCGGCTTTAAGTGTACTGAATACTACCTGACGTCCGCGATAGGGTTCACCGGAGGAATCGGTAACACTGTCTGCATTGGAAAGATTGCTGGCAACTACATTAAGGCGATGGGATTGGGCGGTCATCGCCGAGCTTGCAATATTAAAGACATTAAATAAAGACATGATTATCGCTCCTGCATTGCGGTTAGTAGATTTCTGAGTTGCATATTGATGAATGTTATGCTCGCATCGTATTTGATCGAATTATCCGCGAACCGGGTACGTTCCGAATCCATATCCACAGTGTTGCCATCAATACTGGGTTGCAGTGGAACACGGTAAAGTATGTTGTTGATGCCACTATTTTTGCCGTGACTGATATGCGATGGTGAAGTGGTATTCAGCGCGGATGCCGGAGATGTCGCTGCCAGTTTCTCGCGCAGCAAACCTGAGAAATCAATATCCTTAGCTTTAAAGTTCGGTGTGTCGGAGTTGGCAATGTTACTGGCGAGCAGTTCTTGTCTTTTCGCTCTGAGTCCCAAAGCCTGATGGTGAAAGTTAAGTGTTTTGTCTAGCTTGCTGATCATATCCATTCTCACTGGAAATGGCCCGATGTGTTACAGGCCTGTTAAAGTAATCGTATGGTCAGCTATGCTACGGCATGTACAGAATGCATGAAGTTGAGAACAAAGCTGGAAATCGCCCTTTGCTTAAGTGATTTGAGATGCTCGATAGCTTTAAGATGTTTCTGGCTATCAATAACTGTTGTAACAGTATGTATTTCAGGAAATCATAATGCATAGTAGATTATTCAAATTGCTTATCTTTTTTTTTCTTATTAATGCTTCCCTCAATTCATCAGCAGGGAATTCGCTATCGAAATATCAGGATATTTCTTTAATACAAAATGCGGTAAAAGACTTTATCGATAGTCATGCAATCAGCTCCGGCGGGATTGTTCAAGTCGAAGTAGGCCAGATTGATAATCGTATTACGTTACCTAAATGTACTCATCTGGAACCTTTTATGCCGCCAGGCAACCGATTATGGGGAAAGACTTCTGTGGGCGTACGATGTGGCGGCGAGCTTGGATGGACTATTTATGTGCCGGCAGAAATCAGGATTATGACTAACGTACTTTATGTAGTACGACCGATTGCGCGCGACCAGACGATCGGATTCGACGATGTATCCTTGCAGATGGTTAATCTGACACAATTCCCGGAAGGTGTCTTGACAGAGCATTCGCAAGCCGTGGGAAAAGTTGCTGCAGTAAATATTACCGCCGGCCAGCCAGTGCGATCGAATATGATTCGCGCACCTTTCATTATTTTGAGAGGGCAGAATGTAAAACTGACTGTGATGGGACGGGGATTCAGTGTCAGTTCAGAAGGCCTGGCGCTATCGGATGCATCAGATGGACAGGTGCTTCAGGTGCGCAATCCGGCAGGACACATCATCAGTGGTCTGGCAAGGCAAAGTGGTATTGTCGAAGTTCGCCCGTAGCACAAGACCTTTCACAGATAGAATTTCACATCAGGCGGCCAGTTAAATTGGTCGACATTGTCTGTAGTGATCTGATGTCCGGATAATTCAACCTAGAAACCTCAGTTGAATGGGATTTAGAGTGCGTTGATTTTTATTTCC
>CAZXBP010000006.1:0-39102 GCA_964639015.1 uncultured Nitrosomonas sp.
GAAGCAACAACGCCGGTACACCACTGTCGAAAGACAGCCGGTGTACCGGTTTTTTATTAGAAGATAAGAGAAAACAGAAAACTCAGGGCGCCGCATCATGGAGGAAAAGAAACAGACGAAAGGTATGCCAGTACCGGAGGAAAAAAGAAAGCAGAAAGGGTGCGCTGGCAAGCGAGAAAACGGAATATTGAAGCAGTTCAAGCTGTTGGGCGTGATGGCAATTCTGGCAGCGGGATTCAATACGGGCACAGTATACGCACATGGTGCGGAACCACTGGAAGACGACAGCTGTACACGCCGAAGTGGCGAGAACATGGTGCATTTAAGCGTGTATCAACCGCAGGTCGATATAACAGGGCACTACTGTACGAACATTCCTTCAGCGGGAAACACGGTGCTGGTCATTGATCTGGTAGATCCGCCGCTGCGGGAAATGCCGATCAGCGTAAAACTGATTAAAGGTAGCAGTGAAGAAGGAGAAGTACTGGGACAAATCCGGACAGCGCTATATGAAGATGGCGTCATCAATACACAGCAGGTACTGGAGAAAGGGGAACACTTGCTGGTGATAACGGCCGATGGCATGCCGCCATTGAAATACTTCTTTCATCTGCGCGTGGAGATGATCAACTATGCGGAAGTATTCAGGGCAAGTATCGGGCCTGCGGTTGGATTGTTACTGACAACATTGATCGGTTATAAGTTGTTTAAATCCAGACGCTTTAAAAACTGGATGGCAAACCGGAAAAAATGAAAGACATTTAATTTCCAGACGGAAATTTTTGTTGCTAAATATTTAGCTCGAGCATGTGGAATCCAGTTAGTGAGTTGAACTTGGAGCATCCCATACGACTCATATGAACACATTTTCATTTCTACAACAAGACCCAAAAAATGGATAACAAATTACAAATTTATAGCTACTCTGGAAAAATGTCAGGCGGTGTCAAAGGATTTGTAGCCTGTCTATTAGTTATAGGATTGACGGTACTGCAAGTACACGATGTCTGGGCGCATGCGTCTTTAGTTAAATCAGATCCGCCGCGTCGATCAACGCTTGCAGAATCGCCTTCGAAAGTACAACTCTGGTTTAATGAGGAAATCGAAACTGCGTACGCAGCGGTTTCTGTTGTTGACGTGAATGATAAAGTAGTGTCGCAGGCTACTCCGGAAAAAGTTGCTGACGATCCGAAGTCGATCATTCTTGCACTGCCGGAACTTGCTGCGGGTGCATATAAAGTTCAATTCCGTGTTTTATCTATAGATGGTCATGTCGTTGACTCGAGTTATAGTTTTAGAATAAAAGATAGTTCTCAGTGAAATGATAGAAATCTTAGGTGCGGCTGCCCGCTGGTTTCAGCTGACAGCGAATCTAATTATTCTGGGCAGTTGCATTTTTCTGGCATTAGCAGGCGTAAGTAAGCGTGTTTACACCACGCTCTGGGTTGAAAAATTAGAGCGACTATTTCCCAAGCTGGCTGTTAGTGTTCTGATCGGACTGATTGTCACGATGGCTGCCACAATCACACAGGTCACGGGCGATGCCAATAAGTTGCTGGAAATCGAGGCTGTTAGTCATTTTATAACAGGCACGCGAACCGGTACAATCTGGGGTGCACAATTTGCGTTAGCTGTCTTGTTGTGTTCAGTAGTGATGCTGATACGCAAAAGTACGATAAGATCACCCTGGCGATATATTCTGACAGCCGTACTTGCCATGTGTCCGCTCATTGCTGATGCGTTGGTTAGTCATGCTGCGGCTGAAGGCATGACAATAGCAAATGTACTTCCCTACGCGCTGCATATCATTTTAGCCGGTGTATGGCTGGGCGGATTGCCGGCATTACTACTGTTAAAATATGAATACGTAAAGCAGGAAAAAAGTAAACGGGCGAACGTATTCGATGTACATATTCTGAAACGGTTCTCAACGTTGGCGCTACCTGTCATGTTGCTGATCATGGCGACGGGAATAATTGTCAGCGACCGTATATTTGATAGTAATTACGCAGCGCTTGTGGCTACGCCCTATGGTTGGCTGCTCATGGCGAAACTTGCACTGTTGGGATTCATACTGATTATTGCGTCAAGCGTGCGGGCATATTGGTTGCCACGTTTTACCAATAGCAAAAGCAGTGAAGAAACGAAAAGCAGTGCGGTCGGAATGCGTAAATGGGTGCGTATTGAGTTTCTGTGGGCGGTAATTCTTGTTTTAATCGCTACGATTCTGGCCAATAATGCGACGCCTGCAAAGTATGCAACGATCGAAGAATGGCCGTATAGTTTCCGGTTTTCGATTATAGCAACATGGAATACGGATAACGTGCCCTTACTGGTTTGGAGTGGTTTGGCGCTGGTTGTGGTTGCATTTGGAATATTGCAGTATGGTCGTTCCGTGGCATGGAACTTAAAGCGATTAATCATTATACCTTCTATCGCTTTTGTGCTGGGTCTGGCGGTGGCATTGCCGCCGTTAACCATTGAAGCTTATCCTGAAACCTATCGCAAGCCGCCAGTGCCGTTTGATGTCATTTCAATCGCGTATGGCGCACAAAATTATGCCGAACATTGTGTTGAATGTCACGGCCACCAGGGCAAAGGGGATGGAATTAAGGCCCGTACGTTGTCAACTGTTCTGCCTGATATGTTGACCGAGCCACATACCGTAGAGCATACGCCGGGAGATTTTTACCACTGGATTACGTATGGCATGAAGGAAACGGATATGCCAGGTTATATAGATAAATTAACTGAAGAAGACCGTTGGGATTTGGTGAATTATGTGTTTGCACTATCCCGCGGTTACCAGGCGAGGATTCTGTCTCCCGAGATAATTCCCAATCGGGCGAATGTACAGCCTCCGGTGTTTTCATATAGCGCGCATGATGGATCGAGTGGTGCTTTACAGGATTTTCGTGACAATAAGCCAGTTTTGCTGGTTATTTTTTCCTGGCCCTATTCTCAAGCGCGCATAGCGGAGCTCAAGTCTGTTTATACAACGTTAGCTGCACAGAATGTAAAGGTTCTGATCATTCCCTCGCATGAACTGGAGCCCGAAGTTTTTGCAGAGATAATCCGGGATATGCCCTACCCGATAGTTACAGATACTGCTCGAGAAATAGCGGAAAGTTATGCGCTTTCGCGACGCACTTTGAGCCATCCGGATTTGCTGGGTCGTGGATCAATGCCGGATCATATGGAGTATTTAATAGATCGCTCAGGTTACTTGCGCGCACGCTGGATACCCGCTGCGGAAGAGGCAGGGTGGGAAAATATAGATTTGCTGATCAAACAAATCGAACAGTTGAATAATGAAAAGCCAGCAGCTGGTCCGGCGAAAGATTTTCTGTAGTTATCCGGATTTATCTTATTTAAAAACAAGTTTAAGTGTCAGAGACTTTTGCCCTGTTTCTGTCGAAACAAAGCGAAATGAGTGTTTATTCAATACGGAATTTTAAAAACTGGCTACCCACAACTTAACGCGATCTGCACAGATCAATCCGGTTACATGCATGGCAGATAATGACGATCGATTCAGAGTGTTAATTCTGGGTTATGGCGAAATGGGTCACGCCATGGAGCATTTACTCGCAGCGCGGCATCAACTGGATATATGGGAAAAGTTTCCGGCTCCGGGTTTCCAATCCGTTATTCTCGAGGAATCCGTCCCTCTTGCGGATATTGTTATTTTCTGTTTGCCGGTCAATCCGCATCGGGAAGTAATAACGCAGATAGCACCACTACTCAGCAATACCAGTCTCTGTATCAGCATAGCAAAAGGCCTGGACGAAGCAGGACAAACGGCCGCGCAAATTTTTCAGGATGTTCTTGCGCCTCCGAAAGTGGACGGAAGTAGTTATGGCCTGCTATATGGGCCCATGATATCGGAAGAAATACGTTCCGGCCGTTTTGCTTTTGCGCAATTCGGTTGTGCTGACCGGGTTAATTACCGGAAAGTCAATGCCTGTTTCAAGCATTCATCGCTCTTTATCGAACATACGCCAGACATTTCTGGAATCAGCTGGTCTGTAATACTTAAAAATGTTTACGCCATGCTGTTCGGTATGGCGGACGAATTAAAGCTGGGCGATAACATGCGTGGTTATTTAAGTGTTGCTGCATTGCGTGAAATAAGCGGAATTGTTGATCAAAAGGGCGGACTGAAAAACAGCTCATATCATCTTGCCGGGTTGGGCGATCTTATTACAACCGCGACAAGCGAAAATTCTCATCATCACACATTAGGGCGCATGCTGGCGCGAGAAGAAACAGAAAATATTGCCGGGGAAGGTGTTCATACGCTTGAAATGGTCAATAAGTTTCATCTGGTTGATACCAGGCGCTACCCGCTTTTCGAGTTAATTCAAACTATCGTCAATCGACCGATAAATGTCAGGCAGCAAATTGCCGGTTATTTGCAACAAATCTATGGTCTGCAATGATCCGTGAACTGGCAATGGAAAATTTTAAAACCAGAAAATCTGCGTATCATTCAGGTTATATTCAGGTTTCCTCATTTAACATCGCCGGTTGTTGAGCATTTACGCCGAAGTTTTCTTCCCGCTTGATAATAACAGTTAAAATAACCGCATATTCAGCCTTGATCGAATCAGATATTCCTATATTATGTCGAACACGCGCGCTCTAAAATCGGTATTTTATTGAATTCTCATTGAAATTAAAATTATTACAAGACCTTATGTGGATAATGCAGACCTCACGACTGCGGTACTTTTTATTAAGCCTGTTCTTAGTGTTTTATTCAGCGCTACTCCCGGCGCAAGGTGCTTCCCGACTGACTATTGATGAATTGCAGCAAGCTGGTCTGAAAGCCAATGGTCTGGTGCAGGCAGCTCGCTCGCAGGTTGACATGGCCGAGGCCGGGGTAGTGGCAGCCAGGGCCTACCCCAATCCGAACGTCGCGATAAAGGTAGGACCGCAAAGCAAACGCATACCAGCCTCTATCACTGGTCCGGCAAACGATTATCGCGAAGTAAACGTCACTCAACCGATTGAAAATCCTTTTTTTCGATCTGCACGTATTAATTCAGCAGAGGCGCTGGTAGGCGCCAGGCAAGCCAGCTTGGACCAGGTGCGTGCTGATCTTGCCGCGCAATTGCGCGTGCGTGCTTACGAATTGCTCCTGCGTCAGGAGCAGGCGCAAATGGAGGCGAGCATTTTCGATCTGATGCGGGAAATTCAGCGGCGGATCAAGGTTGGCGTGGAAGTCGGCGAAACCGCCCGATTCGAATTGATCAGAGCGGATACCGAGGTGCTCAGCGCGGAAAATCGAATGGAGGCAGCCCGGTTGAGTGCTGAGCGCGCCCGTGTCGCACTGATTCAACTGGCACCGGGTGCTTTGCAAAGCGGATTCGAGATCAATGCGTCGCTCAACGATCCGGTCGAGTTTCCACCGCTGGAAACATTGCGCGAGGAAATAGTGCGATCGAATCCTGAGATTCAGAGACTGGAAGCAGAACAAAACAGCGTCAGCCAGCGCATCGATCAGGAAAAAGCTTCTGTTCTGCCGCGCGTGAATATTTTGTACGAGAATTATACCGATGCCCAGTTTTCCACGAACGTGGCGGGTGTGAATCTCGAAATTCCCATATTCTACAGACGCCGTGGTGAAATCGACACGGCAATTCATGATTCAGCCCGCATTCGCGAGACCTTGGAATATCGCCGCTTTGAAATCGGCCAGCTGCTCGAACTGGCCTGGCAGGCCAAAGAAATTGCCCGCCGCAGGATTGAAATGTTTGAAGGCGGCATCGTCAAGGAAGCGCAACTTGCGCTCGATATCGCACAAACAGCTTATCGTCTCGGAGAACGTGGTTTTATCGAAGTGCTGGATACGCAGCGCATACTGCGCGGCGTACTGGCAGAACTGCTGCAGGCACGTTTTGAACTTCAGTCGGCGGCAGCCGAAATTGATCGTCTACGCGCACATTACCCCAGGGAGCATATCATCGAATGAAATTTTTATCGCACACGCATGTTGTCGCGTTGATCGCCACTGTTTTATTGATTGCCGCGTGCAGTAATGGTGATAACGCAGCTGATAAATCCAACGCAGCCGGAACTGAAGAATCGATTGACCTCAACAGAATTACACTCAGTGAAGACATGATGCAGCGCATTAAGGTCGATCAACTGAAAAGAGTTAATCTGGCTGACAGAATTCTGGTACCCAGTCAGATCAAGGTGGATGAACAAAAACTTATTCGCGTGGGTGCGAATGTTACAGGCCGTATTGTTGAAGTGTACGCAAATCTCGGTGACAGCGTGGATGCGGGAACTGCTTTGGCGCGGATTGCCAGCCCTGAATTAAACCGGGCGCAGCTTGATTATCTGCGCGATTATTCTGTGATGGTGCTCAATGAGCGTGCGGTCAACCGGGCCAGACTGTTATTCGAATCGGATGTCATTCCCGCAGCGGAATTGCAACGCCGCGAGACAGAGCTTCAGGTTTCACGTGCAGAGTTGAGCGCAGCCAAGGATCAGCTGCGACTGCTGGGCGTGCATGATGCTGCGATTAAAGAACTAACGAGGCGGGGGAATATTCTTTCATCAGTGCCGATTACCGTTCCGAAAAGCGGTACAGTAATTGAGCGTAGTGTGCTTGTTGGCCAGGTCGTTCAACCTTCTGATCGATTGTTTAAAGTGGCTGATTTGTCAACCGTCTGGGCTGTCGGCGATGTTCCCGAACAAATTATACGGAATGTGAGTGTAGGTCAGCATGTGGAAATTCATGTGCCCGCCTTGGAGAATGGCGTTCTTGACGGTTTGATCGTATTCGTTGCGGATACAGTTAACCCACTCACGCGTACGGTCATGGTCAGGACGGTCGTGGAAAACCCCGATCGCAAGCTCAAACCTTCAATGCTGGCCAGTATGCGTATCATCGAGAGCCCGCGAGAACTGCTCGTTATTCCGGAAGAAGCGGTTGTTCGTGAAACCAATCGGGATTATGTTTATCTAGCAGAAGGAAATAACCGTTTCCTGAGGGTGCCGGTAGAGCTGGGTCCGGAAATGGGTAATGTGCGTCCGGTGCTGGCGGGGGTTTCCGCAGGTCAGAATATAGTAGTGGACGGCGCTTATGATCTCGATAACGAGCGTAAGCTCTCTGAACTGGACTGATCGCGATGCTTTATTCATTTACAAACGTAATGCTGCGGCAGCGACTGCTGGTCGTGGTGATTTCTCTGGTTTTAATCGGTTTCGGATTAAGAGCGACCACTAAGCTTGCCGTTGATGCATTTCCGGATGTTACCAACATTCAAGTTCAGGTTGCTACTTTGTCGTTGGGTCGCAGTCCGGAAGAAATCGAACGTCTGATTACTGTACCGGTTGAAATTGCCATGACCGGTCTGCCCGGTCTGGTTGAAATGCGCTCCCTGAACAAAAGCGGATTGTCGCTGATTACGCTGGTTTTTACCGATGAAACCGATGTATTTTTTGCCCGTCAGCTGGTCATGGAGCGGTTGATCGGCGTCAGAGAGCGGCTCCCGGTCGGTGTTTCTCCGGAACTTGGCCCGGTGTCGACGGGACTGGGGGAGGTTTATCAATATACACTGGACCACCCTGATGACGGGGAACGCGAGCTTACCGTAGAAGAACTGACCGAACGACGCACCATACAGGATTGGGTCGTGCGTCCTATGCTGCGCTCGATACCGGGTGTCGCCGAAATCAACTCGCTGGGCGGCTATCAGAAGCAATACCATGTTTTGATCAACCCTGAACGATTGCGGCATTACGATCTGACTTTATCCCAGGTTGATCATGCACTTGCGCTTAATAATGCCAACGCCAGCGGAAATATACTTGCGCTTCATGCGGAGCAGTATCTGATTCGTACCCAGGGACTGATCACAACGCTGAAAGATATTGAAAATATCGTGCTCAAGGAAATTGATGGCGTGCCGGTTTTTGTGCGCGATGTCGCCGAAGTGAACTTTGGCGCGCAGGTGCGCCAGGGCGCGATGATCAAGGGCGGGTATACCGAATCTGCCGGTGGCATCGTGATGATGCTGCGCGGCGGCAATGCCAAAGAAATTGTGACGCGGATCAAGGAAAGAGTCGCCGACATCAACGAGCGTAATCTGCTGTCCGGCGGGCTGCAGATTGTATCCTTTTATGACCGTACCGATCTTGTCGACGCCGCGTTATGGACAGTCACCAAGGTGTTGATTGAGGGCATTATTCTCGTAATTATCGTGTTGTTCATTTTTCTCGGGGATGTGCGCTCCAGTCTGATTGTTGTGGCGACCTTGGTTGTTGCGCCATTGATTACCTTCATGGTGATGAATCAGCAGGGTATATCAGCCAATCTGATGTCTCTGGGTGGGCTGGCGATCGCCATCGGACTGATGGTCGATTCGACCGTGGTGGTGGTGGAGAATGTCTATCACCGCCTGGGTCATGTCGGTAATACGTTCAAAGAGAAATTGCAGGCGATAGCTGATGCCGTGGTTGAAATCGGAACCCCGCTTATTTTCGGTATTTCGATTATTATCCTGGTTTTTCTGCCGCTGATGACGCTTGAGGGCATGGAAGGTAAAACATTCAGTCCGCTGGCTTATACGATCGCGATCGCGCTGACTATATCGCTCATCGTATCGTTGACATTGTCGCCGGCGTTGTGTGCATATTTTCTGAAAGGCGGCGCGGATCATGATACGCCGGTTATCGCCTATCTCAAGGCAAAATACCGCAAGTTACTGACTAAAGCACTGGCGAACGAGAAATCCACGATCATGGTTGCTGTGGGACTCCTGGGTACGTCCTTTATACTGTTTCCGTTTCTCGGTACGTCATTTATTCCAACAATGAAAGAAGGCGCCTTGACGCCGGTCATCATACGCGCACCTTCGATCTCGCTGGAGAATTCGGTTAAAGTTGAAACAGAGGCCATGAAACTGATTGCAACCGTTCCCGGTGTGCAAAGCGTTGTTTCAAGACTGGGACGCGGCGAATCGCCCGCCGATCCGGCCGGACCGAATGAATCGGACCCGATCATCACGCTGGATCCCGATTCCGGCCGGACGCAGGATGAAGTGGACGCCGATATTCGCAAGGTATTATCCGTACTGCCGGGGGTCAGCATAGTCATATCACAGCCAATCGCGCAGCGTGTTGATGAAATGGTAACCGGCGTCCGTTCTGAGGTTGCCGTCAAGATTTTTGGCGATGATCTGGAAGAATTGCGTGTCCTGTCGGAAAAACTGGCGCGTATCATCAAGTCGGTCAAAGGCGCGCGCGATATTCGCATTGAACGTCTGTCGGGACAGCAGTCGCTGGTGGTGGATATTGATCGCGCCGCAATTGCGCGTCATGGTTTGAATGTCGCTGATGTCAACGAGCTTATCAGCACGGCGGTGGGTGGCAAGGAGATTACCAATGTTTTTGAAGGCGAGCGCCGTTTTTCACTGGTGCTTCGCCTGCCTGTGGAATATCGCGATAATGTCGAAGCTATCCACGACCTTTTGCTGCGCACGCCGACACAAGCGCCATCGGGCAATGGAAATCCCATCCTGGGCGGCGCATTGATTCCGCTGCATTCAGTCGCCACTATACAGGTTGTTGACGGGCCGGCGCAGATTTCCAGGGAATTTGCCAAGCGACGCGTGGTGGTCGGCGCAAATGTGCATGATCGCGATCTGGGCGGGTTTGTTGAGGAATTGCAGCAGCTCGTGGCCAGGGAAATTCAATTGCCGCCGGGTTATTATTTTGAATGGGGCGGGCAGTTTGAAAACATGGAGCGCGCGATGGCGACACTGTCCGTAATCGTGCCGATCACCATTGCAGCGATCTATTTTCTGCTGTTCATGCTGTTTAATTCGCTCAAACTGGCCGCGTTGATTATCATGGTGCTGCCGTTTGCCTCAATCGGCGGGGTTATGGGGCTTTTCATCACCGGAGAGTACCTGTCCGTTCCGGCGTCGGTGGGCTTCATTGCGTTATGGGGTATCGCGGTACTGAACGGTGTCGTGCTGATTTCCTATGTGCGCGGTCAGCGCGAGGCGGGTGTGGATGTGCCGACATCGGTGATTCGCGGTTGCGAACAGCGATTCAGGCCGGTGCTCATGACCGCGACAGTGGCAATGCTCGCATTGGTGCCGTTTCTGTTCGCGACCGGCCCGGGCTCTGAAGTTCAGCGCCCGTTGGCGGTCGTAGTGATAGGCGGACTGATTACCTCAACATTGCTGACGCTGGTTGTTTTACCCACACTTTACCGCTGGTTTGACGTTAAGCCCGAAAAAGTGACTGAGCAGGGCGATCATGATGGTGGTGCGATGTCTTCATCTGTGCATGTGGATAACCATCAGCCCGGTGGTGAAACAGCTGAATCAACTGATTCAGGCAAGGCAGCATCCATTCCGTCTCATTCGGGAGCAGCGCCGGCTGAAACGGAACCGGTAAAATCAACGTAGCACTCATACTTAAAATAAATCCATTATTCATCTTCTGCCTGTGCGGTTGACAGACGATTGAAGTACCTGAATGCTCGCGTGTCTGAACGCCCTTTACGGGCGTTCGGGCATCCGGTTATACGGGCATTCTTGTTTTTTCATCAAAATCATTGCTTCCGAAAACGATTCTTCATACTATTCATCTGTATGACGAATTTCTTTCATTCAAAACCACGCTGAAACAAACCATGAACCGTAGCAAAACACAATCCCGACCTGTAGCTTTAACCGTGCGACCGGTGACGTCCTTCCGGGATATGGGTGATTTTATCGAGGTACCGTGGTGCATCTATGCCGACGATCCGTTGTGGATTCCGCCGCTGCGTCTTGAACGCCGTTTTCATTTTTCCAAATACAATCCGTTTCTGCGGCATGCTGAATGGCAGGCCTGGGTCGCTTATCGCGACGGCCGGCCGGTGGGAAGAATCAGCGCGCAGATTGATGCGCTGCACCGGGAGCGTTATGGCGGCGATACCGGCCACTTCGGCCTGCTGGAATGCGTTAATGATGCTGAAGTATTCAATGCGCTGATTCTGCACGCGGAAACGTGGCTGGCAGCCAGACAGACACGCCGGATTACGGGGCCGTTCAATCTGTCGATCAATCAGGAATGCGGTATACTCGTCGACGGTTTTGATACGCCGCCGGTGATCATGATGCCGCATTCCGCACGCTGGTATCCGCAACTGCTGGAAGAGCACGGTTACTTTCCGGTCAAGGATATGCTGGCATACTGGATCAGCACCTATTTCGAACCGCCCAGGGTCATGCAGCGGCTGATCAAAAGTCATGCCGGCCGGATTCATATCAGAACCCTCAAGCGGAAACAGTTTGCCGCGGAAATAGAGATTATGCGGGATATTTTTAACGATGCCTGGTCGGAAAACTGGGGTTTCGTCCCTTTTACCGAGGAAGAGTTCGCCGAACTCGGCAACAGCCTGAAATTTTTTGTTGCTGACGAATATATCCAGATTGCCGAAGTCGACGGTTATCCTGCTGCATTCATGGTGGCACTGCCCAATCTGAATGAAGTTTTTGCCGAATTGAACGGCAGTCTTTTTCCATTAGGCTGGTACAAACTGTTCCGCCGGTTGCGGAAACGTCAAATACGTACGGCGCGCATACCGCTGATGGGTGTGCGCAGGCAATTTCACAATACGCCATTGGGCATGGCGCTGGCCTGCATGGTTATCGATGTGGCGAGGCAGATCGGACCGGAACACGGTATCGAAGGTGTGGAATTGTCCTGGATTCTGGAAGATAATCAGCCGATGCGCGGAATTCTCGATCATCTCGGCAGCAAGGAATATAAACGCTACCGTATTTTTGGAAAAACACTTTGAATCTGCCAAAAAAAGAAAAGCAGTCTAAATTTGCCGCGCTGGTGTTAGCCGCGGATCGTACGACATCCGATCCGATTACCCGGCATACAGGCGCCGCATGCAAAGCTTTTGCCAGGGTGGGCGGCGAGCCGATGATCATGCGCGTGCTGGATGCTCTGACGGCGTGCGACCGGATTGATGAGGTCGTGTTGTGCGGACCGCAGAAAGCACGGCTTGATGACTGTCCGCCATTGAAACAGCGCATCGATTCCGGGGAAGTGTCCTGGCTGCCGAATAAGGACTCGCCCAGCCGCAGCGCCGGACACGGTTTGAGTCATCTGGCCGATGACACGCCGGTACTGCTGACAACTGCGGATCATGCGTTGCTGACGCCGCAGATTGTGCAGTATTTTTTGACTGAATCGCTGAAAACCGATGCCGATGCAACCGTGGGTGTGGTTACCGATGTCCAGATGTCGGCGGCATTTCCGGGTGCAAAGCGCACCGTTTACCGGCTCCGGGACGGCGGTTTTTGTGGCTGTAATCTGTTCACATTCAAACCGCAGGGACGCAAGCTGGTTCATTTCTGGCGTCAGGTCGAGGATTTGCGTAAAAAACCCTGGCGACTGATGGCGCAGATCGTCAGCCCCGGCCTGGTGTTATCGTATGTGTTCGGCCGCTTGTCGCTCGCGCACGCGCTGGATACCCTGGCCGCCAAATCGGGTGTGCGTGTAAAAACAATTCTGCTGCCCGACCCGCGTGCGGGCATTGATGTGGATAAGGTCGAAGATTTATTGCTGGCTGAATCCATTGTCAATAAAGCACCCGTTTCATTGTTTCAGCGCGACTGAATGAAATGTTACGGCCGATTTCTGAGCACTGTGTATGAGAGTTATTGATCGCTACATCACGCGTGAACTCGCGCTGCCGTTCATCGTCGTTATTTTGATTCTGGTGGGCTTGTTTGCCAGTTTCAGCAGCGCGCGTCTGCTTGCCGGCGCAGTCACCGAGTCACTCGGTCTGGCCGCTCTCCTCAAGCTGGTCATGCTGAAAACGCTGATCGCGATGGAGGTATTGATACCCGTGGCGCTCTATATCGCGATCATCAGCGGCCTGAGTCGATTAAACAGAGATCATGAGTTAAACGTGCTGCGCGCTTCGGGCATCAGTGGGAAACGCATCGTCCTGATTGTATTGATGGTGGCGATACCTGTAGCGATCATCAGCGGCATGCTGTCATCTTACGTGCGCCCCTGGGCTTATGCTGAGAATTATATTCTCGATGCGCAGGCCGAAGCGGAATTGAATACAAATCGCTTTCAGGCCGGACGTTTTTATGGCAGCGAAGGTAGCGGCAGGGTTGTCTACGTGCAAAGCAAGGATGAATCCAACAATCAGATGAGCAATGTTTTCCACTATATCAATACGCCGGAAACCAGTGAAATCATTATTGCCAGAAAGGCGGAGCAGATACAGCCAACGCGGGAAGCGCGCCCCACTATCGTGCTGACCGAAGGCTACCTGTATCAGTTATCGCACCCGGCAGTCAGAGATGACATGATTCAATTCGAACAGCTGACGTATTTTACCGACAGCGAGCTGGCGCTGCGTTACCGCCGCAAGGCTGCGCCGACCCGTACGCTTTGGGAATCCGAGGAACCCTGGGAAATAGCGGAATTGCAATGGCGGATTTCCCGTCCGCTTGCAACCCTGCTGCTGGCGTTAATTGCAGTGATCTTTATTCAGACCGTGCCGCGGCAGGACAAGGCAACCCGGACCTATCTGCTCGCCGCTGTCGTGTTTGCCGTGTATTATAATCTGAGCGGCCTGGCGAAAAACTGGGTTGAGCAGGGTGTCGTCAATACGACGATAGGCGTCTGGTGGCTTTATGCGCTGATGTTTATCGTTCTGCTGCTGTATGCCTTAAAGCCCGGGCAGAAATTGTTATCATTTCGATAATGATTATTTATCGCTATATTGCTATTCAGGTATTGACCGGTCTGGTAATCGCAACCGCCGTTCTTCTGCCGTTGTTCAGCTTCTTTGATCTGCTTGATCAGCTGGATGATGTCGGCAAAGGCACTTACCGTACTGTCGATGCGTTTATGTATACCGCGATGTTGCTGCCGCGGCGTTTTATCCAGATTGCGCCGTTTATTGCGCTGCTCGGCACGGTTGCCGCACTTGGCGCGCTGGCGGTCAATTCCGAGCTGACTGCGATACGCACGGCAGGCTTTTCGCCGCTGCAGATCAGTCTTGCGCCGGTGGCTGTCGGCATTATGTTGATTGTGTTCATTGCCGTACTCGAACAATCTTTTGCACCCCGGTTTCAGCAGAAAGCCATTTCAAACCGGGCAGTGGCGTTGAATCAAACAGCCGAGCTGGGCCAGGGACTGGGTATCTGGACGCGCAATGAGCGGAATATACTTCGCATCGGTCATATGCTGCATGCGAAAGAAGCTGCCGACATCGAAATTCTGCGTCTCGATGCATCTGGTTTCCTGCAGGCGCATGTGCAGGCGGAATTTGCCGATGTTCGCAGCAACGACCCCTGGATACTGCGCAATGTCGTGATCCGTCAATTTTCCGAAAATGACATCAGGATCACCCGTTTCAATAAACTGAGCTGGGATTCGTTTCTCGATCCGGAGGATATCGCGACACTGACTAAACCGCCGGAGAGTCTTTCACCGTATGAATTGGTGCGTCATGTCGAGTTTCTGCGCAACACCGGCCAGGATGCCGATTCTCATGCGCTTGCCTTGTGGCGTAAAGCGGGTAGTGGTTTATTAACCATTGCCATGTTACTGCTGTCGATTCCGTTCGTCTTCGGCTCGATCCGCTCCGGCCTGGGCAACAAGCTGGTGCTGGCGGCATTGATCGGCGTTGCCGTTTATCTGCTCGACCAGATCCTGGCCAATGCGGGTCTGCTGTTACGCCTGGATCCCGCATTTGTCGCACTTGCGCCGAGTGTGATGCTTATTGTTCTGGCCATTTTCTGGTTGAGAAGAGTTTTTTAAACCTTTCATATTGTAGTAGCATGTAGTCAGCATCAGGGATGCCTAATATGTATCATTTTCGAAATAAAAAATAGAATTCCAGTCAATGGATAACACATGTTAAAACCGACCTACATTTATCTCACCGGTAAAAGCGAAATCAAAATCTGGGGATTGACCGGGCGCGAACGTTTGCAGCGCATGATCAAGCCCATTGAGAACGCACGACTGACCGAAAAAATAGAAACGATACCGGATAATGCCTCTTTATTGATCCTGAATGCCGACTATTTATTTGATGCCAGGGTATTGAATGCGCTGCTGGCCATCAAAAATCAAATGGCGCTCTACAGTCATGACAGGCAACTGGTCGCCATGCGGGTTTTGCGTGAGCAGGGCGCGCGTTATCTACAGTTGTTTGAACGGCAGAGCAAAGACAATATACTGGTTTCAGCGCTGCCGGGCTATGCGCTGGATGATCTTAAAATCGACTTTCAGCAGAATCTGAAGAAAAAGGATCCGCCTTATATTCTGCCGATTAACGAACGCAATCATAAACGGCTGGAAAAGGAATTATTTTCGGGCTCGTATAAAGGCGTTACCGATCTGGTGACCAAATGGGCCTGGCCGCTGCCTGCCTACTGGTGCACGCATCTGTGCGTGCGCTATGGCTGGAAACCAAACCATGTCACATGGCTCAGCGTGTTGTTTGCCATTCTGGCGGGTGCTGCTTTCTGGTATGGTTTTTTTGCCGCCGGGTTGATCATGGGATGGTTCATGACTTTTCTCGATACCGTGGATGGCAAACTGGCCCGGGTGACGGTCACCTCCAGCCGTTTGGGCGACGTGCTTGATCACGGGCTCGACATTATCCACCCGCCGCTCTGGTATCTGGCCTGGGGTCTTGGTCTGGCGGGTACGCTGACGCCCATTGGTAATCTGGAACTGTTGATCTGGCTGATGTTGTTTGGTTATATCGGTGGACGCCTGTGTGAGGGTGTATTCCAGTTCTGGCTGGCAAAGTTCGACATGTTCGTCTGGCGGAAATTTGATTCGTTCAATCGCCTGATTACCGCGCGGCGCAATCCTAATCTGATTTTACTGACGTATGGCTGGTACATCGGAAGACCAGACCTCGGTCTGTTGCTGGTTGTTGCCTGGCATGTGATTTCGACCGTGATACTGACCGGGCGTCTTCTCGCCGGCTGGCAGGTATGGCGGAAGGAAGGCCGGTTGCGGTCGTGGTTGCAGGACATAGACCCGGCGCGTGACCGTGACCTGCTCGCGGTAAAACTGTTTACCCGCGCACCGGTAGATCCGGGAAAAGTCTAATATGCCGCACGGCGCCGGAAAATCGCGTAATCAAGCCGGGTCGGTCTGTTCATGACCATTTCATCAAACACTGCGCCAAATATGGAACGGCTGAAAACCGGTTCCGCCCGGATCGGCCTGTTGTTGAACCCGATGAGCGGTCAGCTGAAGAAGCGCAGGGAGGCTATTCTCAGGGCGGCGGAGCAGATACCCAACGGCATAATCCGTCAGGCCAGCGACGCGGCGGGGTTTGTCACGGCGGCAAATCAGTTGCTTGAATCCGGTATCGACCTGCTGGTGATCATTGCCGGAGACGGCACATCGCACGCGGTGCTCGGTCACTTGTTTGTGACGGTGCCGGAAACGGACTGGCCGATGCTGATGATCGTACCGGGCGGTACAACTAACATGACGCCGCTTGATCTGGGAATGCGTGGAAAACCGGAGAAAATTCTGTACAAACTGGCGCGGTATCTGCAAGGTGCCGATGAGCCGGTTCCTGTATTGGTGCGGCGTCCGGTATTGCGGATCGAGCAAAACGGACAGTTTACCGTTTACGGCATGTTTTTTGCTGCCGGACTGGTCGCGCGCGGCGTCAAGTTTTCACGCAGCAGCATCAAGCAGACCGGTATCACCGGGGGTGTTTTTACCTTCCTGATTATGATGCGCTCACTGGCCGGAATGATTCTGGGCGGCAATCACGGGGCATGGGCGCCAGTGACGATGACCATAACGCGTGAAAATGGCGAACAGTCGCAAGGCCGGTATCTTTTTGCACTGATCAGCGCGCTGGACTGCCTGTTGCTGAATCTGCGCCCGTACTGGGGAAAGGAAGCGGCGCCGCTGCACATCACCTGGGTTGATCAGCAGCGCAAAAAGCTGTGGTGCGCCATCTGGCCGCTGGTGACCGGCCGCGGTCATCTGCTCAAGGCGCAGGACGGTTATCACAGTCATAATGCCAGTACGCTGGCGCTGCAATTAAATGATGAGTATATCGTTGATGGCGAGCTGTACCGCTCTGTTGATCCTGACGAGCCGCTGCGTATTACAGCGACCCGACCTGTTTCATTTCTTGTGCTCTGAGTTGAAACAACAATGACGCCTGTTGCATCCACTGCGAACGAATATCCACCCGAAGCGTTGCTTGCCGCAGTCGCCGGACACAGTACGCGCAGTGTATCGCCGGATTTTCAGGTGCTGGTGCAGGCCTTGCTTGAACAATATAAAACAGCCGCCGACGCGGTGATTCTGTATGGTTCCTGTTTGCGTTCCGGTGCATTGGACGAAGGCATCGGCGATCTGTATGTACTGGTTAATGATTACCGCGACGCCTATACCAAACGCTACCTGGGCAAGCTGAATGCCTGGCTGGCGCCTAATGTGTTTTATATTGAAGTGCCGCATCAGGGAAGGCTATTGCGTGCCAAATACGCGGTCATATCGACGGCGGATTTTGAGAAAGGCGCGCGTTACTGGTTCCATTCGTATATCTGGGCGCGATTCGCGCAGCCTTCGCGCCTGCTGTTTGCGCGGGATGAAGCGAGCCGCCAGCGCGTTTATCATGCGCTGGCCTGTTCAGTGATAACGTTTCTGGCATCGGGCGGCAAGACGCTGGAAAATGCTGTCTTTACTGTCGACGACATCTGGACACGGTGTCTGATGCTCAGTTATGCGGCGGAATTGCGTCCTGAGAACGAAACGCGCGCGCGTCATCTGGCTGAACATAATCATGCCGATTTTGCACAGTTAATGCACGCGGCGTCTCCTGCACTGAGCGCCATTTTCATCCGGCAGCCTGACGGCGAAACTTATCTATGCCGCAACCACGCCGGAACGCGCCGCCTTGCTGTATGGCACTGGCGTCTCAGACGCTGGCAGGGTCTTGTACTGTCGATTCTGCGGCTGTCCAAGGCCACCTTGACTTTTCGCGACAGTCTGGAATATGCGGCCTGGAAAATTGAGCGGCACACCGGCACGCGTATCGAGATTACACCGCAGGCGCGGCGTTTTCCAATCATCTGGGGATTGAAAGCACTGTGGCATCTGCTGCGCCGCAGCGCGTCGCGATAACCCAAATCAGTTATTCAATTCAACAACAATCATGGAGTGAGTCATGAACAGATCATACTTGTTTATTGCATTGATATCAGTGCTCGCGCTCGGCGCATGTTCCACCCTTTATTACGAGGGTCTGGAAAAAATAGGCATTCCTAAACGGGATGTCATGGTGCATCGGGTGGAGAAAGCGCGGGACACGCAGGAGGAAACCAAGGAACAATTCAAATCCGCACTGGCGCAGTTTACCGCCGTGACCAATTTTCGCGGCGGTAATCTTGAAAGCGTGTATACCCAATTGAACGATGAATATGAAGCCAGTGTCCGCAAAGCGGAAGAAGTCCGCAGCCGTATCGAAGACATTGAAGATGTTTCCCAGGCTTTATTCGCGGAATGGGAGCAGGAAATCACCCAGTACAGTAACGCTAATTTCAAGCGCAGCAGCCGGGATAAGCTGAATGCGACAAAAAAACATTATCAGCAATTGATAACTTCGATGAAAAATGCCGAGGCAAAAATCGCGCCGATTCTCACTGTGTTCAAAGATCAGGTGATGTTTCTGAAGCATAACCTGAATGCGCAGGCGATTTCATCGTTAAAAGGTGAGCTGGGCAATATCGAATCCGATGTGTCCGTTTTGATCGCAGCGATGGAAAAATCAATCAATGAGGCGAATGCTTTCATTAATACCATGGAGAAGAATTAAGACCGTTTGTATTCAGCTGTTATTCATCCTGACCGGCCTATTATCCGATCATGCAACTGGAATGTAATCAGGAGGAATAACATGAATACGAAAAAAAATGCGGCAGTGTTTGTTATCGGCGCACTGCTTCTTCTTGGCGGATGTGTGGCAACGCCTTATTATGGCGGTGGCGGTTACTACGGTGGTGGTTATTCCGGCGGTTCAGGCTACTACGGCGGCACCGGCTACGGATATGGTTATCAGCCCGCAGTCCGCAGCAGCATAATTTTCTCGGGCGGGCAGAGGCACCATCACGGCGGACACAGACATTTTAACGGCGGGCACAGGTATTCCCCCGGCGGACACGGCCACTTCGGCAGGGGACACCGTGGCGGCGGCGGGCACGGCCATTTTGGTGGCGGCCACCGAGGCGGTCATAGAGGACGTCATTGATAATCGGCGTTATCTCAAACGAAAAAACGGCAGGGCGCGTGAAGCGCATCCTGCCGTAATAATGTTGCGCAGCGCGCATTAACACCCGGTTTTTTTATCGCTCATTCTGTCTGCTTCCAGCAAAAGAAACGGTTGATGTCAATTTTTGAATCTAGGATGCTGTCCGAGAAACCTCTGTTGAATGGGGTTTAAAGTGCGTTGATTTTTATTTTTGGCAAGGCACAATGAGGCGTAATAACGCGTTATTACAACGAATTGTAACGCAGCAAAAATTTAAAAAGCGGCGTACTATAAACACCATCGTTTGACTCACCATCCGGATGAACCAGAATTGTTCGAATTATTTCATGTATTCATGCCGTTAGTCATCTCGGATAACGGGCAACTGAGGTTTTTAGGTTGAAGTACGTGGATAATCATTTCCTGTGCAGCACTATTTCAAAAACGCGGCGATATCAGGCAGCTTCAAGGATTAAGTTTTTGCCGCTCATTTTGGCGCGATACAAAGCTTCGTCTGCCCGCTTGAAAACGGCTTCCTGCGTTTCATGATCACCGCATTCCGCGATACCTGCGCTGAAAGTGATTAACAGTCTGTTGTTTTCATGCAGAAAGTAATGTTTTGTCAAATTGCGTCGCACGCGGGATATTATTTCAACGGCGGCTTTTAAATTTGTATCGGGCAGCAGCACTACAAATTCTTCGCCGCCATAGCGCGCAACGATGTCATCAGCCCGCGTGGCGGCTTTTATCGATTCGATCAGAAACACGATGGCATCATCACCTGCCTTATGACCATGGGTATCGTTGAGTTTTTTGAAGTTGTCGATATCCAGCAGGGCATAGCATAAAGGCCGCTGTTGGCGTTTTGCGCGCGCGATTTCACGTTCAAACGCAGAATCCAGACCGCGGCGATTCAGAACGCCGGTCAAATGGTCTTCATGGATTTTTTCACTGATATGCTGCAATTCGGATTCCAGTTGATTTATTTTTCCCTGCGCGGCTTCCACTTCCGCCCGGGCGGCGATAAATCCGGTACGGTAATGCTGTGTTTTTTCCTGCATTTTTCGGCTTTCGCTCATAATTTCCACGAGCAGCTCATTCAGCGCTTCCAGATCTTCGGTGTGATTGATTCGATTGGCGCAATCTTTGATTTTATCGTTGAAATCTCCGGTTTCATCCGATAATTCTTCAATATTACTGATCAGGCCGGTGATCATCTGTTTTAAAATTTCCTTCGAATCATTCAGGTTGCGCTTGATAATATGCTGTCTTTGCAGAATTTCTTCCAGCTGCGATTCCGCCTGAGCAATTGACCACTGACTTAATGGCCGGGATATGGTTTCATGCAGTTTTGTGATCTGGTTTCTGACCCACCCATCTTCAGTCAATAATTGCCGGGTGCTTTCAATAAGCTTGTGAAGCAGGCGAAGCAGACCGCGCTGCAACTTTGCACTATCTGCGATGTTGAATTCGAACTTTTCAAGATACTGTGTGTAATCGTTGATAAACTGTTCCAGTTCCTGCTTGCTCTGAACGCGGCGGATTTCCTGCGCCAGACCTTTTGTTTCTCTGGTGAACGCCGGATCGGAAATTGGAATGGTTGCTACGTGTTCAAGGATGTGCGCCAGCAATTCCGGTAACTGATCCATAAACTGGCGCGGTAAAAGCGGATTGTGCGGCAAATGCGCGGGACCGGTCTCTCTGGTGGCTGTGTCGAGTTCGGCTGGCGTGATTGGCGGATCAGCATTTTCGTGCGCCAGCACTTCAATTTTATCATCTGCATCTGTCGCCAGAATTTTCCATGAATCAATCAGGGCGTGAATTCTGTCTTGCAGTTCGACGGGATCGTTGAAAAATCGGGATAAAACGCGTTGCAACCCTTCCCGCTTTTTAGCACTGGTCAAATTGCCGTGATTTGTTTCCAGCTGTTTCAGGAGCAGTTCGATTGTTTTGTTCCATGGCGATCCGCCGATATTCTGCGCAGTTTTATTGATTGAAGGCGTAACATTCTCATTTGTAGAAGTAATTCTGTCCAACAGGGTTGATTTATATTTTTCCCAGTCATGATCCCGAATAGCCCGTGCAAGCGTATTGGACAAATTAATAAATTCCTGAGTAGACCGCGGAATTTCAGTGACCAGCTCGGAGAATAATTTTATTGCGTTCGCGCACATCTGGTCACTACCGTTACCGGCAATTTCATTGTATGTCTTTTGGTAGTTGTCGGGCGTAGGCGGAATTCGTAACGTGGCCAGCCGCTGCAGGGCTTCTCGTGCTATTGCAGAGGGAGACGGGTTTTTCAAATTTTTCAGCATCATTTACTGCCTTGTTAGTGATTCATTGATTCTGTTGATACGCTCAATAAGATAACTTTGCCATTCTTGAAGTATAATTAGAGGTTTATTCATTCTAAGCGGCAAACAAATCTAAAAAACGGCTTTATCTTTGCTGCTCTGCCGATGCCGGTTACACTGCAAAGCGTATCGTGAGGAATTACGTCGCTGATGAATTGGAGGATTTGATTTGACATGTTTTTTGTGTATCCTTTACTGAAAAAAACAGCTCGCTCCCTTGTTCATCAATTCTTTGTCGATTATGCATAATCAGTTTTCCAGGGAAATCGTTTCAACTGCAAATCCACATTGGCTGCCACCCGTACGCGCACCAGGGCCATGGTATAAATCGCGCAGATTGATCATTTTTATCGTTGCGTTCCTGGTATGCGCCTTACCTGCGCTGAGCTATGTTCTTACCCGGCCGGCGGTGTATCTCAGCTATGCCACTTTGCTGACAGTAGCCCAAACAGCAATTGATCAATCGAGTAACGACGCCGACATACAGCATGTCGCCATCCAGAAGCAGATCCTGCTGGGCGCCGAGCTGCTTGCCGAGACTTCGCGTCGGCTGAAATCCGGGAGTCACGCCGGCGTTTCCATCGATCTGAATCCGGATGATATTCGCCAGATGCTCGACGTCAGGGCTGTTGCGGAAACCAATCTGGTTGAAATGGTCGCTGAAGGCCCTGACCCGCAGTTGTTGCCGGCGTTGATTAATACCTGGATTGATGTCTATCTGGACGCCAGAGAAAAAGAAGTATCCCGCCTGCTGGGCGATACCACGCAAATCCTGCATGGCGAACTGGAAAGCCTGTCTGAAAAAATCAGCATCAAGCGTGCGGAGCTTGACCGGTTCAGAAGGCATAACGATATTTCATCGATAGAGCGGGAAGAAAATGAAGCGCTGGCACGTCTGAAAGGCCTGAACGAATCGCTCAATGTCGCCAGCGAAGAAGAAGTCAAGGCAAAAGCCCGGCTGGATGCGATTAATAAGGCAATAGCGCGTGGCCAGGCGGTGGTGCCGCAGGAAGATACACGAACACTCAGCCTGCTGGAAAGCCGTGCGCAGGAGTTGCGGGAAGAACTGGGCGATCTGAATCGGCGCTATACGCAGGAATTTCTCAACCTGTCGCCGACATTAAAAGTGATACCTGAGCAACTCGCATTACTGGAAGCCGAAATCAAGCGCATGCGGCAGCAGGGACAGTCTGTGGTGCTGTCCGATGCCGAGCAGGAGTATGCCGCGGCACGCCAGACAGCGCGTGAAATTCGCGGGCAGCTCGACGCACATAAAGCAAAGGCGTCTGAATTTTCATCGCGATTCGTTGAACATGAGGCACTGCGGAACGATCTGGAAGGACTCGAGTCGCTCTATCGGGAAGGGCAGGAAAGGCTTGCTCAGATTGAAGCCAGATACTCCGGAAAATACCCGCAGGTTGATGTGATTGAGCGGGCTTTCCCGCCGGGTGCGCCGATTGGTCCGAATTACTGGCTCGACGCATTGATCGCGGTTGCCGGTTCAGTCCTGTTCAGTCTGTTCTGTGTCTGGCTAAGTGAGTTCCTGACCCGCAAAGCACCATCCGAATCGACAGTTAACCTCGCCGGCATTCCGCTTTATGAACCCGATCTGCTGCCCGGCGTGCGCGGAAATGCGTTGCCGCCGGTCACGGTATTGTCGCATCAGCATCCTGTTCTGGACAGCCCGCAAGCCCGGGAATTGCCGGTCGAACAAGTCAGAGCGCTGTTCAATAGCGCCGGAAACAGAGAAAAACTGCTGATTGCGCTGCTGCTAAGCGGCCCGTCTCTGGAGGAAATTGCCGCCATCAGCAGGTTGGATATCGATACCGGAAACGGAAAGCTGATTATTCATGGCATTTCACCCAGAACACTGCCGCTCGGTCCGGTAGTGCAGTCCCTTTTCGCCAATCCGGCCTGCCATTTGATTACTCCGTCCGGCGAGCCGCTGACATCAGCGGATTTGAACGCCCTGCTCGCCTGCGCAATCAGTGATGCCGGTTTGTCCGGGGCGGAGGAAATAACCGCCGATACTTTGCGGCAGTCGTATATCATTTATCTGGTGAAACAGGGAATCCGGCTTGCCGAGCTCGAAAGCATCATGGGATACCTGCCGCCGACCGAGCTCTCGGCATATGGCGTTTATAGCCCCCCCGGCCGGAAACGCCCGCTTGAAGAGATCAACCTGCTTTATCCGGGATTGCAGGGCGTTGCGCTGTAAACCAGAGGCGCTGAAATCGCGGGCAGCAAGCGATTGATTTCGAACTGTTAATGAATCAGGAAAAAATCACCCTCTCCCAGCTCGAAGGCTTTCTCTTCAAAGCCGCCGATATCCTGCGCGGTAAAATGGACGCCAGTGAATTCAAGGAATTCATCTTTGGCATGCTGTTCATCAAGCGCCTGTCGGATGAATTCGACCGCAAGCGCGCCGTGTTGCGCAGTACTACTTTCGCTCACCTGAAGGATCAGCCCGCGCTGCAGGAGGAGCTACTCAACGACAAGACCTCTTACGGCGACACGTTCTTTGTGCCGCCGCGCGCCCGTTGGCGCGAGAGTTGGACCGACGAAGAAGGCCACGAGGTACCGCCGCTCAAGCACCTCAAGCACGACATCGGCAATATGCTCAACAAGGCCATCGCCGCCATCGAGGACGAAAACGACGCGCTGACCGGGGTGTTGAAGAACAACATCGATTTCAACGCCGTCAAGGGCAGAACCAAAATCCCCGACCAGAAATGGAAAGATCTGCTCGACCATTTCAACCAGCCGCAATTTGTGCTGGTCAATGACAATTTCGAATTCCCTGACCTGCTTGGCGCGGCCTACGAATACCTGATCAAGTTTTTCGCCGACAGCGCGGGCAAGAAGGGCGGCGAGTTCTACACCCCCGCCGAGGTGGTGCGCCTGCTGGTCCAACTCACCAAGCCGCAAGCGGGCAACACCGTGTACGACCCCACGGCCGGCTCGGGCGGTTTTCTGATCCAGGCGCATCAATACGTCGAAGAACAGGGCCAGAATCCCGACGACCTCGCCCTCTACGGTCAGGACTCCAACGGCACGGTGTGGTCCATCTGCAACATGAACATGATCCTCCACAACATCACCCGCTTCACCATCGAGAACGGGGATACGCTGGAAGACCCGCAAATTCTGGAAAACGGCGCGTCGCGCAAGTTCGACCGCGTGCTCGCCAACCCGCCGTTCTCGCAGAACTACAGCCGCGCCAGCATGACCTTCACCAGCCGCTTCCGCGAGTTTTGCCCGGAAACCGGCAAGAAGGCCGACCTCATGTTCGTGCAGCACATGATCGCCAGCCTAAAGCCCGACGGCCACATGGCCACCATCATGCCGCACGGCGTGCTGTTTCGCGGCGGCAAGGAAAAGCTCATTCGCGAACTGCTGATTGAGGACGACATCATCGAGGCCATCATCAGCCTGCCGCCCGGCCTGTTCTACGGCACCGGCATCCCGGCCTGTGTGCTGGTGGTGAACAAGAGCAAGCCCGACGCGCTCAGGAAAAAGGTGCTGTTCATCAACGCCGACCGCGAATTCGCCGAAGGCAAAAACCAGAACAAGCTGCGCCCCGAAGACATCGAAAAGATCGACCACGTATTCACTCACAAGCTCAGCATCGAAAAATACAGCCGCCTGGTGGACAAGGACGAGATCGTCAGCCAGCACGACTACAACCTCAACATCCGCCGCTATGTGGACAACACCCCCGCGCCCGAGCCGGAAGACGTGCGGGCCCACCTCATCGGCGGCATCCCGCAGACCGAAGTCGCCGCCAAGCAAGTCGAGTTCGACAAGTTCGGCGTGCAGCCCGAACGCTTTTTCGAACCGCTGCGTCCCAACTATTTTGCCTTTATTGCCGCGCTGGAAAACAAGCCCGCCATTAAGACCATGCTGGAAGCCGATGCCTCATTGCAGGCCAAACTCGCGGCGCATTACGCAGCGCTCGAACAATGGTGGCAGGTGGCGCGCGATGATTTCGCCCAACTGCGCGAAGGGCGCAAGCTGCCTGAGGTGCGCAACGAATTGCTCGCCACGATCAAAGCTAAGCTCCAGCCCCTGGGCGTGCTGGACGAATTCAAGAGCGCGGGCGTATTCGTCAACTGGTGGCAGGCCATCCGTTACGACCTCAAGACTGTCATCTCCACCGGCTGGCATCACACCCTGATCCCGGACAACTATCTCATTACCGAATACTTCCAGGCGGAGGCCGACGAGATCGAGGCGCTGGAGGGCAAGATCAACGAAGCCCAGGGCGAACTCGCCGAGGCCGTTGAGGCCGCCGCCGAAGCCGCCAGCTTCGAGCCGGAAGCAGAAGAAGGGGAAGAAGGCGAGGCCAAGCTCACCGCAGCCGTCATCAAGAAATACCTCAAGGCGCTGATCGACGACCTCGCCGATGCCAAGACCGACTCGGCCAAAAAGGAGCGCAAGAAGGTCGAAGACCTGCGCGATCGTCTAAGCGCCATCGAGGCCCGCATCAAGACCCACAAGACCGCCCTGAAAATGAAGCAGGACGAGCTGGAGCTGAAACTGCGGCTCAAGCGCATCGGTGGTGACGAAGCCAAAGCCGAAGCCAACGGACTCATCGCCCAGGCCACCGCCGCCATGGCCGGGCTGAAACCGGCGGTGAAGGAAGAGAAGAAAATACTCACCGCGCTGCAAAAGGACAAAGCCGCGCTGGAGCAACGCCTGGCACGAATCGACACGCTGCTCGCCGCCATCGGCGGCCAATTGAGCGAGGCAGACGCCAAGCGCCTGATCCTGAAAAAGCTGCACGACCTCGCCAACAAGGAACTACTGCGCTACCTCAACGCCGAGAAACGCGCGCTGCTCGCTATCGTCGAGAACCTGTGGGACAAGTACGCGGTGTCGAGTCAGACGCTTGAGACGAATCGGGAGAGCACATTGGCTGCGCTAAATGGTTTTCTCACAGGTCTGGGCTATTTTGGGCCAGTGCAATGACGGTACAGATGATGAAACTCGCCGACTGCACGACGCTTACCAAAGGCAAACCGCCTGCGGAGATGCCGTACTTTGGCGATGACGCAGAGCCCTACCTCAGTCCGGAATATCTGCGCGGCAATGGGGTTGCTGAGCCCGCTAAACCAGCGACGAATGCAGTCAGAGTCAAAGACGGCGAGACGATTCTGTTGTGGGACGGCTCGAACGCCGGTGAGGTGTTCCGCGCACGCGATGGCTTACTTGCCTCGACCATGACGCTGGTTAGCCAAGGCGAGGAATTTGAACCGGAATACTTCTGCTACGCGGCGAAAAGGTGGGAAGCGTACCTCAAAGGCCAGACATCCGGCTCCGGCATTCCACACGTTGATAAGGAGGTGTTGGGCAAGCTCGAAATTCTGAAGCTTCCGCCCGACGAACAAAAACTTGTCGCGAATATGCTCAGCAAACTCGACCATGTCATCGAGCAAACCGAGGCGCTCATCGCCAAGCAGCAGCGCATCAAGACCGGCCTGATGCAGGATTTGCTCACCAAGGGCATCGACGCGCACGGCAACATCCGCTCCGAATCCACCCACGCCTTCAAGGATTCCCCACTGGGGAGGATTCCGGTGGAGTGGGATGTGCAGGAGATAAAGTCGTTGCTGGCAGACATAGACCCAGCGATGCGTAGCGGCCCTTTTGGAAGCGCACTATTGAAGGAAGAGCTGGCTGAGTCCGGAATTCCGTTGCTTGGTATCGACAACGTCTTTCCTGAACAATTTGTTGCCGATTATAAGAGATTTGTTCCACCCAAGAAGGCAGAGCAATTAAGAAGATATCTCGTTCGACCTCGTGATCTGATGATTACGATTATGGGGACGGTTGGACGCTGCTGCCTCGTACCGGATGAAATCGGGGAAGCTTTGTCATCAAAACATGTATGGACCATATCGATAGACCAAGCGAAATATTCTCCCTACGTTGCTTGTCTCCAGATTAACCATTCGCCCTGGGTTCTTAAGCATTTCGCGAAAGATGAACAAGGTGGAATCATGGCATCGATACGTGCCGAGACATTGCGCACCACAAAATTACCGGTGCCACCGCGGGATGAGCTTGAGAAGATCGAAAGCGTACTGCGAACAATTTCGTCTGGCATTGTCGAAAAGGGAGTTCTCGCCATAAAGCTATGTTCTCTCAAATGCGGGCTGATGCATGATTTTCTAACCGGAAAACGCCGCGTCACGCCGTTGCTGGCAGCCGAAACGAGTCAGCCGGATGTCTGACGGCCAAGCCTTTAACCCGCTGGAACTCTTGGCCCGTTTGGACTGGAGCGAGAACGACGACCTCGAATTCAAGTCCGCGCGTGGCGGCATTCCGCGCAGTCTATGGGAGACCTATAGCGCAATGGCCAATAGCCAGGGCGGCGTGATTTTGTTGGGCGTGGAGGATAATGGCGCGGTGTCCGGCGTTGCCGATGTCGCCAAATTGAAGAAAAGCCTGTGGGATACCGTGAATAATCGGAGCAAGGTGAATCTTAACCTGCTCGACGACGGCGATATTCAGGAAATCGCTCATTCCGATGGCGTATTGCTGGCAATTCGGGTGCCGCGTGCTTCGCGTTATCAACGTCCGGTGTTCGTCGGGCAAAATCCCTTGACCGGTACCTACCGCCGTAATCATGAGGGTGATTACCATTGTACCGAGCAGGAAGTGGGGCGCATGCTGGCGGATAGAGCCGAGCAGCCTGCGGATAGCCGCATTCTGGAACATTTCATGCTGGACGATTTGGACCGGCCGAGCTTGCAGCAATACCGGCAACGTTTTGCCTCGCACAAACCCACCCATCCCTGGCTGAGCGAAGACGACAAGACGTTTCTAAGCAAGCTGGGCGCATGGCGCAAAGACCGCGCCAGCCAGGCCGAGGGGCCGACCGTCGCCGGGTTATTGATGTTCGGCAATGAAGCCGCTCTGCGCGAGGCGCTGCCGCAATACCACGTCGATTACCGGGAAAAGCTGTCGGACGATCCTGCCGTGCGTTGGACCGATCGTTTGACTTTGGACGGCACCTGGGCGGGTAATTTGTTTCAGTTTTATTTGCGGGTAATCCAGCGCTTGGCCGTCGATTTGAAACTGCCGTTTCAATTGGACAGTGATTTATTCCGCATTGGCGAGTCCGTCGTGCATGAAGCGATACGCGAAGCGTTGGTTAATGCGCTGATTCATGCCGATTATCAAGGCATGGGCGGGGTCGTGGTGGAAAAATACCGGGATCGTTTCGAGTTTTCCAATCCGGGAACCTTGTTGGTTTCGTTCGACCAACTGTTGCGCGGCAATGTTAGCGAATGCCGCAACAAAGCCCTGCAAACCATGTTTACACTGATCGGCGCGGCGGAAAAAGCTGGTTCCGGCGTCGATAAAATTCGCCGCGGTTGGGAGTCGCAGCATTGGCGCATGCCGATAATCCAGGAACAAACCCAGCCGGATCGCGTGTTGTGGCGCTTGCCTATGGTGAGTTTGATACCGGATGAATCCTTATCGCGCTTGCAGGCGCGTTTCGGCCGTGTGTTTGCCGGCTTCTCCAAATTGGAAGTGCAGGCCTTGGTGACGGCCGATCTCGAAGGAGCTGTCGACAACGTGCGCATGCGCCAGATTACCGGCGGCCATGCTTCCGATATGACGCGGTTGCTGCAAGGCCTGGTGGTCAAGGCGGCCTTGGTGCAGAAAGGACAAGGCCGTTGGACGCGTTATCAATTGCCGGAAATAACCGCCGACTCCATACATAAGGAGAGCGACTCCATACATAAGGAGAGCGACTCCGTACATAAGGAGAGCGACTCCGCACATAAGAACCGTGACTCCGTACATAGCGATGAAACTTGGGCGCATTTACAAGTGATTGCGGTTCCGGCCAGGGTTAATAAACGCTTGAGCCCTCAGGACATGGAACGGCTTATTTTGCTGCTGTGCCGTGGCATCTGGCTCACCCGGCGGGAATTGGGCGTGCTGCTGCAACGCAATGAAGATGGACTGCGCTCCCGCTTCCTGACGCCGATGGTTGAGCACGGCTTATTGGTGTTACGGTTTCCGGATAAACCCAATCGTGGCGATCAGGCCTATACGGCGGGAGAACAAGCGCTAAAGACCGATGCCGATGTTTTTGATTCATGATTTGCGTACCGTTGCCCGCAACAGCGGCGTTACTGCCAACTTTTCCTAAATTTGGATGCTTATGCAAACCGGTAAGACGCCGCCTCATATTAAGATAGACGAGCGCAACCACGTCGAAAAGCCGCTGCTCGATCAGTTGGCGGAATTGCAGTGGGAAATTATCGACCTGGACACGGCGCAACATCCGCAGCAGAGTTTTCGCGAGAGCTTCACCGAGGTGGTGATGAGGCCGGTGCTGCGTGAACAGCTCAAGGTGATCAACCCCTGGCTGGAAGACGACCAGGTGGAAGAAGTGGCGAGGCGCCTCACTGCCAGCTTTCCCGGCAGCAATCTGCTCGACAACAACCATCATGTGCTGAACCTGCTGCTGGAAAACACCAGCGTTGCGGAGAATCGCCAGACCGGCGAGAAAAGCCCGACAGTGCGCTATATCGATTTTGCGCACCCCGTCCATAACCGTTTCATCGCCGTGTGCCAGTTCAAGGTGCGCATCCTCGGCACCGAGCACCATATCATCCCGGACATCGTGCTGTTCCTGAACGGCCTGCCGGTGGTGGTGATCGAATGCAAGTCGCCCAGGGTGAAGGAGCCGATCCCCGAGGCCATCGAGCAGATGCTGCGTTACAGCGAGCAGCGCGGGGCCAAGGGCGAGGGCAGCGCGCCACTGTTCTACTTCAACCAGTTCGTGGTGGCCACCTGCCGCAACGAGGCCAAGTTCGGCACTCTCACCACACACATCGAAAAGCATTTTTACCGCTGGTCCGACCCCTATCCGCGTACGGTGGAAGATCTCGCCCACGGCGGTAGCAGCCCCAACGACCAGCAGCGGCTGGTGGCGGGCATGTTGGATAAGCAGAACCTGCTCGATATCCTCCGCACCTTCACCCTCTTCTCGGAATCGGACAAGAGCGAGCGCATCAAGATCGTCGGGCGTTATCAGCAGTTCCGCGCCGTGAAGCTGGCCGTGCAGCGCCTGCTCACCGGCAAGACGCCACGCGCGCGCAGCGGCATCGTCTGGCACACCCAGGGCTCGGGCAAGTCGCTGACCATGATGTTCATGGTGCGCGAGATGTACCGCCACGCCCAGCTTTCCAAGTGGAAGGTGGTGTTCATCACCGACCGCACGCAACTGGAACAGCAGCTCTTTGACACCGGTGGCAGCATCGGCTTCACTGTGAAGGTAGCAGACAGCATCGCCAAATTGAAGGAGTTGCTGCGCAGCGATTCCTCGGATCTGGTGATGGCGATGATCCACAAATTCCGCGAGACCGACCTCACGGAAACCTTCCCCGAGCTGAACCTGAGCCCCAACATTCTGGTGATGACCGACGAGGCGCACCGTTCGCAGTACTCGCTGCTCGGCGCGAATCTCGACAAGGCCATCCCCAACGCGGCACGCATCGGCTACACCGGCACGCCCATCGACAAGACCGAGACGGTGTTCGGCGACTACATCGACAAGTACACCATGCGCCAGTCCATCGAGGACGGCGTGACGCTGGAGATCGTCTACGAAGGCCGCACCCACAACGCCGAGGTGCCGGACCAGACCGGCATGGATACCGCCTTTGCCGACGTGTTCAGCGAGTACAACCTGCAACAGCGGCTGGAGATCCTCGGCTACGGTTCGCGCGATGCCTATCTGGAGGCGAAGCCCACCATCGAGGCCAAAGCCCGCGACATGGTTGCGCATTACCTCGAACAGGTGTTTCCCAACGGCTTCAAGGCCCAAGTGGTGGCGACCTCGCGCGAGGCGGCGGTGCGCTACAAGACGGCGCTGGACGTTGCCTTGACCGAAAAGGTTAAAGAACTGGAACAGGACAACTCGCTGAATATTGACCTGGCGGGACTGAAGAAGCTCAAGACTGACGTGGTGATCTCCGGCAGCCACAACGACCTGCCGCACATCAAGGAATATTCCGACAGTGGCCGCCATACGCGCACCATCAAGAGCTTTAAACTGCCGTTCGACAAGGAAGACGAGGGCGTGACGGGCGACATCGGCATTGTGGTGGTAAACAACATGCTGCTCACCGGTTTCGATGCGCCCATCGAGCAGGTGATGTATCTGGACAAGGTAGTCGTTGCGCACAATCTTTTGCAGGCCATCGCGCGCGTGAATCGCGTGGCGGGCGCTGCGAAAGAGAAGGGGCTGATCGTCGATTACGTCGGCATCGGCCACCATCTTAAGAAGGCCATCGACAACTACGACGAGCGCGAACAGAAGGAAGTGATCGACTGCCTGAGCTTCCCCGAAGACGAGTTGCGCGAGTTACAGGCCGACTACAAGGCCATTATGGGCCTCTTGGAGAAGCACGGCCTGACCGACCTGAACGACCACGACGCGTTTTTTGATTTGTTCTACGACGAAGACATCCGTTTCGAGTTCATGCTGGCCTACAAGAAGCTGACCCGCAGCCTGGACCTGATCTTTCCGGCCAAGGAGGCGCTGGACTATATGAAGACCTACAACGTGCTGACCGAGATCAACGTGCTGGCGGGACGCCATTTGAACGACCAGCGCATGAGCATGACAGGCATCCCGCCCAAGCTGCGGGCCATCACCGACCAGTATCTTGAATCTCGGGGCATCGAACAGAAGGTGAAGCCGATCTCGATTCTCGACGAAGACTTCGAGAGCAAGGTCGCCAAGCGCACGCGTACCAAGACCAAGGCCGCCGAGGTGGAGCACGCCATTCGTCACCACTTAGACATTGAGCTGGACGACGACCCGGAACTGCAAGCCTCATTCTCCAAAGCACTGACAGATATCCTGCAAGCGTTTAATGACAACTGGCAAAAGATTTACGAAGAATTGGAGAAGCTGCGCAAACGCATCATCGAGGCGGCGAACGAATCGAGCTATGGCCTGCACAAGAAGAAACAGATGCCGTTTTTCCGCATGCTCCAAGCTGAGCTCAGCGAACTATGGGAGCAACAGTCAGGCTACAATGGGAAGCCCGATGACCGTATTGCGCTGTTGGTCGATTTGACGCAGCGGATTTATCTGGTTGTGGAACGGGAATTGAAGCTGACCAGCTTCTGGGAGAGTGTCCCTGCCCGTAATCGGTTGAAAGCGGAAATTCAGCAGATTCTGATTTCTGAAGCTTTTCATACCCTGCCGAATGTCATTGCCAGACGCAACCAGATCATTTCTCGAGTGATGGAAATCGCCGAAAAGAACCATGACCGGATTCTGTACGCGAGCTGACATGGAGCTGGATTACAAAATCGTTTATTCCAAGCGCAAGACGCTCACTATCACGGTGGAGCGAGATCGATCCATGGTGGTCAACGCGCCCGAGGGTACTGCGCTGGAGAAGATTCGCCATGTGGTGGCGTCGCGCAAGCTGTGGCTTTATGAGAAAACCCGGCATACCCAGAAATATAATCCATTACCGCATCCGCCCGGAAAGGAATGGGTGTCCGGCGAATCCATGCCCTATCTTGGCAGATTTTACCGTATCGAAGTGGCTGGTGCGGGCGATGCTATTCAATTTGATCAGAAATTTATTGTGCCCTGCACGTTGACGGATAAATCCGGAGCACTCCGGGTATGGTTCATAAAAAGCGCCAAGAAAAAAATTCTTCCGCGTGTATCAGCGCATGCCGGGAATCTGGGCGTTAGTTATAAGGAAGCCAGGATTGGCAACGGAAAGTACCGCTGGGGCTCGTGTACGCCCGGTGGCCATGTGATTTTCAACTGGCGATTGATCAAGGCGCCAATGTTTGTCATCGACTATGTGGTGGTGCATGAACTCGCGCATTTGATCGAACAGAATCACACGCCGCGGTTTTGGAATATAGTTCGGGCACAAATACCGGCTACGGAAAAAGCGAAAGCCTGGCTTTTGAAAAATGGCACATTGCTGGAGCAGGATTTATAGCATTCTGGAGTTTGTCTGGCTGAATATCGTTGACAGCAAGGCGATGATGGGTGAAAAAAACCGGATTTTATGCTGTGACGGAGGGTATACTTGATGATCAGCATCATGGGCAGGTTAAATAGGAATACGCGTCATGTTGCTTTTTGCTCGATCAGTAATTGCCGCGCATGAGCGGATGAGAAAGGAGTTCCACGATGAAACCGGTTGTGATGTTGTTTGCGGGGCTGGCGCTGCTGGGATTAACCGCCTGCTCCAGTACAGGGCCAATTTTGTATCCCAATACGCATTTTCAAGCCGTGGGTCAGAATGTCGCCGAACAGGATATTGAATACTGCAGGCAGATGGCTGAAGCAGCCGGTGCCAAAGAAGGCGGCGGCACGGCTGAAAATATTGCAACGACTACGGCCATGAGCGCCGGGATGGGCGCGGCAAGCGGCGCGGTTGGCGGCGCTATATCCGGCTCGGCGGGCACGGGTTCGCTGATTGGCGCGGCAAGCGGTGCGACCTGGGGATTGTTGAGAGCAATTTTTCAATCATCAAAACCACAACCGAGTCAGGCCTATGTCAATTTCGTATACCGATGCTTGCAGGAAAAAGGTTATGAAGTAACCGGCTGGCAGTAGCTGCACAAAATCATGAGCAGCGCGTTCTGGTGTATCTGTCGGCAATCGGAGTCATCCGGATGCGGTACTTGGCTCCGGTTTCAGCGTCAAGCGCACCATTGCCGGGCGCTTGACGCTGAGATCGGGTTTTCGGAAGTTATTTCAATGCGATGGGGTTGATATCAAATTTCCGGATTGATTTAGGCAGGCCGCTTCTTTTATCCGGGTTTCTGACGTCCCACGCGTAAACTTTCATTTTTACCGATTGTCCGTCCCGGTAAAAACCGGCCGTCATCAGATGCTCAGTCGTTCTCGGTCTCGGGAAACGCAAATCCCACCACTTGTTTTCCGTGGTGACCGTTCCAAGATAATCAATCGGATTGGCGGAAACGCCCGGTACGGGCGCGACCGGAAACGTTTTGCTGGATGTATCGGGTTTGCTTGCCGCATAACCGTTAAGTTCCGAGAGATTTGAAATCGGCGAGGCAATTACTTCGATCAGTTTGTTTCCACTGCCGCCCAGGATGACCTGGGAAACCCGCCCAAAGTGCACATCGCCTGCCAGTACGACAATGTCATGACCGCCGTTTTGCAGTGCAACAATGAGTTCATTGTATTGCGGCCAGTCCGGCAGGTTTTTGTCGTTGACGTCTCCTTTTCCGGCGATTAACGGTTGCGGGATGACCAGTACGCCCGGGCAGGTCAGCTGCTTTATCCAGTTCAGTAATTGCTGGAAAGCGGCGTCGGACATGAACCCGCTTTTTGTCCGTTCCGATCGCAAATCCGCGATACAAAAGGAAATGTCGTTGCCGATAGTGAAAATCCGCAGCGTCTGAATCTGCTGAACGATTTGCACGCCCCTTTTCGCCGCTGTTTCCCATCGTTTCCTGAAAGCTTCATCATGCTGCAATGTGGTCAGGTAGGGATTGATGCCTTTCAGAAACGGGTAGTTGTTCCAGTATTCATGGTCATCGGCCAGCATCCAGGTACCGCCGCGGCGCAGGATGCTGCGCATCAGATCCCAGCTTTCCGCGTAATCGTCGGCAATGCGATCCTGGCAGTCATCCTCACTCAATGGGTACCATCCCAGCCCGATATCGAGATAAACCTGGTCTCCGGTCAGAAATTTGATATCCGGCCTGTACTGGTGATGGCGGTACAACGCTTCAAACGCCTGACCAGCTCGTCCCCCGTCATGCTTGGTGTAGAAGCACGAGCCGAGTCCGACGGTAAACGGACGATCGTCAGCGGCTGGTAATGCCTGGGGCAGCGTGGTCAGAAACGACTTTTCGAGTAATTCCCATTGATGTTCCACGCGTGATTCGAATTCAACAATGTAATCCTGTCCTGACTCCAGTCCGTCGATGATTTCCACTTTGAAAAAACGTTTGTCCAGGCGATCGAAAGGCCTTTCCCAGACATCGCCCTGTTCTTTTATGTGGGTGATGGTTTTGACGATTTCTCCGGTTTCATTTTTCCGATCAGTTTCGGAATTAACTTTTCTTACAACCAGACGCCAGTTATGCGGCTTTGCCAGCGAAGGCAATAACGCGCCGACCCAGATCTTGACGGAAGTTGTTGTGACTTCATGTACAACCAGAATGTAACGGCTGGTCAGTCTCTTGCCCATGGCCTATCCTCCTTGATAAGAAAATCCGAAATCCGTGCGTTCAGCATCGTGCTGACATTACATTAATGCATTTTGCGCCAGATTGGAGAAACGAACAACCCTGTCGCATTATTAATGGCTGCATGGTCGCTCAACAGGGTTGACGATATATTCCAGTCAATTCATTCAGCCAGGCTTTCCAGTGCTGATATTTCTGATCTAACGCGCTATCGGGAAGGCCGGGGTCTATTTTTACCGCATAGGAAAGTTGCCGGGTTCTGATGTCCGTAGCGAGCATGGCTGCGCCGAGCAGACTGGTTTCTTTTTGTTGCAGATGATAAACCGGAAACGGAACGCACTGGGCGATGCCGTATTGCAGGCAGGTCAGTTCCGAAAGTCCGCCTGAGAGATAAACCTGGGAAAGCGGGGCCTGTCGATGGAATGATTCCAGGATTTCCGATACTCTGAAGGCAATGGCTTCAAGCAGCAAAGCCGCGATTTGACGGGGTGACAGGTGTGCCGTTGGTTCCGAGAAATAAAGTCCGAGATGACTGGAGAAATACGGCGCGCCGAGGCCGCTGGGTTCCGCAAGGCAGAAAATCCGGTTACCGGCGAAATCTTCGATGGTGCATTCACGAAACGGATAAGGTGACAAGGCTGCCGAAATGGAATTCAATGTGCCTTCGCTGGCCATGCAGGCCGGTTTTGACCGATCCTGATAAACCAGTGTGTGCAGATAGCCTTCCGGGGGCAGGACAGCGTCATCCAGGAAACGGATGACAAATCCACCGGTACCGAGATTGACCAGCGCGGTGGTTTTATCGTCCGGTACACCGGCAAACAGCGCGGCGGATTGATCGCCAACGCTGGCTTGCAGCGTCAGGCCGTTGCGTAGCGACAGATTCAATCCTGTCGAGGGGGTGATCTGCGGCAGAATGCGCATCGGAATGCCGAACAGATCGCACAAGTCTTTCGACCAGCACAGCTGATGTACGTCCATCAGTAACGTGCGTGCGCCCATCGAGGCGTCAGTGCAGAAAGCGCGTCCATCCGTCCAGCGCCAGATCAGAAAAGTATCCAGCGTACCGGCAAGCCATTCCTGTTGTTCCAGTTTCTCTCGCCATGCAGGATTCTCCCGCAGCAAAACACTCAACTTGGGGGCGAAATAATAAGGTGTCAGGCGCAATCCGGTTAACGCCGGGATCAATGTTCCGGCGTTTCCGGACGCGTCGTGGAAACGCTTTCCGCGCCCGTCCTGCCAGGATATCAGCGGGGTGACCGGCTGTCCGCTGCTTTTGTCCCAGATCAGCAATGAAGAGCGTTGGCTGCATAGTCCCAGCGGCGGGCGCTCGCTCGCGCAAGCCAAAGCCAGACACCGCGCCAGCACCTGTTCGGCAGTTTCAACGTAACGCAACGCGTCACTCTCGTAGCGATCCTCTGTGTGATTGATCGTCGGCGCGGAAAAGCGAGTGATTTGGCAAAGCATGCCGTTGCGATCAAGTAACGCCGCCTTGATCGATGTGGTGCCCAGATCGAGGGCGAGAGCCGTCATTGCTTCAGCCATGCCTGGCATCGTGCGACCTCCTGCCGACAGCGTGCGGCATCCCAGTGCAATACGCCGGAAATGCGCCCGGCTATCCGGTGCAGGTCGGTTTCGGTCAATTCCGCCAGAATCAGCAGCGGTATGCGACGGCGTAGCGCATCATCGAGATGGACGACCATTTCATGGGCAGCGCAGTGCATCAGGTCGGCGGTGATGAATGGCAGTGACGGCATAATCCGTTCCGCTGAAACCGGCTGATGCGCGATTGTTCGCAGGATTTCCGCAACGTTTCCGCCATGACGCCGGATGAGCCAGAAAGCGCTTTCCCGGTCAACGCCGGATAGAACGGCCTGTTCCTGCATGGCCTGCGACCACGCCGGGAAATCCACCGATGATTCGTGCGGGTACCAGGGAAAAAGACGTCCATGTGTCGCACAGGGGCGCTGAATATCCAGCGCTGTGCAGACACGATCAACAATTTGCGCGGCATCCTGACGCGCTGAAGTCAGTTTGCCGCCGATTGAGTAATGCGCGCCATTGCCGGCCGTTTTCAATTCCCAGTCGCGGCTGATCGATGATGGCGCGGCGGTTGCTTCAGCCGCAGATGCTGATTTCAACACCCGTAAACCGGCAAATGCGCCGATGATGTCGGTCTCCGACCAGGATTTTTTCAAATACGCATTCGCCGCGTCGAGCAGGTAAGCGATCTCCGTCCGGTCGATGTCAATGGCATCCAGCGAACCATGATAAGACGTGTCAGTCGTGCCGAGCAGCGTCAACCCATACCATGGAATCATAAAGAATACGCGCCCGTCCGATGGCGCGGTGAGCAGCAGCGCTTCATCCTTCAGCAGTGGCGGCAAAATCAGATGAATCCCCCGCGTCAGCCGGCAATCGTTTTTGATTTGTTGATCGGCGGCCTGCCAGCGGCCCGTGGCGAACACAATTTGCCGCATGCGGATTTCACAGGACTGATTGGTCGACATATCCACCAGTTCAGCGCCGCATGCCTGTCCGTTTTCTTCGATCAGGCGGGTGAGCTGACAGTAATTGACGCAAATCGCGCCGGCCTGGATTGCGCCATCGACCAGTTCGAGCACCAGCCGCGCATCGTCGGTCTGCGCATCGGCATAGGTGAATCCACCTTTCAGCGTTCCGGCATTGAGCAGGGGAAAGTGTTCGGCAAACCGATGGTGTGAAAAAAAGCGATGCCGTCTGCCGGACACCTGACCGACGGCCAGCAGATCGTACAGCATCAGGCCCAGTTTCATGCGCAGCAGGCCAACGCGGCTGTGTGCATACACCGGCACGCCAAAGCGCAAAGGCCACACCCGGTGTGGCGCGGCTTTGATCAGCATTTCACGTTCCGCCAGCGTCTTGCGCACAAGTTTAAATTCGAATTGTTCCAGATAGCGCAGACCGCCATGCACCAGTTTGCTGGAAGCGGATGAGGTTGCACTGCCCCAGTCACCCTGATCAATCAGCGCGACTTTGAGGCCGCGCAATGCGGCGTCGTAGGCTGTCCATGCGCCATAAATGCCGCCGCCGCAGACGAGCAGATCAAAGGAGCGATGGCAAAGTGAGGAAGGATTGCGGTTCATTTGCCATTCATGGGTCGTTTAGGTGGCGTCCAACCTAAAACCCTCGGTTGAATGGGGTTTGAAGTGCGTTGATTTTTATTTTTGG
>CAZXBP010000007.1:0-4946 GCA_964639015.1 uncultured Nitrosomonas sp.
TGGCGCAGCAGCCCATGGCTTTTGCGGATAATTCCACGGTAAAAGCATTCCTGGAGCGCTCCGGCGCGGAAGCGCTGCCGCTTATCCTGGTCGACGGTGAAGTCGCCCTCGCCGGGCGCTATCCGAATCGCGGCGAACTCGCGCGCTGGGCAGGGATTCCTCTGGAACAGCCTGCCGAAGAATCCAGTTGCTGCGGCGGCTGTTGCTGACGCGACCCAAATCAAACCAATGACACAACTCAAATTTCTCGACAAGCCGCCGCGCTTTCTGTTTTTTACCGGCAAGGGCGGCGTCGGCAAAACTTCGTTAGCCTGCGCCACGGCAATCGTATTGGCCGATGCCGGTCAGCGAGTGCTACTGGTCAGCACCGACCCGGCTTCCAACGTTGGCCAGGTGTTCGGCATGACGATCGGCAACAGGATTACCGCCATCAACGCAGTGCCTGGTCTGGCGACACTGGAAATCGACCCGCAGGCAGCGGCGCAAGTTTACCGTGACCGTATTGTCAATCCGGTGCGCGGCGTATTGCCGGACACCGTGGTCAAAGGTATCGAGGAACAATTATCCGGCGCGTGCACCACCGAAATAGCCGCTTTCGACGAATTTACCGCTTTGCTGATCGATTCAACGCTGACAGCGGATTACGATCACATTATTTTCGACACTGCACCGACCGGCCACACCATCCGGCTGCTGCAACTGCCCGGCGCATGGAGTGATTTTCTTGCAGAAGGCAAAGGCGATGCGTCCTGTCTCGGCCCGCTGGCGGGTCTGGAAAAACAGCAAAAGCAATACAAAGCGGCGGTGGATGCGCTCGCCGATCCGCAACGCACCCGGCTCGTACTGGTTGCTCGTGCGCAGCAAGCCACGTTACGTGAAGTAGCGCGAACACAGGAAGAACTCACGGCCATCGGTTTGACCAATCAATTCCTCGTCATCAATGGCTTATTGCCGCAATCGGAAGCAGCGCGGGATGATTTGGCAAATGCCATCTTCCAACGCGAACAGAAAGCCCTGGCGGCCATCCCTGAAATTCTCGAAGTACTGCCATGCGATCATATTACGCTGAAACCCTTCAACCTGATCGGATTGACCGCGCTACGGCAGCTACTGATGGATGAATTACCCGCTGTCGGTGGTAACAGTACGGCGCATCAGGCCATACCGTTTCCCGGCTTATCCGGCTTGATCGACGAAATCGCCCAGGATGGCTGCGGTTTAATCATGCTGATGGGCAAGGGCGGTGTCGGCAAAACCACGCTGGCTGCGGCAATCGCGGTAAGCCTTGCGAAACGCGGCTTGCCGGTGCATCTCACTACCTCCGATCCGGCGGCGCATTTGAGCGAAACACTGAGCGGCGCAATGGATAATCTCCTCGTCGACCGGATTGATCCGCAGGTGGAAACCGAACGCTATCGCCAGCGCGTTCTGCAAACCAAAGGCACGCATCTGGATGCACAAGGCAGAGCGTTACTGGAAGAAGATTTGCGTTCGCCCTGCACCGAAGAAATTGCGGTATTTCAGGCATTCTCGCGCATGATCCGCGAAGCCGGGAAGCAATTCGTGGTAATGGATACCGCGCCGACCGGCCACACATTACTATTGCTTGATGCTACCGGCGCTTATCATCGCGAAGTGATCAAACAAATGGATAGCCATTCCATCGCGCGGTACACCACGCCGATGATGCAGCTGCAGAACCCCAAACAAACCAAAATACTGCTGGTGACCTTGGCGGAAACAACACCCGTGCTGGAAGCCGCCGGCCTGCAAGATGATCTGCGCCGCGCCGGGATCGAACCGTGGGCCTGGATCATCAATAACAGCATCGCCGCCACAACCGTCGAGTCACCGCTTTTATCCCAACGCGCCCATAACGAACGCACCGATATCGAGGCAGTATCCACCTTTCATGCACAACGTTACGCCGTCGTGCCCTTGCTCAAGGAAGAGCCGGTCGGCATTGAGAAGTTATTGGCGTTGTCAGGAAGTCATCAATCAGCGGCCAGCCATGGTTTGAGTATCCAGGAGACTGTCCGAGAATAGACTGACCTACTGCGAACGAGCCTGATTGGCCGTATTTTCCGATCCTTTTCGTTGAATAGAACGACTATTCGCCTCAAATGATCGAAAAATCCCGCTCAACCAGCCTCGCCCTCGCTACGATCGCTATTCTCGGACAGTCTCCTGGAAATCATGATTCAACCCCGCGTTCAAACATGATGCAAACATGTACCGTATCTTTGGGTTTTTGTCAGTTAATGCATTAGTAATGCCTCTCAAGACCTGACACTTTTTTGCGGAGACGCTGAGCATCTGTAATTTTGACTTGCGCATGGCATGTCAGATGGTATATTTTCGGACAGTTTTACCTGTTGCACGTCAAGACACCGAATCGATGCCTTCTCCCACTCTGAAAAGATGGATAAGGCATGTTAAAAAGAAAGCCGGATTTTCACGTGCGATCAGTACAATAAACACGCCTTTATGCATCCGCAACAAGGGATGCATAAAGGGCACTGCTGAAAACATTGAACCTAAAAAACTCAGTCACCGTTATCCGGGATGGCTAACGATAGGAATACATGAAACAATTCGTGCAATGTCGGTTCATCCGGATAGTGAGCCAAACGATGGTGTTTATAGCACGCCGCTTTTTGATTTTTGCTGCGTTGCAATTCCTTGTTATAACACGTTATTACAACGAATTGCGGCTTGCCGGAAATAAAAATCAACGCACTTTAAACCCCATTCAACTGAGGTTCTTAGATTGAAAAACGGAGCGTAACCATGAATCCCGGAGACATCAAGATCATCGACCGGCTTTCCGCCGTCGAAGCAATTAAACGGCTGAACGAGGAAGACTTGCGCTTTCTCAACAATCTCATCGTCGAACGCCTCAACCTCATTTCCCAGGCCCGCGCGACTTCGCTGATGACCCGCTTCACCAAAGGCGACCGTGTCACCTTTGCAGCTTCCGACGGCCGAATCATCCAGGGCGCCGTACTGCGCCTCAACAAAAAAACCATCAGCGTCGTCACCGATGACGGCCATCACTGGAAGGTCTCTCCCAGCCTGCTGCGCCTGATCCGCGAAGCGGGGAATATACAATGGCCGTAACCTGTCAATCAGCGTGAACCTCGACGCGATGCTTATTTCAGCAAGGATGTACAGGCATGGCCCAGCTTGAACATATTGAAACCATTGAAAAGCGGCTCTGGAGTGCGGCGGACAACCTGCGCGCCAACTCCAACTACGCCAGCAACGAATACTTCCTCCCCGTCATGGGCCTGGTGTTCCTGCGCCATGCCTACAGCCGCTATCGGATGGTCAAGGAGCAGATCGAGCCCAACCTGCCCAGCCGCGGCGGCAAGACCCGTGCGCTGACCAAGGAAGACTTCTCCCAGCAGAGCGCCATCTTCCTGCGTCCCAATGCGCAATTCGATTTTCTGGTGGCCCTGCCCGACAGCGCCGACCGCGCCCGCGCCATCATCGAGGCCATGGAGTCCATCGAGGCGGACTACGAAAACCTGCGCGGCACACTGCCCAAGGGCGAATACCAGGAGCTGGACAACCAGGTGCTCGGCCAGTTGCTACGCACCCTCAACCCGGAAGAACTGAACCGGGTCAGGGGCGACGTCTTCGGCCGCATCTACGAATACTTCCTCACCCAGTTCGCCGACCAGGGCGCCCACGACGGCGGCGAATTCTTCACCCCCATCTCCATCGTCTCGCTCATCGCCCACGTGCTCGACCCGGTCAAGGGCACAGTGCTGGACCCGGCCTGCGGCTCCGGCGGCATGTTCGTGCAGAGCGCGCGCATTGTCGAGGAGCACGGCGACAGCCCCACCGAAAAGCTCACCTTCCGCGGCCTGGAGAAAAACGCCACAACCATCCGCCTGGCCAAGATGAACCTCGCCGTGCACGGCCTGGAAGGCGACATCCAGAAGGCCATCACCTACTACGAAGACCCGCACGAACTGGTCGGCAAGGCCGATTACGTCATGGCCAATCCGCCCTTCAACGTCGATGAAATCGACGCCGACAAGGTCAAGTCCGACCCGCGCCTGCCCTTTGGCCTGCCCGGCGTCAACAAAAAAGACAAGGTCAGCAACGGCAACTACGTCTGGATCAGCTACTTCTACAGCTACCTGAACGACACGGGCCGCGCCGGCTTTGTCATGTCCTCCCAGGCCTCCTCTGCCTCCGGCGGCGAGGCCAAGGTGCGGCAGAAACTGGTCGAGACCGGCGACGTGGACATCATGATCGCCATCCGCTCCAACTTCTTCTACACCCGCACCGTGCCCTGCGAACTGTGGTTCCTCAACCGCGCCAAGCCGGAAACGCACCGCGACAAGGTGTTGATGATTGACGCCAGAAATGTTTACAGGAAAGTCACGCGCAAGATCTACGATTTTTCGCCGGAGCAACAGCAAAACCTGCAAGCCATCGTCTGGCTCTACCGGGGCGAGACCGAGCGCTACCTCGACCTGGTGGCGGGCTACTGCCAGCGCATGCTGGCCGAGGGCGCGGTCTGTTTCACGACGCAAGACGACAACGGTCATGTAGGGGCGAAAAATTTTTCGCCCCTACCGGATTTCATCGGCGCGGTCGAACCCTTCCTCAAGACCCTGGCCAAGGACGCGCCCCATATTGAACCGCTGAAGGAACTGGATGACGCCATCCTTCTGTTCACGGCGGATGTGGATTCCTTCCTCCGACAGATCATCACCGAACAGCAGGCGGCCTGGGGAGAGCAGAAAACCACCAACGGCGAGCTCAAGAAAGCCGTGGACCATCTCGCCACCCTGGCCGAGTCCAGCCGCGACCTCATCAAACAGATCGACCTCATCTATAAACTTGCCACCCGCCTGATCGACGAAGTGTCTTCTTCCCCTCTCCCTCCGGTAGAGGGGCCAGGTGTGAGGGCAACAAACCGAGACCTC